>JAHCJW010000046.1 GCA_026126125.1 Devosia sp.
GGGGATTTCCCGTCGGCGACGATCGGACCTTGTTTGAAAAGCTTAGCCTCGAAGCGTTTCAATCGGGCCTGAGTTGGCGCACCATCCTCAACAAGAGGGAAGCTTTTCGGCAGGCATTTGTCAATTTCGAGATTGAGGCCGTCGCCGGTTTCGCTGAGGCTGATGTCGCGCGGCTGCTCGTCGATCCCGGCATCGTCCGTCACCGCGGCAAGATCGAGGCGGTGATCAACAATGCCCGGCGCGCCCTCGAGCTGATCGCGGCAGAAGGCTCACTGGCGGCCTATATCTGGCGCTATGAAGCCCCGCTGGAGAGCGAGCCGCAAAGCGCCTCGACCTCCGCCGCCTCTATCGCCCTCTCAAGGGATCTCAAGAAACGCGGCTGGAAATTCGTCGGGCCGACTACGGTGTTCGCATTCATGCAGGCCATGGGCCTTGTCAACGACCACGCCCGCGCCTGCGTGATGCGCGAGGCCGTCGAGGCGGCCCGCGCGCGCTTTACTGTACCGGGGCGCTGAACAGGGACAAAAAAAGCCTGCTCAGCGTATCGCCTGTCTTGTCATAAGACACGCAAACACCCCTTAGAAAGAAAAGGCCCAACCCTGATCGCCCTTGACGAAGCGTCCCGGGGTGACTGCCGACCAGCCGCGTCCGAGCGAATAGAGGCGCACATGGCAGCTCACTTCGCCACGGGGCAGCATCGAGCAATGGGTGGCATCGAGCCGGACATTGCGCAGCTCGGAGGCCACCGCGTCGCGGGGCAGGATGCGCGGATTGTTGAGCACCGCGCGGATGGCTTCGCTTGTTGTGGGGCCGCCAGGAATGATCGGCGGCTCGGGCGTGGCACAGGCGGCAAGGCCGAAGGCCAGGATGGCAACAACTAAAAATACCGTACGCATCAGCTCCTCACGCAAATGCAACGACACCGGGATTGATCGCGCAGGCGCTCACGCCGACACCCCTGTTTCCTCCTGATTGCTCCCCCGGGATGGGCCCGGTTTTTCCGCAAGGGATGTCGCGATCTCCTGCCGCATCACAGGCTCATAGTTTAATCCTTTTTAGATCACCTCTCTTTACGGTCGGCTTTGTTGCTTATGCGCAGACAATTTTGCCGAAATGGAGAATGAAGTGTTACCGGTCGAGGGGAAAGAACGCCTGATGGGGGTCGATGATCTGATCGTCAGCAAAACCGATCTCAAGGGTCACATCACCTACGCCAATGACACCTTTCTGCACATGGCCGAGCTGTCATTGGCGGAAACCATCGGCAAGCCGCATTCGGTGATCCGCAGCCGCGCCATGCCGCGCAGCGTTTTTCAGCTCCTGTGGGAAAAGATCCAGTCCGGCGAAGAAATCTTCGCCTATGTGGTGAACCGGAGCAAATCGAACAATCATTACTGGGTGCTGGCCCATGTCACCCCCAGTTATGACAGCGCGGGGAACCTGTGCGGCTATCACTCCAATCGCCGCAGGCCCAATCCGGCGGCGGTCACCGAGATTTCCAAGCTTTACGCCGAGCTTCTCAAGGAAGAGCAGAGCGTCAAAAACGCCAAACAGGGCATGCACGCGGGATATGCGCGCCTCAACAGCACTCTCAAGACCATTGGCATGGACTATGACCGCTTTGTTTTCTCCCTCTAATATTTTCTTTTATTGCCTGGGCGTTATCGCCCTTTCCCTCGCCACCGCCTTCGGATTGATCATCGGCCTGCCGCCGCCGCTGCTGCTGGGGCTGATCGGCGCACAAGTGCTGCTGGCTGTCGCGGTCGCCGCCGGGCTGGGCAATCTGCGCTCTTTTCTCGGTCAGCTGCGCAAGGTCAGCGGCGATATCGTCGGGGGCAATTTCGAAAGCCGGATCGACCTTTCCCGCAGCCATGGTGAAACGCTTGTCGCCGGCCACGCGGTCAACGCCGTCATCGACATCAACGACGCCTTTGTGCGCGAGGCCGCTCTGGCCATGACCGCGGCCAGCGAAGGCCGGTTCTATCGCAAGATCCGCCCCGAGGGGCTGCGCGGGGCGCATCTTAAAAGCGCCGGCACCATCAATATCGCGGTCGAGCGCCTGGCGGATCGTCCGGCGCTGATGGCGGAGCTGCAGCAATCCTTCGGCGTCGTGGTCGACGCTGCGGTGGCGGGCGATTTTTCGCGCCGCGTCACCTCCCGCTTCCCCGATCCGGAGCTCAACGCCCTTGCCGCAGGCATAAATGCCTTCGTCGAGACGGTCGATCGGGGCATCGGGGAGACCGGACGCGTGCTCTCGGCCCTGGCCAATGCCGATCTCGGCCACCGGGTGCAGGGCGACTATCAGGGCGCCTTCCTCCGGCTCAAGGACGACACCAATGCGGTGGGCGACAAGCTCGCCTCGGTGGTTGAACAATTGCGCGATACCTCGGGCTCGCTGCGCACGGCCACCGGTGAAATCCTCGCCGGTATCAACGATCTGGCCGACCGTACGACGCGGCAGGCCTCGGCCATTGAGCGTACCAGTTCCACCATGCGCAGCCTCGCCGCGACGGTCACCGACACGGCCACGCGCGCCCAGAGCGCCAGCGAAAAGGCCAAATCGGCCCGCACGGTGGCGGAAGATGGCCGCGAGGTCATGCAGAATGCCACACGCGCCATGGAGCAGATTTCCTCTTCCTCGGCCACGATCTCCAAGATCGTGACCATGATGGACGACATTTCCTTCCAGACCAACCTGCTGGCGCTCAACGCGTCGGTCGAGGCGGCACGAGCCGGAGAGGCCGGCAAGGGGTTCGCGGTGGTGGCTATCGAGGTGCGGCGCCTCGCCCAATCCTCGGCGTCGGCAGCCGAGGACATCAAGGCGCTCATCGACCAGAGCGCGCGCGAAGTGACCAGCGGCTCGTCCCTGGTCCAGGAAGCAGCCGACCGGTTGGCGTCCATGCTCGATCTGGTGCGGGAGAACAGCGAAATGCTGGCTGAAATCTCGCGCTCGAGCCAGACCCAGGCCGAATCCATCGAGGATGCCTCGGCCGCCGTGCTCGAAATGGACGAGATGACCCATCACAATGCGGCGTTGGTGGAAGAGACCAATGCCGCCATCGAGCAGACCAACGCTCAGGCGCATGATCTCGAGGGCATTATCGCGCTGTTCGGCACCACCCGGCGCAAGGACACTACGCTCCGGCACGTCGCCTGACCAGCCGGCCAGCGTCGGCGCGCTTTCGGCGCGCCGACGCCTTATCGCTCAGGGGTCCAGTCCACCATTTGCAGCACATTGCCGCCCAGCCGGGCAAAAGCGCGCTGGCGGCAGGAGAACACCAGGATCTGCTGGTCGCGAGCCTGCCGATGCAGCGCGTCGAACATGCGCTCGATCCGGTCGTCATCCGAATAGACCAGCGCATCGTCGAGAATGACCGGTGCGGCGCGGCCGTCGCGGGCCAGCAGCCGGCCGAAGGCCAGGCGCGTCAGGATGGAAAGCTGCTCGCGCATGCCGCCGCTGAGCCGCTCGACCTCCTCGTCCTGGCCGTTGCGACGCACGCTCTGGGGCAGCAGGGTTTCTTCGTCGAAGCTGATATCGATGTCGTCGAACAACAGGCCGAGCATGGGCAGGAGTTCGCTCACCACCGGCTTGAGATAGAGATCGCGCGCCGCCGACCGCGCCGCTACCAGCTCCTGCCTGAGGCGCGTGAGCACGGCGATTTCGGTCTTGAAACGCTCTACCCTGGCGCGCGCCGCCGCGAGTGCTTCGCGCGCCTCTCCCCAATCCTCCTCCACCGCTCCATCGGCCCGCGCCTGGATATGGCCGTTGAGATCGGCGAGCGCGACCTGCAATTGCGACACCTGCTGGTTTGCCGCCACTTCGACCGAACTGATGCGCTCAAGGCTCGCTTTGGCGACACTCAGATCGGGGACAAGCGGGCGCAGGCTGGTGACCCTCGCCTCGGCGCTCTCCAGCGTCACCCGCAATTGCGCTTCCTCAGCCCGGAGTTGCGCCTGGCGCGTCAGCCGTTGGTCGGGAGGGCCGAGCCTGGTTTCAAGGCCGGCCATATCGCTGCCGATAATGGCAAGCTCCGTTTCGGCGGCCACTACGGCGGAAGCGGCCTGTTCCAAGAGCGGCGCCTGTTCACGCGCGGCATTGCGCGTGGCGGCAACCAGGGTTTCCGCCTCGAGGAGGGCCTGTCGCGCCGCGTCCGGGTCGCCTTTCACTTCGAGAGCAGGGCTTTGCGCTGCGGCCAGCCGGGCAGTCTCGGCCTGCAGCACCCCCAACCCCTGCGGAGCAAGATCGGCAAGGCGCTGCCTTGCCAGCTTGACCGCGGCCGCCTTGTCCTGGGCCAGCGCCAGCCGCGATTGCGCCGCGGCAAGGCTTTCGACGCCAAGCCGGTCCAGCAGTGCCCGGCGTCGGGCCTCGGCCTTGGCAAGCGCGCCGGAATTGGGTTCCGTCGCGCCGATGCGCAGGACCAGCCGGCCGATGCCTTCGATATCGAGAGGCGTGGTCGCGGCAAAACCGAGATCCTTGCCACCCGGCAGTGGCGCCCCGGAGAGCAAAACCTTGCCTTCGCCGCCGGGCGAATAATCGATGCGCAGGCTGGGCAGGCGCGCCTCCTCGGCGACGCGCAGGCGCAGGATTTCAACCTCCAGTTCCTGCAACTGCCGAATGCCGGCGGGGTCGATATCGATGGCGGCAAGACTAGCCTCATCCGCTTCGAGAGCGGTCCGTTCCACCTCGGCCTTTTCCAGCCGCTCCTGCAACCGCCCCAGATGTTCGCCGGCCATTCGCGCGCCAAGAGCGGCATCGAGGCGGGCCAGAAGCGCGCGATGCTCCCTTTCCTGCTGCTCGGCAGCCGCGACGGCCTGCCTGGCTTCGTCCTGTTCGTCCATGAGGCGGGATCGGCGCGTTACCGCCTCGTCGCGTCGCCGCTGCGCCGCATCGACCTTGTGCGCCAGATCGCCGGCACGGATCAGGTCCGCGTCGAATACCCTCAGCAGTTCTGCGGCGGTCACGTGCCGGTTCCGGGCCAGCTCGGCTTCGGCTTGCGCGGTCCTCAGCGCCTCACCGTGGCGCTTGGCGGCCTCGAACGCCGCTTCGGCGGCAAGAGTCGCCGCCCGCCGCTCCGCCTTCGCGTCGGGATCTTCCAGTTCGGCCAGTCTTTTCCGGGTCGCCCGGCGTTTTTCGAGCGCTTCGCGCAGCACGGCGACATCGGCAGCCAGCCGCGTCTCCTCCGCTTCAAGACGCGCCATGTCGTCCAGCGCCAGGGCATAGAACCCGCCAGCCTTGGGTCGCCCACCGGCCGTCACCAGCGGCGCCAGTTCGGCCTCGCAGGCGGCAAGGATCTTGGCCATGCGCCGGCCTCCGGTCAGCGCTTCGACTTCGCCCTGCACCGAGGTCAACAAGGTTTCGCGAACCCGCCGCTCCCCCTCTTCCTCGCTATTGCTGCGCCGGTCCATGCCGGTGATACCCTGGCGCACCCATAGCAGGCCCGCAGGTCCACCCGCCCCGCCCCGGGTCAATTCGGCGAGAAAAGCCTCCGCTTCGTCAGCCTGGGCGACCAGCCTGCCCCGGTCGAGATCGAGCACCCTGGCGCGCTTTCCGCCATAAAACTGTTTGGTGAGGCGAAAACGCCCCTCGGCGGTGACGATATCGGCCTCGACCAGCGGACTGCCCCCGCTATAGGGCCGCAGCAATTGCACGGCCTTGCCCGTGCTGCCATGGGGCTGGAAGAACAGCGCGTGCAGCGCCTCGAAGGCGGTGGATTTGCCCTGTTCATTGGCGGCCGAAAGCACGTTGACGCCCTCGCCCATGCCTTCGATGGCAACACCGCGCCCGGCAAAGCGCCTGACATTGTGCAGCCGCAGCGCCGTCAGCTTCATGATGTCACCGCATCGCAATAGGAAAAGAGCCGCACCAGCGCGGCGGCGGCGATGTCGCGTTCTTCGGCTGACCGCGCGGGATCGCGGCTTTCCACCAGCAGGGCATTGGCCGCCTCGCGCAGGGCGCCGGCGCTGTCGATCCGGTCGAGATCGCCGGCCTCGCCTTCGGTGATCAGATCGCGCTCGTCGCATTCGAGATGGGCGAATTCCGGCGCGAGATGGGCGATGGAATTCGTCAGATCGGCGCGTCCGGCCAGACCTGCCCGCCCGCGCAACACCAGCCGCAACAGGGTCTGACGCCGTTCCATGGGCGGGGGCAAGCCATTGGCCAGGGTGGCGGCGCCATTCTCGCTGGCCAGAAGATCGAGGGTCAGCGTGCGCCAGGCGAAACCCGCCGTATCGACGCCGCGAATCTCGGGCGTCGCGCCGGGCGCAGCCAGGCTGATCAGCAGCGCCTGGCCCGGTCGCTCATGCTTGAACCGGTCGGGTTCGGGCGCCCCGCTATAATAAGTGCGCTCGTTCACCGCCACCTGTCCGTGCCAATCGCCCAGGGCCAGATAGTCGAGACCGGCCCGCTGCGCGCGGTTCGGCGCGATAATGTCGGAAGCGGCATCGTCTTCGGAGAAATGCTGGATTGCGCCATGCGCCAGGCCGAGGCGGAAATGCCCTTCGGGCGTTGCTGCGCCATCCATCCAGTCGGTCAGGTCGCGGCCCGGCCGCCGCGCGGTACAGGGCGCTGGCAGGAGGATGACGTTGGAGCCCAGCACGAGCGGCGCCCCTTGGGTGATCACCGTCACATTG
Organism: Devosia sp.; assembly: GCA_026126125.1. Lineage (GTDB taxonomy): Bacteria > Pseudomonadota > Alphaproteobacteria > Rhizobiales > Devosiaceae > Devosia. The sequence continues at coordinate 6,631 of JAHCJW010000046.1, forward strand.
GGCGGCGCGGCGGCGCGCACCGCCTCCCACAATTGCTCGGCTTGCAGGCTATCATGGTTGCCCGGTAGCAGAACCCAACGAAGCGAGGAATGATGGCCCATCTCGGCCAGGGCCTGGCGCAGAATGGCCGGTGCCGGCGTCTCGGTGTCGAATGTGTCGCCGGCCAGGAGGATAAGGCCTGCGTCCCCCTCGCGCGCCACTGCCGCCAGCCGGGCCAGAACGCCGTGCCTTGCCTCGCGCAGGCGCCCCCGCAAATCTTCGGGAAAATTGCCGAAACGTTTGCCCAGATGCAGGTCCGAGGTGTGAAGAAAGCGAAGCATGACAACAGCCAGAGCCTATTGCTGGCTCAATTGCAACCATGCATCGAGGCCGTGATCGCCGGGAGCTGCTCCCCGACCGCGAAAAACAAAAAAGGCCGCCGCACGGATGCGACGGCCCGGTGCCCGAAGGCACGCATGCGCATGAAGCGCAGAATTACTTCAGCAGGGTCAGGTTGACAGCGGAAACCTTGCCGTCGCGACCGCTTTCGAGGTCGTAGCTGACCTTGTCGCCTTCATAGAGGCCATCGAGGCCCGAACGCTGCACGGCGGAGATGTGCACGAACGCGTCCTTTTCGCCGCTGTCGGGCGAAATGAAGCCGAAGCCCTTGGTGGTGTTGAAGAATTTCACGGTACCGTTATAAGCGGCCATGGGTTCAGTCCTTATTCTAGCTCGAAGCGCAGGCAAACGAGCGGTTGTTCTCGCGCGACATGCGCAAAAAGCCGAGACGTTCGCAATTCAAAGTGAGCTAGGACCGACGAAGATCGGCAGTAGCAGCCGACTTAGGCTGAAAACGCAGGCGCAACAATCGCAGGCTATGCGATCAAAATCAAGCGAAAAGCCGAACCCTTCGTCTTAAAGCGCGTCGCGATCTTTCAGATTCGCTCCATGCGCTTTAACCCTTTGTTTTTCCGCATGTCTTTGTCCCGAAACCGGGGCCACTTTCGGGAGACATGCTCTAGAACCGATGAAATGCCTGCGGGCGCGCGATAAACCCGCACGTCCTACCGCGGCGCGATGTCATCGAGGACCAGCGAGAAGGCATCCTGGGCGCCGTTTTCAGGCTCCGAGCCCGCCCGCACGGCATTGGCAAAGCCGATCAGCGAGGAGAGCGGATTGTGCTGCCCTGCCCCGGCTCTGAGGTTCATCACCAGCGTTGGGCAGAGGAACAGCGCCAGCCGGATCACCTCGCGCCAGTCCGCCGGCAGCATCGAGCGGTCCTTGAGGCTTTGCAGCAAGGGTTTCCAGAGCTGGTGGGCCTTGAGGTCGAGCAGGTGCTGCCGAACCGGCGAGGGCGCCCAATCGGTTGTGACGAACAACGAGCCATTGTCGAACCGAGCCTCGGCCCGGTAACGCTGCGCCGCCGCGTCGGGGTCGTAGAGCCAGAGCGGATGGGCCAGGATATTGTGGAAGGTGGTCTTGACCTCGGCCAGGAGCGTGGGGACGTGCTCACCGGCAAAGGCGGGGTCGAAAAAGCTCAGTTCGGCACCCCCATCGCGCCGGGCATACCAGACATTGGCGTTGTGCGCGTCGCCATGGGCGACGACACCACCGGCATCGGCCAGACGCTGCGGCGCCAGCCGCGCATGTGCCGCCTCGAACAACTCGCCCACCGAGTGGCGATAGGCGATGCCATTGATGACGAACCGGGCGCAGGAAAACTCCGGCCAGTCGAGCGTCGCGCCGGGAAATTCAAAGCGCTGCCCAAGGTAAAATCTCTCCAATCTGCCGCCGGGAAAGCGGCCGGTGGCCGGATCGATCAGCCGCTCGAAAAACAGCCGGTTGATCGGCTCATTGCCCGCCTGTTCCGGCGTGATCGGATGCAGCGAGCGCTGATAGACCGCCAGAACGCGCGCACCCAGTTCGGCCTCGGCAGCCAGAGCTTCGGCACGCGCCGCACCATCATCCACCAGATCGAGCTCGCGCAGCACATCGGAAAATCGCGGAATGCGGCGCCGGCGATAGACGAGGATCTGCTCGCCCGGCAGGACCGACATATGCACCGCCTGATCGACCGGCAGGCCGGCCCGTGCCAGAATGTCGGCGCGGTAATATTCTCCGCTCATCGCCTCTTCGCCTTCCTCCTGATGGAATTTGAAGAAGAATTCGCCCTCCTCGGTCTCGAAAAAGCCGTTGAGGGAATTGAGGCTGTATTGATCGTCATTGATGGCGAGGTTGAGCGGGGTGATGCCGAAAAGGTCGCGCAGCAGCTCTGCCAGCATGGCTTCGGCCCGCTTGGCGTCGCCTCGGGCGACGGCCCGGATTTCGGCGGTGCGGCTCATGGCTGACGCGCCGCGTCGATGGCGAGGATGGTCTTCAATCCCCTGGCCCTACCGCACGAATTTCTGGCGCAGGTCGGATACGGCCAGCGCATGCGAGGAAAAGCCCTCATAAAGCGCCAGCGTATGGGCATGGCCCGCCAGGAGCGGAAAACCGGCGGCGGTGACATAGCCGATGGAACTGCGCTTGACGAAATCGGTCACCGAGAGCGGGCCATAGGTACGGGCCCAGCGGCTGGTCGGCAGCACGGCGTTGGGGCCGAGCCCGAAATTGCCGATCGAGCAGGGCGTGTGCTGGCCGAGCAGGATTTCCGAGGCCTCGGTGATGCGCCCGAGATGATCGTAGGGCTCCTTGGAGAGGATTTCGAGGTGCTCGGGGGCATAGGCGTTGACGAAATCATAGCTCTCCTCAAGCGATGAGGTGAGGATGATGCCGCCGGTCTTGCCGGTGAGCACGGTGCGCGAAAAGCCGACGCGCTGCTCGCTCATCAGGCTCCAATGGTCCGGCAGCGCCGCCAACGCCTCCTCGGCGACGCGGCGGCTATGGGTGACGAGATAGGCCGAGGAATCGGGTCCGTGCTCGGCCTCGATCAACAGATCGAGCGCGGCCAGGCCCCCATGCACGGTGTCATCGGCAAAGATCAGCGCTTCGGAGGGGCCGGCGGGCAGGCCCGTGTCGATGACGCCCGACAGAAGCCGCTTGGCCGCGACCACCCAGGGGCTGCCCGGCCCGACGATCTTGAGCGCCGGCTTGATGGTGCTGGTGCCATAGGCGATGGCCGCCACCGCCTGCGCACCACCCACCTTGTAGACGGTTTCGACCCCGGCGAGGCGCGCCGCGACCAGCGTCGCCGCATCGACCGAACCATCCGGCGCGGGCGGGGTGACAATGGCGAGATTGGGCACGCCGGCGACCACGGCCGGCACTGCCGTCATCATCGTGACGGAGGGAAACGAGCCCTTGCCGCGCGGCACATAAAGGGCGACCGACTGGATGGGGGTAAAGCGGTCACCAGCGAAGGCGCCGGGACGGATTTCCTTCATCCACATGGTTTCGGGCTTCTGCTCCTCATGAAAGGAGCGGATATTGTCGATGCCGAACTGGATGGCGTCGACCACCGCCTGATCGACGAGGCCGAAAGCGGCGTCGAACTCGGCCGTCGTCACTTGCAGATTATTTGCCGACACATTTTGGGCCCGGTCGAAATCGCGGGCGAAACGGGCCAGAGCCGCGTCGCCTTCGGTGCGCACCGCCTCGATGATCGGCTTCACCTTTTCTATGACCTCCGAAAGATCGGCCTCCGAGCGCTTGAGCAGCGCGGCCTTTGCTTGGGCGGAGAGCGCGGCGTAGTCGTAAAAGGACACATCAGACATGAGCAATCACTCGCATTGGTGGCGCGCCGAAGCCGTCACTTGGATTTGAGGAAGATATCGAGGCCGACCAGCCGGTCGAGCAGGGCAATCACCAGCGCCGCGCAGACGATGAACACGACGGAAATCGCCGCAAGGTCGGGCGTGATGATCGAGCGGATGGAATTATAGATCTGCACCGGCAGGGTAACGGTGCGGGCATCGGTCAGCAGCAGGCTCACGAGGAATTCGTTGAGCGCCAGAATGAACATCAAGAGCGAGCCGCTGATCACACCGGGCAGAACCGCCGGCAGGGTGACATGGAAGAAGGTGGCGACGGGCGGCGCGCCGCAATTGGCCGCCGCCAGTTCGAGATCGGGATCGAGGCTCGAGGCGCTGGCGGTGACCGCCCAGATCATGAACGGCAGATTGATGACGCAGCACGCGACACCGATGGGCCAGATCTGCCCCAGCAGGCCCCATTCGCCGAACAGCAGCATCAGCCCGATGCCCGAGCCGATCAGCGGGATGGTGAAGGGTAGCAACAGATAGATCTGGAGCGCGTGTTCGAACCGGACCGCGTATTTGGAGAGGGCGATACCGGCCAGCGTCCCCACCGGAATGGCGATCAGCGTACAGATCGAGGCGACGGCAAGCGAGCGCAGGAAGGCATTGCGCAGATCCGCCGCCATGGCGATCTTGGCATACCATTGCAGCGACAGCCCATCGGGCGGGAAAGTGATGATATTGCCCGAGGTCAGCGAGGCGCCCAGCACGACGATGGTCGGGGCCGAGAGAACGATCAGCACCACGATGACCATGGCCCAGATGACGATGCTTTTGCTCAGGGGCTGCGTCACTTGCGGTCCCTCCCCATGGCCAGTGTGCCGGCGCCGAACAGGGTGAACACCACGCCGACAAGCAGCGATCCGACCCCGACCAGGATCAGGGTCAGCGCGGCGCCCATGCCCTGATCGGAGGTGCGGAAGAACTGATCGTAAATGGCGTTGGCGATGAAATCCTGCGAGCCGCCGCCCAGAATGGCCGGCATGGCGAAATCGGTCAGCGAGAGGGTCAGCACCACCAGCCCCGCGCCGACAAGGCCGGGGCGGGCCATCGGCAACACCACATGAATAAAGGTACGCCACCAATTGGCGCCGAGCGAATTGGCCGCCGACTCCATTTCTTCGGGAATGGCGGTGAGGGCCGGCGCCAGCATCAGCACCGCGAAGGGGATCATATATTGCACAAGGCCGAACAGCACGGCCGGGTAATTGTAGAGCAGCCGGATCGGGGCGACGCCGATCAATCCCAGCATCTCATTCACCACCCCCTGATTGCCCAGAATAATGAGCCAGCCATAGGCGCGCACCACCTGGCCGATGAAAAAGGGCAGGAACAGCGCGATGAGGAGGAATTTGCGCAGCAGCGCCGAAGGCGTGCGCACCATGAGATAGCTATAGGGAAAGGCGAAGACGAGGCACAGCGCCGTGACGATCACCGAACCGAGCAGGCTCCGCCACAAAATGCTCCAATAAAGCCCGTCGGTGAAAATGCGCTGATAATTGCCCGCCGTGTAGAAATCGGACGGCAGAAAGGTGCTGCGATCCAGTGTGCGCGCGCTCGAATCCCCGATCTGGATCATGCCGATGACCAGGAGCAGCACCAGCAGCACCGCCGGCAGCAGCATCACATAGGGCAGTGCGCGGTGAAAATGTCGCGGCCAGATCGCGGCGACCAGCGCCTCGAGGCCATCCATGACCCGCCAGCGCAGCAGATAAGCGGATTTGGGCATGGCATACTCCGTGACCAGTTCAGTCTGGCCCGCAATGACTGAACTGTTTGGTTTTTGACAAGACCCCTCGGCTCCCCGCCGGAGATCGGGGCGACACCAGAGCGCCGCCCCTTCCCGATCAGCCCTGCATGATCGACTTGAAGGCCGAGAACCATTCGCTTTCATGCTCGACCTGAATGGCGGTCGGGACGCGAATGAGGTGCTTGAAATCCTCCGGCTCGGTCGGATAGGACGGATCGCCCGCCAGGCCTTCGGGCGGGGTCAGGCCCGGCACCACGCCCGGCAGGCCCAGACCGTCGAGCCAGACCTGCTGGGCTTCCTTGGTCAGGGCGAAATTGATATATTGCTTGGCCCAATACAGCTCGTTCTCGGGCAGGCCCTTGGGGATCCACAAGCCGTCGGTTTCGAACTTGGAGCCTTCCTCCGGCACGGTCCAGGCCAGGTCGATGCCGTTCTTCATGGCTTCGCGGGCATTGGTCGAGATGGTCACGGCGAGATCGATTTCGCCATTCTGGAACCAGTTGGTGAAGTCGGGGTCTTCGCCCAGCAGCGGCTGCTGTTCCTTGACCTTGCGGATGAATTCCCAGGCCGGCTCCATATTGCCCGGAATGTCCTCGAGCTTGCCGCCACCGGCGACTTGCGCGGGGAAGTGGAAGCCGATGCCGTCATTATAGAGCGCGATGCGGCCCTTGAACTTGGGATCGAGCAGAACCTGCAGCGAGGTGGGAGGGCCATCGGGGAAGGCCGAGGGGCGATAGGCCAGCACATAGACATAGCCATAGGTGTTGACGATCGGGTAGCCCTCGAGCCCGACCGGCTTGGCCAGCTCGGTGACATTGGCCAGATTGGGCAGGTCCGACAGATCTTCGGTGATGCCGCGCAGCGCCGATTTGGTGGCGTTGGTGGTGGTGTCCCAGTTGATGTGGATCGGCGGCACCCGGCCCTGGGCAACGGCGGCCCAGACCTTGGGCTGGATTTCGTTGTCTTCGGTCAGGTCATGGCGCACGGCGATGCCGGTTGCGGCGGTGAAAGGATCGGACACACCGGCCTGCAGGCTGGCCACCCACGAGCCGCCCCAGGCACGCACGATGATCTCGGCCGGCTTTTCCGGTTCCTGGGCGAAAGCCTTGCCGGTCCAGCCCGTGGCGACGAGACCGCCGAGCGCCGCCGCGCCGCCCAGAAATCTGCGCCGCGACAAGGCGAGGATAGAAGTCTTGTTGGTCATTCCGTTCTCTCCTGTTTGCACCGGACCCCGCCGGCATCAATTGGGGAAGGTCAGCACGTCGCGCGCATTCCATCCCATCGCCATTGTCTCCCCAATGGCAAATTGCTTGTGCGTCACCGGATCGTGGTCGAAGGCCCGCAGCACCGTCCCCGGCGCCCCGGTCAGCGCAATCTCGTAGACTATGCGCTCCCCCTCGAAGATCGCGTCCGTCACCACGCCGGTCTTGACGGTCTGGCAGGCGGAAAGCTCGGCCACCGAAGCGGCGAGGCGGATCTGTTCGGCCCGCAGCGCGCCGGTCACGGTGGCGCCGAGTTGCGGCGCGCCGGGCGCGGACCAATGCCCCTGCATGGCCTCGCCGGCCGCCTCATAGGTGAGGTTTGCCCCCTCGACCGCCACCACTTTGCCGGAAAGGAAATTGGTGACGCCGATAAAGCCGGCGACGAAGGCATTGGCGGGGGTGCGATAGGTCTGGGCGGGCGCGGCGTTTTGCTGGATGACACCCTTGTCCATGACGATGACCTCGTCCGACACCACCAGCGCCTCGCGCTGGTCGTGCGTGACATTGATGGTGGTGACGCCCAGCTCGCGCTGGATACGGCGGAATTCGAGCTGCATTTCCTCGCGCAATTTGCGGTCGAGCGCGGCCAGCGGCTCATCGAGCAGCAGCAGGTCGGGCTCGAACACCAGTGCCCGGGCGATGGCGACGCGCTGCTGCTGGCCGCCGGAAAGCTGGTGGATGCGGCGGTCGGCATAGGGGCCCAGTTGCACCAGGTCGAGATAGCGCTTCACCCGCTCGGGAATGGTGTTGGCGTCGAAGCGGCGCATCTTGAGCGGAAAGGCGACATTTTCCGCCGCGGTCATATGCGGGAACAGGGCCAGCTTCTGAAACACCATGCCAATGGAGCGCTTGTGCGGCGGCGCGGCGCTCACCGGCACGCCGTTGATGAAAATCTCGCCGGCACTGGGTCTTTGAAAGCCGGCGATCATGCGCAAAAGCGTGGTCTTGCCTGACCCCGAGGGCCCCAGAATGGTCAGAAAACGCCCTTCCGCCAGATCGAAGGAGGCGCCTTTGACGGCCTGAAAACCATCGAAGGTCATATCGACCTTCTGCACGGAGACGGCGACCGGCAGCGATGAGCGCGGGGCGACGGCCTCGGCTTGACTGGTCATGTCTGGCGTTCCCCTCTGTTCCGGCCCGGCACGTTCATCATCCCCAGTAAGGGATCAGATGCGCAATGACGTCTATACATATTCCGTATTGACCTCTTATTTTTACGCAACAGTTCAGAACGCCTAAAATGCACGCAAACGCTAGATCGATGCCAGATAGCCGCCATCGATCGGCAGGCACTGACCGGTGATATAGGCCGAAGCAGCACTGGCGAGGAAGACCACTGCCCCACCGATATCGTCCATTTCACCAAAGCGTTGTTGTGGAATCTTGCCCAGCATGCCTTTGGCCCAGGCCTCGTCGGCATAAAAGCCCTCGGTCATGTCGGTGCGGAAATAGCCGGGCGCAATCGCGTTGACGCGAATCCCATGCGCGGCCCACTCCGCCGAGAGCGCTCGCGTCATGCCCAAAAGCCCCGTTTTGGACGCTCCATAGGGCACGGCGGTGGGAATGCCGACATAGGAGGTCAGCGAACACAGATTGACGATTGCCCCGCCGGCACCGCGCGCCGCCATCTGGCGGGCCACCGCCTGCGAACAGAAGAAGCTGCCCTTGAGATTGGTGTCGACGATACTGTCCCAGACGGCCTCGTCGACCTCGAGCGAGGGCGCCACATTTTCAAACCCGGCATTGTTGACCAGAATGTCGATGGGCCAGGCGGCGCCCAACGCGGCCAAGGCCGCTTTCGTCGCCGAAACATCGCGCACATCGAGCACCACGCCTCGGCCCGGGATCCTGTCCGCCGCCAGCATGTTCAGCGTTTCTTCAAGCGCCGCCTCGGTGCGCGCCGAGACGCAGACAGAAGCCCCCATCCGCCCCAGCGCCAGCGCGATGGCCTGCCCCAGCCCGCGGCTGCCTCCCGTCACCAGGGCGTTCTTTCCCGTGAGATCAAACATGGCCGGGCCGAACATGGCAGGTCCTCCTCCAAATGCCGTTGACGGATATCAACATTTTCGGACTTTTATGTATAGACATAATATGGCATCCGCTTCGGGGGCCACCCATTCGTTCTTCGACACCGGCACCGACGCCGCCGCCCTCAGCGAGCGCCCCTTGCAACACGGCGTCATCGTCAAACCCTGGAAGCAGGACGGCTATCAGAGTTTCATCCGCATCGGCACGCGAGCGGAGATCGATCACTTCCTGACGGCGCTCGACCACAGCCATCTATGAGGCCGGCGTGAAGGTCGCCACCAAAGCGTGCCGATCCCCCGGATAGACGAAGCGCACCTGCGTCACGGGCCCGGCCTCGCTCCAGGTGCGCCGCTCGATCACGAGACACGCGGTGCCCGCCGGCACCTGCAGGGCCGTCGCCGTGGCCTCGTCGGCGCTCAGCGCGTGGATGCGATGCTCGGCCGAACTCCATGGCACCTGACTGAGCAGCCACTGGCCCGGGGTCATATGGGTGAAATCGGCGGCATCGGCATCCGGCACGATATCAAGATTGATCAGCCGCTCTTCGAGACAGAAGGGCCGGTTGCCCGCCATGTGCACGCAAGCCAGGTCGAGCAGCGGCGTTGCGGCGGAAACATCGATCTGGATTCGGTCGGCGCCGGTCGCCTTGTGGCGCTTCCGCCGCGTCAGGCTGAAAGCATAGGGGAGTTTGAGCGCCTCGACTTCCTTGCGGATGTCGTTGATTTCGAGCACCGCCGATTGCCCGTGCGGCTGGCTGACGAAACTGCCGCTGCGCTTGATCCGGTCGATCAGTCCGGCTCGTGCCAATTGCGTCAGCACCTTGTTGACCGTCATGCGCGAGCAGCCATAGTGCTTGGCGAGATCGACCTCGAAGGGAATGCGCGAGCCCACCGGCCACTCGCCGGAGACGATCTTGCGCTCGATATCGCCGAGGATGCGTTGATGCAGCGTGGCGTCCTTACGATCGCCTCCCGGGCTGGAAGAACCGGCGTCCAGGTCACTCAAGCTCATGCGTCTCCGCTGCGTCACCGCCTCGTTCATCGGCCTATTGCCGCGCCGCGTCAAGCACTTAGCAAGCGAACCATGGTGCGCTCGAACCGCTGCCGCACGGCCGTGCGCCGAACATGCCGTCCGCCGACCACCTGCTTGCGGCCACGCGCCCAGACATCGCCCACCGCCCCGTCCTGCCCGAAGATCCAGGCATCGAGCTGCGCATCACGCGGCAAATGGCCGGTTGCAGTGGTGTCGAGGGAAAAGAGGTCGGCGCTATGACCGATCGCGATACCGGCCGCGCTCCCCAGCGCCGCCGCGCCGCCCGCCAGCGCCTCCTCGAACAGCGACAGCCCGGTCGACTGGCCCGGCGCGGCGATGACATTGCGCGACCGCCGCCCCAGGCGCTGGCTATACTCGTATTGCGCCAGTTCCCCGCGCAGCGAAATGCGCAGATTGGAGTCCGATCCAACGCCGAACCGCCCCTTTTGCGCGAAAAAATCGGCGCCGGAGAAAATCCCGTCGCCCAGATTGGCCTCGGTGATCGGACACAGCCCGATAACCGCGCCGCTGCGGGCGATGTTCCCCACTTCCTGGCCCGACAGATGGGTGGCGTGGACCAGGCACCAGCGCTGATCGACGGGCAGTTCCGCCAGCAACAGCTCGACCGGCCGCGCGGCGTGCGCGGCAAGGCAGGCCTCGACCTCCAGCACCTGCTCGGCAATGTGGATATGCACGGGTCCACCTTCGGCCAGCGGCAGAATGGCGCGAATTTCGTCGAGGCTCGCCGCCCGCAGGGAATGAGGCGCAATGCCCATCACCGAACCCGGCACCGAGGCCGCCAGCCGGCGCGACGCCTCGACCAGGGCGCCAAAGCGCTGCCGATCATTGAGAAAGCGCCGCTGCCCCTCGGTGGGCGCAGCCGTCCCGAACCCGCCATGGGCATAGAACACCGGCAACAGTGTGAGCCCGATACCGGCCTCGACGCTCGCCGCCGCGATCCGCTCGGCCATTTCGGCGATATTGGCATAGGGCCGACCATCCTGGTCATGATGGAGGTAGTGGAACTCGCCCACCCGGGCAAATCCTGCCTCCAGCATCTCGACATAGAGCTGGGCCGCGACGGCCTCGACATCGTCCGGCGTCATCGACAGGGCGAATTGATACATCACCTGGCGCCAGCTCCAGAAACTGTCATCCCCCGGCCCGCGCCGCTCGGCGAGGCCCGACATGGCGCGCTGAAAAGCATGGCTGTGCACATTGCCGACGGCGGGCAGCAGCAGATCATGACGCTCGTCGGCATCGCTCCCCGAAGCGCCAACCTCCAGGGTGGCAATGCAATCGCGCTCGATACCGACGAGAACATTTTCCGCCCAACCGCCGGGCAGGCGGGCCGCCGCTGCAAACAGCTTCACCATCGTGCTCTCCTCGCCACCGTCAGGCCCATAAATTCCCCCTTGTCACCCCCTCTATTATGTCTATACATTTTAGCCATGGAAGGAAAGCAGGCAATGCCATGACAGCGACCGTCTCCGCAGCCACCCCGCCGGTCTCCCAGCTCTGGCGCAATTGCCGCCTCCTCACCATGATGGAGGGCGCCGAGATCATCGAGGACGGCGCCATCCTCGCCGCCGGCGAGCGCATCCTCTATGCCGGCCGCGCAACGGCAGCGCCGCCTGCCCCATATGCCCGGATCATCGATCTGGGCGGCCGCCTCGTCACTCCGGCCCTCATCGATTGCCACACCCACATCGTGCATGGCGGCAACCGCGCCCGCGAATTTGAAATGCGGCTCGCCGGCGCTTCCTATCTCGAAATCGCCCAGGCCGGCGGCGGCATCGTTTCGACCGTCAATGCCACTCGCGCCCTGTCGGTCGCGGAGCTGGTGGCGCAGGCCCTGCCCCGGCTCGACGCCCTGCTGAGCGAAGGCGTCGGCACCATCGAGATCAAATCGGGCTATGGTCTCACCCTTGCCACCGAGCTGGACATGTTGCGCGCCGCGCGCCGGCTGGAAACCCTGCGCCCCGTGCGCATCGTCACCACCTATCTCGCCGCCCACGCCCTGCCTCCCGAATACAAGGATCGGCGCGAGGCCTATATCGACGAGGTCGTCCTCCCCGGCCTCGCCGCCGCCCATGCCGAAGGCCTTGTCGACGCGGTCGATGGCTTTTGCGAAACCATCGCCTTCACCCGCGATGAAATGGCCCGCATTTTCACTCGCGCGGCGGAATTGGGCCTGCCGGTAAAGCTGCATGCCGAGCAGTTGAGCCATTGCGGCGGCACGCGCCTCGCCGCTCATCACAAGGCGCTTTCGGCCGATCATCTCGAATATATCGAAGACGCGGACGCCGCTGCCCTTGCCGCCGCCGGCACCGTCGCGGTCCTCCTCCCCGGCGCTTTTTATGCCATCCGCGAGACCAAAAAACCCGATATCGCCGCCCTGCGCCGCCATGGCGTCGCCCTGGCCATCGCCACCGATTGCAATCCGGGGACCTCGCCCCTGACCTCGCTGCTCCTCGCGATGAACATGGGCGCCACCCTGTTCGGCCTTACCGTCGCAGAATGCCTCGTCGGGGTGACGCGAAATGCCGCCCGCGCGCTCGGCCTTTCGGCCGAAACCGGCACGCTGGAAGCGGGAAAATCCGCCGACATGGCGGTGTGGGACGTCCGCGAGCCGGCCGAACTCGCCTATCGCATCGGCTTCAACCCGCTCCATAGCCGCATTTTCAAGGGCCAGACGATATGAACATCACCCTGACGCCCGGCGCCGTGACGCTGGAGACGCTGGCCACGATCTACTGGCAAGGCACGCCGGCCGTGCTCGATCCGGCCTTCGACGCACCGGTCATCAGGGGCGCCGAGCGGATCGCCGAGATCGCCCGCGGCAATGCCCCGGTCTATGGCATCAATACCGGCTTCGGCAAACTCGCCTCGATCCGCATCGACGCCGGCGACGTCGCCGCCCTGCAGCGCAATCTGATCCTGTCCCATTGCTGCGGCGTTGGCGCACCCTTGCCCGAAAACATCGTCCGGCTCATCCTCTCGCTCAAGCTTGTCTCGCTCGGTCGAGGGGCGTCAGGGGTGCGGCTCGAATTGATCCGGCTCATCGAAGCCATGCTGGCGCGCAACATCATTCCGGTCATTCCCGAAAAGGGCTCGGTCGGCGCCTCGGGCGATCTGGCGCCCCTCGCCCATATGGCCGCGGTGCTGATCGGCGAAGGCGAAGCGTTTTTCGATGGGCAGCGTCTTTCCGGCCGTGCAGCCCTGACCAAAGCCGGCCTCCACCCCGTCATTCTCGCCGCCAAGGAGGGCCTTGCGCTCATCAACGGCACGCAGACCTCGACGGCGCTGGCGCTGGCCGGCCTCTTCCGCGCGCATCGGGCAGCACAGGCGGCCCTGATCACCGGCGCCATGTCCACCGATGCCGCCATGGGCTCCTCGGCCCCCTTCCATCCCGAGATCCACACCCTGCGCGGTCATCGCGGACAGATCGATACCGCCGCGGCCCTGCGCGCCCTGCTTGCGGGCTCGGCCATTCGCGAAAGCCATATCGAGGGCGATGAGCGCGTGCAGGACCCCTATTGCATCCGCTGCCAGCCGCAGGTCGATGGCGCCTGCCTCGATATCCTGCGCGCCGCCGGCCGCACCCTCGAAATCGAGGCCAATGCGGTCACCGACAACCCGCTGGTGCTGTCCGATGGCAGCGTCGTCTCGGGCGGCAATTTCCACGCCGAACCCGTCGCCTTCGCCGCCGACCAGATCGCTTTGGCCATCTGCGAGATCGGCGCCATCGCCCAGCGCCGCATCGCGCTTCTGGTCGATCCTGCCCTCTCCTATGGCCTGCCGGCCTTTCTCGCCAAGAAGCCCGGCCTCAATTCGGGGCTGATGATCGCGGAGGTGACGTCGGCCGCGCTGATGAGCGAAAACAAGCAGATGTCGCATCCCGCCTCGGTCGACAGCACCCCCACTTCCGCCAATCAGGAGGATCATGTCTCGATGGCCTGTCACGGCGCCCGCCGCCTCTTGCCGATGACCGACAATCTCTTCGGCATCATCGGCATCGAGGCGTTGACGGCGACGCAGGGCGTCGATTGCCGCGCCCCTCTCACCACCGGCACGGAACTGATCAAGGCGCGCGCCGCCCTGCGCGCCGTGGTGCCCGGGCTGGACGTGGACCGCTATATGGCGCCCGACCTCGAAGCCGCCACTCGCCTTATCGCCGATGGCACCCTGATCGGCTCGGTCAGCGCCGGCCTGCTTCCCTCCTTCGAAACATCCATCTCCTCAAGCCGTCCCACAGGTTCACTGTCCATATAGCCTAAGCATGTCTCCTGAAAGTGGGAACCGGTTTCGGGAAAAGAAATGCGTAAAAACAAAGAGTTAAAGCGAATGGAGCTGATCTGAAAGAAACGCGCCGCGCTTTAGCCCCCCTCTCCGGCGCCGGAGCCTGACCATGTCTGCCTTTGAGCTCACCATCGGCACTTCGCCCGTCATTCTGGGCCTGCCCCATACCGGCACCTTCGTGCCTGACGACATCGCCGAACATCTCAACGCAACCGGACAACAGCTCACCGACACCGACTGGCATATCCACGAGCTTTATGCCGGGCTCCTGCCCGGCGCTTCGACCATTCGCGCCACCTTCCACCGCTATGTCATCGACGCCAATCGTGACCCCGAGGACATCAGCCTCTACCCCGGCCAGAACACCACCAGTCTCGTGCCGCTGACCGATTTCGACGGTAACCCGCTCTGGAAGCCGGGCCACGAGCCCGATGCCGCCGAGATCGCCCGGCGCCGCGCCCTTTTCCATGCGCCCTATCATGCAGCCTTTGCCGCCGAGATCGAGCGGATCAAGACCGCGCACGGCCTCGCCATCGTCTTTGATTGCCACTCGATCCGCTCGCTGATCCCGTTTCTGTTTGCGGGGCGGCTGCCCGACTTCAATATCGGCACCGTCGATGGCAAAAGCTGCGCGCCCGCCATCGAAGCCGCCGCCCTCGGCGTCGCTCAAGCCGCCGCCGGCTATACCAGCGTGCTCAATGGCCGCTTCAAGGGCGGCTGGACCACGCGCCATTATGGCCGCCCAGGCGACAATATCCACGCCATCCAGCTCGAACTGGCCCAGCGCACCCATCTGACGAGCGAGGCTGCGCCCTTTGCGCTCGACCCCGAAAAAGCCGGCGCCCTGCGCGCCCATCTCGCCCGCATGCTGCGCACCATCGAAACCGCCGCGACCACCCTCATTTCCCGGAGCCCCTCATGAGCGATCCCCGTCACAATTCCCGGGTCGTGCGCGCCCCGCGCGGCACGACGCTTTCGGCCAGAAGCTGGCTCACCGAAGCGCCCCTGCGCATGCTGATGAACAATCTCGACCCCGAGGTGGCCGAGAATCCCCATGAGCTGGTGGTCTATGGCGGCATCGGCCGCGCCGCCCGCACCTGGGCCGATTTCGACCGCATCGTGGTCGCGCTCGAAAAGCTCGAAGCCGACCAGACCCTGCTCGTCCAGTCCGGCAAGCCGGTCGGCGTCTTCCGCACCCATGCAGACGCGCCGCGCGTGCTGATCGCCAATTCCAATCTCGTGCCGCATTGGGCGAACTGGGATCATTTCCACGAGCTCGATAAGAAGGGCCTGGCCATGTATGGCCAGATGACCGCCGGCTCCTGGATCTATATCGGCACCCAGGGCATCGTGCAGGGCACCTACGAAACCTTCGTCGAGGCCGGCCGCCAGCATTATGGCGGCAATCTCAAGGGCAAATGGCTCCTCACCGGCGGCCTCGGCGGCATGGGCGGCGCCCAGCCGCTGGCCGCCGTCATGGCCGGTGCCTCCTGCCTCGCGGTCGA
>JAHCJW010000047.1 GCA_026126125.1 Devosia sp.
CCATATCTCGGGAAAGTGGGAACCGGTTTCGGGAGATATGCGTACAAAGAGTTAAGGCGAATGGAGCTGATCTGAAGGAAACGCGACGCGCTTGACGGCGGCAATTTGCGGTCGACAGAACGCACCCCGCTTAGCGAAAGCGGAACCGGCGCTTCCAGCGGTGGCGGGCGTAGCGATAGAACAATTCATTGGTCATGACGTGCCGGTACCAGCGCGCATAGGCGGTGCTGCGCAAGATGCCGGCGAAAATGCCCCAGGGCTTGGTCTTGCCGGTGAAATGCAGAATGGCCGGATCGAGCGCCTCATGGGCGGGATGGGCGTCGATGGTGTTCCAGCGCCAGTCGAGCTTTTGCCAATTGTCGCGAAACACCAGGTTCAGCACGTCCTGATCGTAATAGAGCCGGGGCAGCCAGCCCTTGCCGGCGATCACCGCCACCTCGCTCTTGAGGTCGATCTCGCGCCAGCGATCGAGCGCCGCCACCAGCATGCCGGAGTTGAAATAGGCGTCGCCGCAATGGAAGATGTCGGCATTCTGGCGCATGTCCCGCCGGCCCATGATGAAGGGCGAGAGCGAATCCTGCACCGCTCCCAAAGGCTTGTCAGCAAGATCGATCGCGTAAAGCTCCTCGATCGGCCGGCGCACCAGCATATCGCAATCAAGATAGATCACCCGCTCGATATCGGCCGGCAGCAGGTCGGCCAGCAGCAGGCGCGAATAAACCACGCTGGGCCATTGCGCGCTCGAGGGCATGCCGGCGACGAAAAACTCGAACAGCTCCGAATCGGCGAGCGAATAGAAGTTCAGCCGCGCGTCGAACTCGCGGCTAATGCCCTCGAGGTCATGCCGATGCGCATCGGTGAGCGGCATATGCAGCAGATGGAACACCAGATCGCTGCGCCGGCGCGTCGACAGGCAGACCGACCGCATCACCGCGAAAGCGGGGGCCCAGAAATTGTCGTCGAAGGCGAGGGCGATGTGTATCTTTGTGGTCATGCATGCGCCCCGTCGGTTTCTCGCGGCCCGAACCAATAAAGTGTCGCCGCGCCGAGAACCAGCAGGATTTTGGGCATTTCGACCATCAGCAGCACGTCCGTGGCGCCGCTGAGAAAAATCCCCACACTGAGGCAGAGGGCGGCGTAAAGGCGCGCCTTGCGGTCAGGCCCCCCCGGCGAGCGGAAATGGGCGAGGAGCGGCGCCCCCAGCATCAAACCATAGGCGACAAGCCCGCACAGTCCGGCGGCCACCGCCAGGCTGAGGGCATCGTTGTGGATATAGCCCCAGCTCTCCAGCGCATAGCCTTCGCGCCCGACCGGGCTGAGATAGGGCATGGCGGCCCCGATCTGCTCATGCCAGCCATGGCCGAAGAGCGGCGCATCGGCGAAGGCGAGAAGCCCGGCCCGATACATCTCGACCCGGTAAAGCGCCGAAGTATCGGCGGGCAGCTCGCCGCGCAGCAGCGCGATGACGGGCTGGAAGGCTTCGAGGGGGCGGGTGAAACCCAGCGCATAGGCGAGAGCAAATCCGGCGATGACGATAACGCCGAACGAAAGCGGCAGCAGCAGCTTGATCGGCCGCGGCAGCGCGCTTTCCGCGGTTCTTATGACGCCATAGAGCAGCGCCAGCCCCAAAGCGACCAACAGCGCGCCGCGCGTCTCGGCGGCGATGGTGGCGAGAATGGCGAGAACCGGACCGAGATAATAGATCCAGCGCCCGCGCCCCCGATCCGCCAAGGTGCCGGCAAGCGCCATGAAGCCCAGAACCACCGCGAGATCGGCGAAATGGATGGGGCTGACGCCGGGCGCGGTGGGCCGGTCATAGCCCTGCCACATGCCGTGAAGGCCGATAAGGGCGGCTAGCCCGGCCGCCAGGAGGCACAATTGACTGACGCGGGCGATGGTGAGCGATCTTTCCGCCAGCGGCGCCAGCCCTGCGCCAACGAGGGGCGCCAGGGCAAACACGGCAAAATCGGGAATGAAGGCGAGACTTGGGTGATCGGGCTGCAACAGGAAGGCGAAGGCGATCAGCGCGAAGGCGACGAGAAAGGCGATCGACCAGGCTGCCCTTGCCACATCGAGCAGAGCGCGCGGGCGGCCTTGCAGCACCAGCGAAGCGAGGCAGAAGATCAGGGTCAGATAGGCGGCCGCGTGCCCGATCAGCGGCCAGAGCGAGACGCCCGACACCAGCGCCGCGCCTGCCGCCAGCGCGGCCAGGCGCATTCGAACGCCGTGATCGTGCATGTTACCTGCCTTGTTCGAGAAACCGGTCGTCGGCCTGCTTTTCAAGTCTCTGGTCGCCCCGGTCAAGGCATATTGACCGGTCATGGCGCGTCAAGCGCGCCTTGCCGCAGATGGACGGGAAACCGGTTGTGCGGCTTTCCATGGCGTCTCTCGCAGGCTAAGACTTTGACCGCGAAGTGGGAAGTTTCATGGCCACCTATACTGATATCGCCCGTCGGGTCTACAATCACACCTGGAAGCTCGATCCGATCATCCGCAGCCTGCTCGATACGGATTTCTACAAGCTCCTGATGTTGCAGATGATCTGGGGGCTCTATCCCAAGGTCAACGCCACCTTTTCCTTGATCAACCGCACCCGATCGGTGCGGCTGGCCGAGGAGATCGATATCGAGGAATTGCGGGCCCAGCTCGACCATTGCCGCACCCTTCGTCTCTCCAAAAAGGAAAAGATCTGGCTGGCCGGTAACACTTTTTATGGCTCCAAGCAGATTTTCCAGCCCGGCTTCCTGCGCTGGCTGGAAAATTTCCAGCTGCCCGAATATCGGCTGGAAAAACAGGACGGCCAGTTCGTGCTGGAATTTCCCGGCCTGTGGCTGGAAACCGCCATGTGGGAAATCCCGGCCCTCGCCATCATCAACGAGCTGCGCAGCCGCGCCGCGATGAAGCATTACGGCCCCTTCGCGCTCGACGTGGTCTATGCCCGCGCCAAGGCCAAGATGTGGGGCAAGGTCGAGCGGCTGCAAAAGCTGCCGGAGCTGAAGATTTCCGATTTCGGCACGCGGCGGCGCCATTCCTTTCTCTGGCAGCGCTGGTGCGTGGAAGCGCTCAAGGAAGGTATCGGCTCCAATTTTACCGGAACCTCCAACGTCAAACTGGCCATGGACACCGATCTTGAGGCGCTGGGGACCAATGCGCATGAACTGCCCATGGTGCTGGCGGCGCTGGCGCGCTCGGACGAGGAACTGCGCGAGGCGCCCTATAGGGTACTGCAGGACTGGAAGAGCTATTATGGCGGTAACCTGTTGATCGTGCTGCCCGATGCCTTCGGCACCGACGCCTTTTTGCGCGACGCGCCCGACTGGGTTGCGGATTGGACCGGCTTCCGTCCCGATAGTGCCCCGGCCATCGAAGGCGGCGAGAAAATCATAAAATTCTGGGAAAGCCGCGGCCGCGACCCGCGGGAGAAACTGCTGATCTTCTCCGATGGGCTCGATGTCGACATGATCGAGGAAGCCTATCTGCATTTTGACGGGCGGGTGCGGATGAGCTTTGGCTGGGGCACCAATCTGACCAATGATTTCGAGGGGTGCGCGCCCAGTCCCAATCGCGGTCTCGATCCGATCTCCATCGTCGCCAAAGTGTCGGAGGCCAATGGCCGCCCGGCGGTCAAACTCTCGGACAATCCGGCCAAGGCCACCGGCGACGCGGCCGAAATCGCTCGATATATCAGGGTGTTCGGCGATGCGGGCCGGGTGGAGCACGCCGTCCGCGTCTAAGCTCGCCCGGCCTGTGGCGGCCGGGAAGCAGAGGCTGTGGAGAAACCAGCCGGCCCGCCGCGCATTAAGCTCTCATGAACCAACGGGCGCCAGTGTGCGCGCCGGGGGCTCCCCCGGAGCCATGAGTTATGAGTCTAGAACTGATCGACATCACCCTGGCCGAGCGCCATGCCCATCCCCGGCTGCCAAACCGGGTGACGGGCAAGGTCAAGGCCGTGCTGGTTGAAACGCTCGATGGCCGCGAACAGCGGCATGAATTGCTGATTCCCGCCTGGGTGGAACGGCGCGAAGATATGAGCGAGGAAGACGTCGACCTGGCGCTGCTGGTCAAGGCCGCCGATATCGTCGGGCGGCTAAAGTCGCGCCTCGGTTGAGTTTTTTTGCCGCCGCGTCCGCTCGAGCAGATCGAGATAGCGCTGATGGGCCTTGGCCTGCGGCGGGGTGGGAACTCGCGCCGCAGCGGGCACGGCCACCTGATGGCGATAGGCCGGGGCGCTGGCGAAATAGCGGGCGTGCCGGTCGAGACGCTCCGATCTGATGCGGCGCTCGTCATGGCGGAACCAGAGCAGCGTGCCGATGCAGATGGCCCAGATAGCGACGATTTCCCAAGCCATGACGACCTCCGTGTTCGGGGGTCTATTAGCTAACGGACTGTTAACATCTCAAGCGCGATTGGCGGTTAACGCTAACAGCTAAACTTGCTTGGATGCGACCGGCGGCTTGCCGGTGCGATTGAGCGCCACCAGCATGGCGCGCACGTCGTTTTCCGCCGCCTTGGTGATCGCCTTGCGGTCGGCCCCGGCGCTCAGCACCTGCGGGGTGCCGAAGGCGATGGTGACGTCCTTGACCGGACCGCCCAGAATGTCGCGGATATTCTGTTTGACCGATTTGGATTTGATCCAGGCGACCAGCGAGCGCTCGTTGCGGCTGATCGGCAGGCCCTGAAGCCTGGTATAGGCGATGGTGAGGGGCTGGATATTGACCTCCTCCGCCCCGGCCGCCTGCATGGCGTGCTGCGCCGCCCCGACCAGGGCCGAGCGGAAGGGCAGCACATGGGTGCCGATATCGGACTTGCCCTCGGCAAACAGGATCACCGTATTGCCGTCGGCCATATGCTTGCCCATCGCCTCGGCGGTGCGGCCCGTGCCGCTGCGACGGGTGCGGTCGACATAGATGGTCTTTTGCAGATTGGCCATCATGCCCACAAAGGGCCAGTCGCCCACTTCGCGCTTGGCCACGAAGGTCACCGGCGCGACCGAGCCGATGGCGACGATGTCGGTCCAGGAAATATGATTGGATACCAGCAGCGTCGGCCGGCCGCTGGCCGGCTTGCCGATGACGGTGACGCGCAGCCCCAGAAAGATGCAGCCGACGCGGTGAAACAGACGCGGCAGGACATCCCAGAAGGGGAGCTTGAGCGCCACGATCAGCGCCTGCAGCGGGATGATGACGATCATCAGCGGCACGAAGACGAAGATGAAGAACAGGCAGCGGAAGATCATTCGCCGGCCTCGTCCCTGGTGTCCCGGGCGTCGGCGAGCGGCACCGCATAGAGTTCGAGCCGGTGATCGACCAGCCGGTAGCCCAGCCGCTTGGCGATCAGCTCCTGAATGGCCTCGATCTCTTCATTGCGGAACTCGATCACCTTGCCGGTGCGGATGTCGATGAGATGGTCGTGATGCTCGTCCGGAATCAATTCGAACCGCGCCCGCCCATCCTTGAAGTCGTGCTTGGTGACCAGGCCCGCCTCCTCGAACAGGTTGACGGTGCGATAGACGGTGGAGAGCGAAATGCGTGCGTCGACGGCCGAGGCGCGGCGATACAGCTCTTCGACATCGGGGTGGTCGGTGGCCCCCTCGATGATCCGCGCGATGACGCGGCGCTGATCGGTCATGCGCATGCCGCGCGTCACACAGGCCTCTTCGAGCGTGGGATCGGACGGGGATTTTCTCATGCCATCTCTCCAGCGCGGGCGACCGCGATGGGGTTACCCAAGATCGCGCGCCATGACAAGCGCGGTCGCGGCGCTGCCATCGGGGCGGGCATAATAGCCCTTGCGGCTCGATATGGTGACAAAACCCAGCCGCTTGTAGAGCGCGATGGCAGCGTGGTTTTGCTCATCGACCTCGAGAAACATGCGTTTGGCCGGCGAGAGCATCAGATCGGCGAACACCGCTTCGAGCAGCGCCCGCCCGACCCCCTTGCCGCGCCATTTGGGGTCAACGGCGATGGTCAGCAGTTCGGCCTCGTCGGCGACGGCCCGGATCAGGGCGAAGCCGGCAATGCGGCGCCTGGCGTCGCAGGCGATATAGGCGGGGGTGTTGCGCTCGCCCAGAAAGCTGACGAAATCGGCGACCGGCCAGCCGCGATAAAAGCCCTGTTCATGCAGCCGCGCCAGGGTCGCGGCATCGCCGCTTTCGGCCGGCTCGATATGCAGGCCCTGCGGCGCCATCCACAGCTTGTCCATCATGGCGCGCGCCTTGGAATGCGGGCGGCGTTCTGCGGCTTGGCATCGGCATCGCGGATATAGGCGGCGTGCGGCGGATAGGCGGCGGGATCGGCGGTGGCGGCGAACCGCGCCAGCGCGATGATGTCGACGAAAGGATCGCTGAGCAGCGTGGCCTCGGGGGGAATGGCCGCGGCCGCCGCGTCCATGGGCAGCAGGCGCGGCGGTGTCTCGGGAATGCCGGGAGCGGAAAACAGCTGGTGATAGGCTTCGCCCCGCCGGGCATCGAGCACAACCGCGACCGGCCCCGCGGCGACGCGCAGCGACAGGCCGAAAAGGCTGGGAATGCCCAGCACGGGCGTTCCGCGCGCCAGCCCCAGCCCGCGCGCCGCCGAAAGGCCGATGCGCAGCCCGGTAAACGAGCCCGGCCCGGTGGTGACGGCGATGCGGGCGAGATCGGGGTAGCCGATCATGTTGCGGGCCAGCAGGGCGGCGAGCCGGTCGAAGAGGATTTCGGCGTGGCCGGTGGCGATGTCCTCGACAAGGCTGTCGGCGCGACCATCGGCCAGAACCAGCCCCAATTGCAGGCGCGGCGCGGCGGTGTCGATGGCAAGGGTGACGGGCAGGCTGGTCATGGCGTCTCCGTGCTTCCCTTTCTTCTCGACATGTCGATATAGCCGAGTGCGGCGTGGCTTCAAGGTGTTTCCGCCGGCTGCCGCTTCCTCACCACCGGACTGTCCCGGCGGTTCACATGGAGGCGGGCGGGACTGCCCGGATAAGCCGGGCCATGACGAGGGAGGAAGGGGATATTCACTTTGAACTCTTTATCCATATTCCCCACGCCGAGGGAAGAACGCGCTTTTGGATTGTCTGGCCAGAACCAAGGCGTCCAAGGGGAACACGCCCCGCGAGGGGAAGGGTCTATTTGGGCCGGCTCGCTCAGGTTCATCTCAGGCGCGGGATGATGTGCGGTGGGTGGGGGAGAGCCGCTGCGCTCCAAGACGTGCGCGTCCACCGCCTTGACGCTGTGCGCCTGGCGGGGCGACCTTGCCGCCATGCCGCCTGATTCGCATCGTTCCGCCCCATGACCTGGCTTGCCGAATTCACCATGCTCAGCCATGGCTGGCGCCGGTTCGTGCTGCTGCTGGTGGCTGGCGCTGTCGCCGGGCTCTCGGTGCCGCCGTTTTTCGTGCTGCCGGCGCTGTTTCTGGCCATGCCGTTCTGGGTCTGGGCGCTGGATGGGGCCGAGCGGCGTAAGGGCTGGCGCAAACTGTTCGGGCCCGCCTTCAGCATCGGCTTTGCCTTTGGCTGGGGCTATTTCCTCGTCGCCTTCCACTGGCTGGGCGCCGCCTTTTTCGTCGATGGCGGCTGGATGCTCGCCGCCATGCCTTTGGCCATCGCCGCGCTGGCGGCGCTGATCGCGCTGTTCTGGGGACTGGCCAGCGCCCTGGCGCATCTGTTCTGGAGCCATGGCGCGGCGCGCATCGTCGGGCTGGCCAGCTGGCTCGCCCTCGCCGAATTCGCGCGCGGCCATGTGCTGACCGGGTTTCCCTTCGATCTTCTGGGCTATAGCCTCACCGGCACCGACGAGATGATGCAACTCGCTTCGGTGATCGGCGTCTATGGCCTGAGCTTCCTCGCGCCGCTCCTCGCCATGACCCCGGCCCTGGTCTGGCCGGCCGACGACCGGATGATGAGCCAGCGCCTCGGCCCGTTCTTTCTCGCGCTTCTCGTGATCGCCGGCCAGCTCGGCTATGGCTGGAACCGGCTGACCGGCACCCTGCCCACCGAGCGGCAGGATATGGCGCTGCGTCTCGTGCAGCCTCTGGTCTATGAACACGCCGATTTCGGCAATGTCGATCCGGTGGCGCTGATCGACCGGCTGCTGATGCTCTCGGACATGCGCATGGACCCCGCCGATCAGGGCCTGGCCGATATCACCCATCTGGTCTGGCCTGAATCGAGCGTGCCCTTCTTCCTTTCCACCTATCCCGACGCGCTGGCCCGTATCGCCCGCACCCTGCCCGAGGGAGCAACGCTGCTCGCCGGGGTGCCGCGCCAGCCCTATGGGCTGGATGGCGAAACGCCGGCCGGGCCGCCCTATAATTCGGTGGTGGCGATCAACACCGAGGGCGAGGTCATCGCCAGCTATGACAAATCGCACCTGGTGCCATTTGGCGAATATCTGCCCTTCCAGGCGTTTTTCGCGCAATTGGGCATCAAGCAATTCGTGCCGGGCGCCGAAGGCTGGTCGCATGGCGATGCGCGCAAAAGGCTGATGGCGCTGCCCGGCACCCCCGCCGCCCTGGTGCTGATCTGCTACGAAATCCTGTTTTCGGGCGATCTGGGGGACACCGCCAATGCGCAGTTCCTGCTCAATGTCACCAATGACGCCTGGTTCGATGGCTCGATCGGGCCGGCCCAGCACGCCCATCACGCCCGGTTGCGGGCCGTGGAAGAAGGCATGAGCCTCGTCCGCGCCGCCAATACCGGCCTCACCTTCGCCACCGACCCGGTGGGGCGCGTCACCGCGCAACTGGTGCCGGGGCAGATGGCGGCGCTCGATGTGCGGCCCCATCAGCGGCTGACGCCCACCATCTTCGCCCAGATCCGCCACTGGCCGCTGCTCATCGCCATCGTCGCCGGCCTGCTGATCGCCCTCGTGGCGGCGCGGCGTGGGCGGCGGCGGCGCCCGCTATAGGGGTTTTTGCCGCTCGCGAGCCGTGCGGAGCGCCTTTTTTCCGGCCACAATTGCCCGGATCGACGCGGTTTGGGCGAAAAATCCACGCTATTCACAAGCAAGGGCGGGGCTGGGAGCCGGCAAAAACCAAACTTGACGGGAACCGTTGCTGTTCGGACACAGGCAACAAAATGGTTCCTCAATTCACCGGATTTGCCGCGGCGCGAGCCGGACTCGCCGCCCAGATGAGATTCTCATTCTATTGAGGCGATCACTCTCTCGAGATTGGTTAATAAACTTCGGCCGATTTTGTGCGGCAAAGCGGCAACACCCCCGGATTGCGGGGGGTTTTAGGCGCAATCTGCCCTTAATCCGGCCGCCCGTCCCTTTTACTCAGCGCTCATCGACAACTTCAGTGAGCAAAGACCATTGATCAAAAGAGCCGTTTCCGTCGCCCTCTGTGCGGCAGCACTCTCGCTCGTTTCGAGCGCAGCCTATGCACAATGCGGTGGCGCTTCCTGGTACGGCCCCGGCTTTAACGGCAAGCGGGCGGCATCGGGTGAGATCTTCAACGAAAACGCCATGACGGCGGCGCATCGTTCCCTTCCTTTCGGCACCAAGCTGCGTGTCGTCGACCAGAACAGCGGCAAATCCGTGCAGGTGGTCATCAATGATCGTGGCCCCTTCCACGGCCGGCGCATCATCGACCTGTCCAAGGCCGCGGCCACCGCGCTGGGCTTCCGCAATCGCGGCGTCACCTCGGTGTGCATCGAGAGGATGTAATCTTTTTCAACGTCCTCCCGACGTTGCAGCCGCCCGGATCTCGGGCGGCTTTTTTGTCTCCGGCCCAGCCCGCGCGGCCTCGGCGCCGCATTAGGATCGCGTTAGCCGTTTTGCCGTACTCTGGCGTACCGGGAATGCAGTTTGGATCAGAGTGCTGGCGATGAACGCCTATGCTTATGTGATCGGCCCGCGCAACGGGCCGGGTGCCGCCTTGTTCGAAATGGCCCAGGCCATCGGCTTTGCCGGCGTGTCCTCGTTTCGCGGGCTCGCCCAGGTCGAGGAACAGACCCTGGTCACACCGATCTGCTATTTTCTGTTCGCCACCGTGCCCGAGCCGGCCAGCCTGCGCCCGCTGGTCGAGGCGGTGCGCTTCTGCCCCAAGGGGCGCGTGCGCTTCTCGCCGCTGGTCTATTTCGCCACTGACTCCTCGCTCGATATCATCAAGGCCTGCGTCAATATGGGGTTCGACGACATCGTCGCCCTGCCGCACCCCCTGCGTAGCCTGCGCCAGCGCATCGAGCGGCAGGTGGGGCAGGCCATGACCTATTACGAAACCGCCAGCTATTTCGGCCCGGATCGCCGCAAGGGCGCCGACCGCTGGCGGACCGAGGCGGACAAGCGCACCGGCGCCCCGTTCCGGCGCATCGAGATGGTGCGCAGCCTCTCCTCCGGCGTCGATGTGCTCAGCGACGCGACCCATCCGTCATCCCCACCTGTGGCGCTTATGCAAACGTTGCAATAAACCGGTCTACGGGCCGCGCCCGCCTATTTCCCGGGCACGGGAAATGCCCTAGCTTGCCGGGGTCTGACCTGTTTTTGAGCATTTTCCGGCCATGCGATTCGGCATCGACCTGCCGCCCCAGATCAAAATCTTCGGGGCGTTTTTCGTCTATTCATTTTGCATGGGTAGCATTTTCCCGCGCCTGCCCGATATTCAACAGGCCATGGGCGTCGGTGAGGGCGCGCTTGGACTGGCGCTGATCGGCTCGGCCGTCGGCACGCTGATCTCGCTGACCTTTGCCGGGCGCCTCGTCGAAACCATCGGCTATCGCCGCGTCCTGCTCACCGCCATTCCGCTGCTTTCCGCGCTTTACGCGCTGGCCAGCTGGGCCACCACGCCGCTGGCGTTCTTTCTGCTGCTCGTGCCGGTGGGGCTCACCATCGGCGCTATCGAGGTGATCATCAATGTCGAGGCCGACCGGGTCGAGCACGCCATCGGGCGGCGCATCATGAGCCGGGCGCACGCCTTCTGGAGCCTGGGATTTTTCGCGGCGGGTCTGGTCGGCTCGTTCATCGCCCAGACCGGGCTCGAGGTGCATCTGCACCTGTTGATGATGATCCCGGTGGTCATCGTGGCGACGCTGGTGGTGCTCGGGCGTTTCGAGCCCGCCGCCCACCGGGCCGGCACCAGCACCGAGCAAACGCCGCGCTTTGCCCGACCCACCTTGCCCATCATGGGGCTGGTCGCCGTCTGTCTCTCGGCCATGCTGATGGAAGGCGCCGGCATCGACTGGTCGGCCATCTATATGCGCAATCTGTTCGACGCCGAGCCGTTCTGGGCCGGACTGGCCGTGGCCACGGTCGCCGGCTCGCAGGGCGTGGCCCGCTTTTTCGCCGATAGTTTCGTCGACCGCTTCAGCCCGGTCGCGGTCGCCCGCGTCTTGCTGACCGTGTTGGGCGCCGGCGTGCTGCTGGCCTTCCTTGCTCCCTCGGCCGCCCTCGCCTATCTCGGCTTCGCTCTTATCGGCATCGGCTCGAGCGCGTTGTTTCCGCTGGCCATGTCGGCGGCGGCGCAACAGACCGACCGGCCGGCGGCGATCAATGTCGCGGCGCTGGCGCAATTTTCCTTCACCGCCTTCCTGCTCGGGCCGCCGCTTCTGGGCTATATCGGCGAGCATTTCGGCATTCAGTGGGTGTTCGGCGTCGGCTTGCCGCTGGTGCTGCTGGGGCTCGCCACGGCCCATACGCTGGCGCCCAAGCCGCTGCTGCGCGAGGTGACGCCGTGATCGCCCCGCAGCATCGGATCTATGCCAGCTTCTTTCTCTTCGCCATGACGACCGGCGCGCTGATGGCGCGCCTGCCCGACATCCAGGAGCATCTGGGCATTTCCGAGGGGCAATTGGGCCTGACCATGATCGGCATGGCCATCGGCTCGCTGATCTCGCTCACCTTCGGCCCGCCGATCATCGACCGGCTGGGGTTCCGCACCACGGCGCTGATCACCGTGCTCGGCCCCGCGCTGCTCTTCGCCACCATTCCGTTTCTGCCGGTGGCGCCGGCCATGTTCGTCGTGCTGTTCTGCGCGGGCCTGTTGTCGGGGGCGCTCGAAATCAACCTCAATGTCGAAATCGACCGGCTCGAAATGCAGACCGGCAAGCGTTTCATGAACCGCGCCCATGGCTTCTGGAGCGTCGGTTTCTTCGTCACTGCCCTGTTCGGCGCCATGATCCGCCAGTCCGGCATTTCGGCCGGCCTGCATATGGGCCTCGTCGCCGTGCTGGTGGTCATCATCGCCGGCTCGCTCCTCGGCGGCGCCACGGCGGCCCCGCGCCCGGCGCGGGCCGAGGGCGAAGGCGGCCATCGCTTCGCCTTCCCCAATCGCGGCCTGTTGCCGCTTTGCCTGATCGGTTTTGCCGCCTTCCTCGTCGAAGGGGCCGGCATCGACTGGTCGGCGATCTATATGCGCAACATCTTTGCCGTGGAGCCCTTTGTCGGCGGCATGGGGCTGACGCTGTTCGCCTTCTTCATGGCGCTGATGCGCCTCACCGCCGATCCGATCGTCGCCCGCCATGGGCCGCGCAACGTGGCCATGGTCATGCTGGCGCTGGCCAGTGTGGGGGCGCTGCTGGTCGGCGCCGCGCCAAACGCGGAACTGGCGCTGCTCGGTTTTGCCCTGATGGGCGCGGGCTGTTCGGCGGTCTATCCGCTGGCGGTGTCGGAAGCGGCGCAGCGCACCGACAGGCCGGCCGCGGTCAATGTCGCGGCCATCGGCCAGGTCAGTTTCGTCGTCTTCTTCCTCGCGCCGCCGCTTCTCGGTTTCGTCGCCGAATTTTTCGGCATCCGCATGTCCTATCTCATCTGCCTGCCGCTGCTGCTGGCCGGACTATGGGCATCGAGCTTTGCGCTCGGAACGAAGACGGTGGTGGCGGCGCCTGCGGCGCCGGCCCAGCCGCTCGGCCCCCATGGCTGAGACCGTTCCGCCCCAGGACCTGCCGACGATCGTCGATCTCAGGCAATCGGCCACCGCCCTGCGCGTGCAGCGCGGGGTCATGCGCATGCTGCGCGAGCGGCACGACATGGCCTGCTACGCCGAAGTGCCGTTGAGCAATGGGCGGCGCGCCGACGTGCTGGCGGTGGGGCCGAAGGGCGAAATCTGGATCATCGAGATCAAGTCGAGCCTCATCGATTTCCAGGTCGATCGGAAATGGCCCGAATATCGCGAATTTTCCGACAAGTTCTTCTTTGCCAAGCCCCCGGAGCTCGATGGTGACATCTTCCCGCCCAGCGAGGGGCTGATCGTCGCCGACGGGCATGACGGCGCCATCCTGCGCGACAGCCCCGATATCCCACTGGCACCGGCCCGCCGCAAGGCGCTGCTGCTCAAGCTCGCCCGGCTCGGCGCCGATCGCATCCATGTGCTGATGGACCCCGGTCCGCGATAATTCCATGACCACAGATCATCGTCCCTGGCGCATCATCGCGCTGTTCTTCATCCATGCCCTGGCCATCGGCGCCGTGCAGACCCGTATCCCGGACCTGCAGGTGCTCAATGGCCTTTCCGAGGCGCAATTGGGCCTGGTGCTGATGGGCCAGCCGCTCGGCGGGCTGCCGATGTTTCTGGTCTCCAGCGCCATTATCGAGCGCGTCGGGCCGCGCCGCGTCATCCTGTGGTGCCTGCCGCTGGTCATTCTCACCTCGGCGCTGGCCGGCGTGCTGCTGCACCCGATTGCCCTCTTCGTGCTCCTGGCGCTCAACGGGGTCGGGTTCTCGCTGACCAATATCGCCATCAATGTCGAAGCCGACCGCTATGAGGCGGCCAGCGGCCAGCGCATCATGAACACCTGCCACGGCGTCTGGAGCGTCGGCTTTCTCACCACGGCGCTGTTCGGCGCCGCCATGCGCGGGCTCGACGTCTCGCCGGCGCTGCATCTGGGGGCGCTGGCGCCGGTGCTGATTGCCCTGCTGCTGATCGTGGGGAAATCCCTGCCCGAGAGCATCGCCAGACCGCATGCGGGCGGTGCGGCGCGCCGGCTGGCGCTGCCGAGCCTGGCGACGCTGGGACTGGTCGCTTTCGGGCTCGGCGCCGGCCTCACCGAAGGCGCCTCGCGCGCCTGGGCGATCATCTATCTGCGCGACAATTTCGCCGTCGCCGCCTGGGTGCAGTCGCTGGCGCTGCCCGCCCTTGTGGCAGCCATGGCGGTGGGCCGCTTTCGTGCCGATCGGGTGCTCGACCGCTTCGGCCCGGTGGCCACGGCGCGCAGCCTGTCGGCCCTCGCTATCTTCGGCCTCGTTCTGGTGGTGGTGGCGCCCAATGCCTGGATCGCGCTTCTCGCCTTCATGCTGGTCGGCATCGGCATCTGCGTGCTCTATCCGCTGATGCTGTCGGCGGCGGCGCGGCTCGGCGACCGGCCGGCCTCGCAGAATGTGGCGGCGGTGACCATGGTGTTCCAGCTGGTCAATCTGGGGGCGCCCGCCCTGATCGGCGCCGTCGCCCAGGGTTTTGGCGTGCGCATGGCGCTGGCCATGCTGATCCCGCTGCTGGTGCTGACCTTCGTCATGGCGGGACGGCTGCGCTCGACCTGAGACGTCATCGTCGGGCACAAGAAAAAGGCGACGGCCCGGGCCATCGCCTTTCCAGTCGGTCAGGGGAGAAGAGAAGTTCAGCCGCGCGGCTGGGGCACAATGCGCAGATAGGGCTTCAGTTCCTTCCAGCCCTCGGGGAATTTGCTCTTCGCCGCCTCGTTGGA
This sequence comes from Devosia sp., assembly GCA_026126125.1. Classification (GTDB taxonomy): domain Bacteria; phylum Pseudomonadota; class Alphaproteobacteria; order Rhizobiales; family Devosiaceae; genus Devosia. Next base: position 14,611 of record JAHCJW010000047.1, read on the forward strand.
AACGGCGGGCACGATGATGACGTCCTCGCCCGCCTGCCAGTTGACCGGGGTGGCCACCTGGTGCCTGGCGGTCAGTTGCAGGCTGTCGATGACGCGCAGCACTTCATCGAAATTGCGGCCGGTGGAGGCCGGATATTCGATCTTGAGCTTCACCTTCTTGTCCGGGCCGATGACGAAGACCGAGCGCACGGTGAGCGTGTTGTCGGCATTGGGGTGGATCATGTCATAGAGACGGGCCACCTTGCCCTCGCTGTCGGCGAGCAACGGGAAATTGAGCGCCGCCCCTTGCGTCTCCTCGATGTCCTTGGCCCAGCCGCCGTGATCCTCGAGCTTGTCGACGGACAGGCCCAGCACCTTGACGCCACGCTTTTCAAACTCGGGCTTGAGCTTGGCGGTATAGCCCAATTCGGTGGTGCACACCGGGGTGAAATTCTTGGGATGGCTGAACAGCACCGCCCAGGCGCCATCGATATAGTCATGGAAGTGAATGGTCCCCTCGGTGGATTCGAGGGTGAAATCGGGGGCGGTATCGCCGATCAGGATCGCCATGGTGTTTTCCTTCGCCGCAAAATGGTTGGTGAATGAGCGTGTTATAAGAGAATATCGTACTCAAACCGCTGGATTGAAGCGGCTTGAGGTGGAATGTTTTTGCCTTGTTGCGGCATTGGCCGGCAAGGCTTTGCCGCCGGACGGCAGCCAAGAGAATGCCGCGCGGTCTTATTGCACGATCACTGAGCCCTCGACCGCGGCCGGACGGGGCGGCGCATTGCCTTTCCAGGTGACATCGGGGCCGGTGAGCGGCACCACCGACAGGCTCATCTTGCCCGAGCCCTGCTGGATCTGGCGGGCATGGGCGAGATAGATCAGGGAATTATTGCTGGCGTCATAGATGCGCGAGACGCGCAGCGACTTCCAGATCAGCGAGCGCGCTTCCTTGAAAATCTCCTCGCCGCCGGGGCGGGTGGAAATATTGCCCACCGTGATCGGGCCGACGGCCGAGCAATCGAGCGCCGAATAGGACGGGTCCTCGAACCAGTTGCCCTGGCTGATCCGGTCGATGAAGGAGCGGTTGAAAAAGGCCAGGTGACAGACCACGCCCTCGACCTGCGGATCGGCCACCGCCTCGATGGAAATATCGTTGCCGGTCCAGTCGACGCCGACACTGCCCACCTGGCGGCTGTCGCCGCAGGCAACGAGCGCGATGGCGGCGACGGCGACGGCGGCGATCCGGGTGAAAGTTTGCATCTTCGCGTTCTCCAGCGACAACAGGGGCAAGATGGTGCCGGCAAGCGGCCGGCGCAAGATGGCTCAGGGGCGGTATTTTTTCGCCATCGAGCGCTCGAGCCAGCGCACCAGCAGCGAGAGGGAGATGGTCATGGTCAGATAGAGGAAGGCGACGACATTATAGGTTTCGAAAAAGAGGAAGCTGGACGAGGCCGACAGCTTGCCCAATTGGGTGATGTCCTGCACCCCCAGCGCCGAGACCAGCGCCGAATCCTTCACCATCGAGACGAAATCATTGCCCAGCGGCGGCAGGATGGTGCGCAGCGCCTGCGGAAAGATGATCAGCCGAAAACAATGCCAGCGCGAGAGGCCGAGGGCCCGCGCCGCCTCGATCTGGCCGCGATCGACCGCCTCGATGCCGGCGCGGAAGATTTCGGCGATGAAGGCCGAATAGCAGATGGTCAGCGCCAGAATGGCGCGCCAGACGAAATCGAAGCCGCGTACCGTGGCCGGCGCAAGCCAGCCCCACGCGATCAACGGACCCGCGACCCAGTTGAAGGCCGAGACCAGGGCCGGGGCGGCGACGAAGGCGATGTAGAACAGGAACACCAGGATCGGGATGCCGCGCACGATCTCGACATAGAAGGTGGCGATTTCGCGCAGGATGCGATGGGTCGAGGTGCGGGCCAGCGCCACCACGAGCCCGAGCAGGGTGGCGCAGGAAAAGGCGATGATGGTCACCCACAGCGTCGTGATCACCCCGCCCGAGAGCGTGCGGAAGATATTGGCATAGGTGCCGTTGGCGGTGATGGCCCACAAGCCGAGCACGAACAACAGGCCGATGGCCAATAGCCACCAGGGCAGGCGCGAGAGCAGGGCGGGTGGGCGGGGGCGATAGGTCATGGATGGCCAGCCCCCTCGGCGACAAAGGCCGATCGCTGTTCTGCCGTCATTGCCGGGAGAGGCCCGGCAATGACCATAACTGCAAGCAACAAGGCAAAGAAACGGCCCTATTGCGCACTATAGTCGAAGAACCAGTGCTTGATCCGCGCTTCGAGCCAGCCTTCGGCCGCGAGCTGGGCGAGGGCGGCGTTGACCGGCTCGACGAGGTCGGAGCCGGGGGTGAGGATGAAGCCGAAGGGATCGGACTTGATGGCGGCGCCGGCCTGTTTGAAGGCGCCCGGATCCGCCCCGATATAGCCGGCGGACGCGGCCTGATCGGCGATCACCGCATCGACGTCGCCGGCCTTGAGCGCCTGCACCGCGGCGCCGAAGCTGTCGAAGGTCTTGACGCGCGGATTGGCTTCGTCGCCGTCGAGCACGTCATAAATGGCGGTATAGAAGGACGAGGTGCCGGCCTGGGCGCCGAACAGCAGGTCGGTGTTTTCGGCAAAGCTTTCCGGGCCGGCGATGCGCGCTTCATCGGCGCGGACGAGGAAATATTGCTCGACGGTGATGAAGGGAATGGTGAAGGCGATCTGCTCGGCGCGTTCGGCGGTGATGGTGATGCCATCGGCGCCGATGTCGAACTGGCCGGCACGCACCGCCTCGATCATCACGTCCCAGGCGGTCAAATCCCATTCGACGGTGGCGTTGAGGCGCCGGGCGACCTCGTTGATCACGTCATATTCGAGGCCGATGCCCTCGCCCGTCGCCGGATCGGCGAAATTGAGCGGATAATAGGCGTTTTCGGTGACCGCATGCATGACGCGGCCATTGAGATCGGGCAGATCCTGCGCCATGGCGGGCAGGGCGAAAAGAAGCGTGGCGGCGGTGCCGAGAAGGGCTGCGGTCTTGAGCACGAAACGATGTCCCCGGATGAAATGATCGCCGGGGACACTAGACCAAGCCGGCTCGGTTTGGAAATGGCAAAGCCGCCCGCGCGCGGCTCAGGCCTGGTCGTCGACCGTGGCGCCAGGCCCGTTCTTCTTCAGCGATTCGATGGCGTTCTGGGCGCTGGCCTTCTGCTTGTAGCGCTCGGTGCGGGCCATGGTCTCGCCATTGGCGGCAACGAAGGTGACGTAAAACTGGTCGTCGGTGGATTTCTTGATTTCGAAGCGATAGCCCGAACCGGTCTCGTCCTTGGAGACATCGACAGTGATCGCCTCGGGCGCATTCTTCTTCAGCGACTCGATGCTGTTCTTGGCGCTGGCCTTCTGTTTGTAGTTTTCCGACCAGAAGATTTTCTCGCCATTATAGGAGAAATCGAATTTGAACTGGTCGTTCGCGGCGCCGGTGATGTGGAATTTGTGGGCCATGACGCTGGTCTCCTTGAGTCTGCTGCTCGAAGATTATCGCAATGGCGCCAATTGGAAAGGGTTTAGGTGTCGCCCCCGAGCCCATCGATATGGCCCGAGGCTGCGCCCGAGGTCGATTGGGGCGCGGGGCGTCTGCCTGGGCACGCCACTGTCAGGGAAAAAAACCGCCACCGCGCTGGCGCTGCCGCACCAGCGCTTCAGCCATCCGCTTTCGGCCGCCCATCCTGGGGATCGACGAGGCTGGCAAGGATCTGATCGACCAGATCGAGATCCTGCCGCTTGCCGGCCGCCTGCTGCTGCAAATCGACCAGATAGGAGGTGGTGTAATACAGCCGCCGCGCCAGCATGGTGGCGATGGCGAGGGAAAATTCCGGATGCAGGTCGAGAAAGCGCAGCGCGTCGGGGATTTCATAGGCCCTCACCGCCGACAGCGCCCTGACCGTGGCCGAATGGGGCATATCGAGCAGCACCGCCATTTCCCCGAAGATCGAGCCCGGCTCGTCGACATGGGTCACCTGGGTGCGCTCGCGAATGACCTCGATCTCGCCCTCGATCAGCACATAGAGTTTGCCCAGCCGCTCGCCCTCCGAGAGCATGAGCTGGCCGGAACGGAAGTGTTTCTCTTCCAGCCCCACGCAGTAATCGAGAATATCCGCCACTTGTCCCCGTCTCCATCCGCCGCGTCCGGCGCAGCCTAAACCATGGTGGTTGCTCTGGAAAGCGGGAGGATCAAAGCCGTTTTTCGATTTCCGGCGCGATCTCTGCCGGCTCGGTGGTGGGGGCGAAGCGCTCGATCACCAGACCATCGCGGCCGACGAGGAATTTGGTGAAATTCCACTTGATCGCCTCGCTGCCCAGAAGGCCCGGCGCGCTGGCCTTGAGCCATTGATAGAGCGGATGGGCCTTGTCGCCATTGACATCGAGACGGGCAAAGATCGGAAAGGTGACGTCATAGGTGAGCGAGCAGAACTGGGCGATCTCGGCGGCGGTGCCCGGCTCCTGGCCGGCGAACTGGTTGCAGGGAAACCCCAGAACAACCAGGCCCTGATCCTTATACTGCCGGTACAGCGCCTCGAGCCCCTGATATTGCGGGGTCAGGCCGCATTTGCTGGCCACGTTGACGACGAGAACGAGCTTTCCGGCATAGGCGGACAAGCTCTGATCCTTGCCATCGATGAGGGGCAGGGTGAAATCGGCAAGTGTGGTCACGAGGCGACATCCTTGTGCAAGAAGAGGGCCTGAACGACGAAAGGCCGGACTTGCGTCCAGCCTTTTCATCATGCCTGCCTGAGCAGGAAATTGGAGCGGGCGATGGGATTCGAACCCACGACCCTAACCTTGGCAAGGTTATGCTCTACCCCTGAGCTACACCCGCGCTCCACGTCGGCGGCGCCTTGCAGCGCGTCAACGAGCGCCTATATGCCCAATGACCTGCCCGATTGCAACCCCAGTTTTTCGCTTTCCTGTCATCTTGTTGAAAGCCTGTGGGAAGTAGGGCTTGCCAGAGGGGGCTCGGGGGCGCAAAAAGGCCCGCGAATGCTCCAGAAATTGCCCAGGACGCGAGAGCTTTTTATGTCGATTTCCATCAATGGCGCACAAGGCGCCACCCCCGCACCGGTCGCCGATCTCGTCCGCAATTCTACCGATGCGGGCTTCAAGGCCGACGTCATCGAAGCCTCGCGCGAGGTGCCGGTGCTGGTCGATTTCTGGGCGCCCTGGTGCGGCCCGTGCCGCCAGCTCACCCCGACACTGGAAAAGGTGATCGCGGAAAAGGCGGGGAAAATCCGGCTGGTGAAGATCAATATCGACGAGCACCCGATGATCGCCGGGCACTTGGGCGTGCAATCCATCCCCGCCGTCTTCGCCTTTGCCGGCGGCCGCCCGGTCGATGGGTTCATGGGCGCCATGCCCGAAGGTGAAGTGCGCCGCTTTGCCGAGCGCGTCATCGCCGCGGCGCCCGCCGGCGCGCCCGCCGCCGATTCGATCGAAGCCCAGATCGCCGAAGCGCTAAAGCTGGGCGACGCCGCCATCGAGGCCGGCGACCTGGGCCAGGCGGCCCAGATCTTCGGCATGGTTCTGCAGCACGCGCCGGATAATGATTCGGCCCTGGTGGGGCTGGCTCGCGTCTATATGGCGGCGGACGAGGTGGACCAGGCCAAGACCGCGCTCGACATGGTGCCGGAGGACAAGCGCAGCGGCGAAGCCTATTCGGCGCTCGCCAATGCGATTCGGCTCAAGGAAGAGGCTTCGGGCCTCTCCGAATCAAGCGCGCTCGCGGCCGCCGTCGCCGCCGATCCGGACAATCATCAGGCCCGTTTCGATCTGGCCGTGGTGCTCAATGCCGAGGGCAAGCGCATCGAGGCGGCCGAGGCGCTGGTGGCGCTGTTCCGGCGCGACCGCGCCTGGAACGAGGACGCCGCGCGCAAGAAACTGCTCGAATTCTTCGAGGCCTGGGGCGCCAAGGACCCGGCGACGCTCAAGGGGCGGCGCCTGCTCTCGGCGGCCCTGTTTTCCTGACATAGGACGATTTATGCCCAAGCGACCGCAAAGCCCGGCCGACCTGCCCAAATCGGTGCCGCTCTTTCCGCTGAGCGGGGCGCTGCTGCTGCCGTTCTCGCATCGCCCGCTCAATATTTTCGAGCCGCGCTATATCGACATGATCGATGCGGCGCTGCGGGGCGACCGGCTGATCGGGCTGATCCAGCCCGAGGACACCAGCGAGGAAAGCCCCAAGGGCCGGGCGCCGCTGCAGCGCGTGGGCTGCCTGGGACGCCTCACCCATTTCGAGGAAAACGGCGACGGGCGCTATTTCGTCATTCTCGAAGGGGTGACGCGGTTTCGGCTCGTGCATGAGCTGACGGTGGAAACGCCCTATCGTCAGGGCATCATCGCCGCCGATGATTTCGGCGAGGATTTCGTGCGTGACGCCGGTGAAGGCGCGGTCGATCGGTCGCGCTTTCTCAAGATGATGCGCGACTACGCCGACTATGCCTCGATCGAGCTCAACTGGGAGGAGATCGAGCAGACCGGCACCGCCGATCTGGTCAATTTCTGCTGCATGGTCTCGCCCTATGGCGCCGCCGAAAAACAGGTCCTGCTGGAAGCGGCGACGCTCAACGACCGGGCGGAAACCCTGATCGCCATGACCGAATATGAGATGGCGCGTGGCGGGCGGGACGCCGCGCCGCTCAATTGATGGCGGGGCCGGAAGACCCTCGCCACGTTCTGGACCGGCGCATGCTCGAAATGCTGGTCTGCCCACTGACCAAGACGCGGCTGACCCTGTCGCCCTCGCGCGAAGAGCTGGTGTCGGTGGCCGGGCGCCTCGCCTTCCCGATTGTGCGCGGCGTGCCACTGCTCAGCCTCGAAGAGGCGCGCAATGTCGACCCCGATGAGATCAAGGCGATTTCCGCCGGCGGCGGTCCGGCCAGCACTTAGAGCGCGTCCCCTGAAACCGGTTCCCACTTTCGGGAGACGTGTTTTAGATCGGCAGGCCCGAGAGCAGGCGCGGGCCGGAAGCGCCGATGCCGGCGGCGGTGCGAATCAGCGCGCTCTTGACCGGTCCGGCGCGATCCACCAGTCCGAGGCCGAAATCGCGCAGCGCCCGCACCGGGGCGATGTCGTTGGAGAACAGCCGATTGAGCCCGTCGGTCATCATCGCCATGGCGGCGGTGTCGAGCCGGCGCCAGGCCTGGTAGCGGGCGAGCACGTCGTCGCCGCCCTGGTCGAGCCCCAGCCGCAGCGCCTCGACGATCACCTCGGCCAGGGCGGCGACGTCCTTGAGCCCCAGATTGAGCCCCTGTCCGGCGATGGGGTGCACGACATGGGCGGCG
>JAHCJW010000048.1 GCA_026126125.1 Devosia sp.
TCCAGTACTAGCCTAAGAGATAGCCTCCGGGGCCCATCACCAGCGTGTTGCACTGGTGACCGATCGGCGTCAGGAAATCCGAACCGGCGCCAATCGCCACCGCCATCAGGAACGCCTCGGGCTGATAGCCCAGATCGGCGGCGAAGGTCGCGGCGATGGGCGCCATGACCAGCACCGTCGCCGCGTTGTTGAGAAAGGGCGTCACCGCCATCGCCACGACCATGATCAGCGCCAGCGCGCCATAGGCCGGCAGGCCGGTCGCGGTGGTCGAGAGCCAATTGGCGATGAGATCTGTCGCCCCGGTGGTGCGCAGCGCGTCGCTGACCGGGATCAGGGCGGCGAGCATGATCAGGATCGGCGCATCGATATGGGAATAGACGTCGCGGATCGGCACGGTCCGCGTGGCGACCATCAACACCGCCGCGGCGAAAAAGGCGAGCGGAACCGACACCAGCCCCAGCGCCGTGCTGCCCATGGCCAGGATGAGGATGAGCACCGGAACGATGCCATTGCGAATGCTGCCGATGGTCAGGTTGCGCTCGACCAGGGGCAGGCAGTTCCATTGGCGCAGCCGTTCGGGCAGCGTGTCGAGATCGCCTTGCAGCACGAGGACGTCGCCGGTCTGGAAGCGAATGGCGCCGAGCCGCTCGGTGAGCCGTTTTTCCCGCCGGCTGACGGCGAGGAGATTGAGGCCAGCCGCGTCGAACAGGGCGAGCTCCTTGGCGTTGCGGCCGACGAGCGACGAGTTATCGCCGACAACCGCCTCGACCACGCCAACCTCCCTGGCGGAGGCGGCCTGGTCGCGTCGTTCGGAAAAGGCGAGCTTGCCCTGCGACACGATCCGATCCAGCGCGTCGGGCTCTCCTTCCACGATCAGCAGCTCGCCGGCCTGGACCAGCGAGTCGGGCAGGGGCAACCGGCGCTTGCCGTTCGGGGTGATGATGCCGGTGATCATCGCCTGGCCGCCGCCGAGACGCTGCACCGCGCCGACCGTTTCTCCCACGCTGGGGGAGTCGGCGGGCACGCGCACTTCGGTCGTGTAATTCTTGATGGCGATCGCCTGGTCGAGCGAGCTTTTTTCGCGCGCCCGCTCGGGTAGCAGGCGATAGCACAGCGTGAGGAACACCACGCCACCCAGAGCCAGCGTCGCGCCAACGGGGGTGAAGTCGAACATGGTGAAAGGCGTTCCGGTCAACTCGCCCCGAACGCGCGAAACGATCACATTGGGTGAGGTGCCGATCTGCGTCATCAGCCCGCCCAGCAGGGCGCCAAACGACATCGGCATCAGAAACAGCGACGGCGAGACGCCCGATTTGCGCGCCATCTGAAAGGCGATGGGCATCATGATGGCCAGCGCGCCGATATTCTTGATGAAGGCGGAGAGCACGGTCACGGTGAGGACCAGAACGAACAGCTGCGCGCGCGGCGTGCGCAGGTTCGGAGCAAATCGCCGGACCGCAACTTCCATCACCCCCGAGCGCGCCACACCCGCGCTGACAATCAGGGCGCTGCCGACGATGACCACGATATCGTCGGACAATCCCGAGAAGGCGCTCTCGGGGGCAACGATGCCCGCCGCCACCGCGGTCAGGAGGGCGCCGACCGCAACCAGATCGTAGCGCCAGCGTCCCCAAACGAAAGCCACCATCATGAAGAAGATGATGCCAAAGGCGAAGATCTGTGGGGTGGTCATCAAAAATGCTCCGTCGGACTGAAGCAACGCCCGGCCACGGCGATTGGTCGTCGCCACGCGGCAATTTTTTTGTTCATCGCCTCCTAAGAAGACACCGAGCTCTGTGTAATGCGACAAAATGCGCATTCGAGGGGACAAGATCTCCTGATCGGCTGCTCATGCGATCCCGGAGGGGTTTGCCGGTTGCGGCGGCGAGGCCGCCCCGCCCGGAAAGCCCCGGAAATCCTGCGTAAATGCCCGCCCGTCCGAGCATCGGATATTTTTGGGGCAAGCTAAGCGACAGTCGTCAACGCAGCGCCCGACAGGTTTTCTTTCCTGCCGGCTCGGGTTTTGATTCAGCCATTGTTTAAGGTGTCTCGGTACTTTGCCGTATCTATTAGGAGTTACTGAACACCATGGGTCGTGACGACATCGATGTGGGCGCCAGAATTCGCGGCAGCCAGATTCATGCGATGGAATCGAATGTCTGGAAGTCGCTGGCCGGCTACCTGCTCGCGGCCGGCATTGGCGCTTTTGCCGCCTATGAGCAGTGGGCCGACGTCCTGCATCTGTGGGGGCCGATCGTCGTCATCGTCTGCCTGGCCCGGATTGGTCTTGCGCTGCATACGGCCCTTGGCCCCGTCCGCCCTCTTGGCGTCGGCACCGAACGGATGCTGATGGTTGTCACCAGCCTGGTCTCGGCCACCCTGGCGATAGGGCCGGCCTGGATCGCTATCAATAGCGAGGGCTTTGTCAGCGCGATCATGATCATGCTGATCGTTAGCTCCATGTGGGGTGGTGCCCTGGTGCAGGCGTCGATGTTCTCGTCGGCGGCCAGCTATACGGCCGCCAATATCCCGGTCTGGCTGTTCTGTCTGGTCATGGCCGGGCCCAATGTCGACCGGCTCGGTCTTTCCCTGCTGTTCATCGTCACGGTGTTCATCGCCATCGACAATGTTCATCGCTATGCGCGCAATTTCGAGCACGGCCTGCGCCAGCAACTCGAACTTGCCGAGCAGAGTGCACGCCTCAAGCAACAGGCCGACATTATCGGTCTGTTGCTCAAGGAGCATGAGGATCAGTCCAGCGACTGGCTGTGGCAGGTCGATGCGAAGGGCCGGATCGTCGATCCTTCCTCGCGCTTTGCCCAGGTGTTCTCGGATACGTCCCTGGGGCTGAAACAGCGCAAGCTTCTGGAATTGCTCGCGGCTTCCGACGTCCCGGACAATGAAAAGGCGCTGGCCGCGCTTGCCGAGCATATCGAGATGGCCCGTCCGTTCCGCGATCTGCTCGTGCCCGGCGCCGTGGATGGCACCTCGCGCTGGTGGTCGATTTCAGGCCGGCCGATTCTCAGCGAGGCGGGCAGCGTCGTCGGATATCGCGGCGTCATGGCCGATATCACCGTGACCATTCAGGCTCAGGCCCGGGTTGTGCACCTCGCCCAGCACGATGCCCTGACCGGCCTGCCCAATCGACGCAGTTTCTCCGAGCACATCGCGGCGCTGTCGCAGGACGGGCCTTTCGTCATGCTGATGCTCGACCTCGATCGCTTCAAGGCCGTCAATGACACGCTCGGCCACGCGGTTGGCGATGAATTGCTGATCGCCGCGGCGCGACGGCTGCGCGACAATTGCCGTCCGTCCGACATGCTGTTCCGCCTCGGTGGCGATGAAATGGCCCTGCTCGGCAAGCTGACGCCGGATGAGGTCAAGAGCCTGACCGATCGGGTGATCGCTGCGTTCGCCCGTCCCTTCCAGATCGGCAAACAGGAGATCACGGTCGGGCTCAGCATCGGCGTGGCCATGGCCAGCCAGGGCGATGACCCCGAATTTGTCCAGCGCATGGCCGATCTGGCGCTTTACAAGGCCAAGGATGCCGGACGCAGCCGCGCCGAAATCTATCGCGATGGCATGATCGAAGAGGCCGCACAGCGCCGTAAGCTCGAAAGCGATCTGGCGCTGGCCGTTCAGGCTGGCCAGTTCGAGCTGTATTATCAGCCGCTCTATGCCCTGCCGGGCCGCCGGCTCGCCGGCTTCGAGGCGCTGATCCGTTGGCACCATCCCGAGCGGGGCCTGGTGTCGCCGGCCGAGTTCATTCCGGTGGCCGAGCAATGCGGCGCGATCGTCGAGATCGGCGCCTGGGTGATCGATGAGGCCTGCCGGCAGGCCGCGCTGTGGCCAGCCGATCTTTATGTGTCCATCAACGTCTCGCCGGTGCAGCTGCGCTCGGTCGATATGCTGCGCCAGATCACCGAAGCCCTGTCGCGCCACAGGCTCACTCCCCGGCGCATCGAGATCGAAGTTACCGAAACGGCGATGGTCGAGAACAGCGAACAGATCATGCAGGCGCTGGCCGGCCTTCGGGCCCTCGGCGTGCGCATCGCGATGGACGATTTCGGCACCGGCTATTCTTCCCTCGTGCATCTGCGCGAGTTCGAGCTTGACCGGATCAAGATCGACCGCAGCTTCATCAGCGCCTCGCACACCGACCCCAACGCCGCCGCGGTTGTCCGCGCCATCACCACGATGGCCAAGGAAATGGCGATTGCCACCACGGGCGAGGGGGTGGAAAACGAGGACCAGCTGGCCAATCTGGTCGAATATGGCTGTGGAACCGCGCAGGGCTATCTGCTCGGCCGGCCGCTCGACGCCGAAAAAGCCTCTCTCCTTTGCGGCATGGAGCCCAATCTGGACACCGACGCCCCCCAAACTGCCGCCGGATAAAGCGACAAAGACCCAGTCGCTCCCTCTTTCCCTCGTCGTTATTGCCGTGCATTGACGACGAGGCGAGGGTGCCGCGCGCGCGGGTTGACGCGGCCTGTCTCTTCATTCCGGTGCTCGGGGCGCTTGCCGGCGATTACCGAAAACTGTCGAGGACGTCGCGGAGGGTTTGTTCCAGCGATCTTGCCGGCTGCCAGCCAAATCTTTCCCGCGCTTTTCGCCCATCTCCCGAGGCAATGGGCACGGCGTTGGGTGCGTAGCGGGAAGGGTCGGTTTCAACGCTGATCGTTTTTGGGGAGAGGGCCAGCAACCCCTCGAGCAGCGTGCCGATGCGCACCGGCGCGCCGGTCGAGACGTTGAAGGCTTCGCCGGGGATGGGGTCCTCGGCCAGAAGCGCTGCGACATAGAGCGCCACCACGTCCTCGACATCGAGAAAGTCGCGCAGGGCGTCGAGATTGCCCACTTTGAGCACCGGCGGCTGGGCGCCTTTTTCGATGGCGGCGATCTGGGCGGCAAAGGCGGGCACGACATAATCGGGCGTCTGGCCCGGGCCGGTATGATTGAACGGGCGCAGCACCGCGATGTCGAGCGCGCCGCTCCGACCCAACTGGCCGAGCGCGATGTCGGCCGCCGCCTTGGTGGCGCCATAGGCGCTCATCGGTTCGAGCGGGCTGGTTTCGGCAAGGGGCAGGGGGCCGCGATTGAACGCGGCGCCGTAGGCTTCCGAGCTGCCCGACCAGACGAGGCGGGCCTGCGGGCTGTGTTCGATCAGCGCCTCCGCCAGATGGAGCGCGCCGGAAAAATTGACCGCCCAGGCCCGCGCCACATCCTGTTGCGCCTGGCGCGGGGCGGCGATGGCCGCCAGATGCAGCACGCGCTCGGGGCGCGCCAGAACGATGGCGCGATTGACCGCCGCCGGGTCGGCGATGTCGGGGCTCTTGCCGGTCTGGGGGTCGAGAAAATCGACCAGCTCAAGCCGTCCGGCATGGTGCCGGCGCACGGCCTCGCTCACCTTGCGGCCGACAAAGCCATTGGCCCCGGTGATCATCAGCCGCAGTGCCGCCATTGGCCCAGCTCCGGTTGGAGAAAACAACAGGGCCCGGCGCGCCGGGCCCTCGCATGGCTCAGCCCTTCTTGTGGCGGGCGATGTCGGCGTCGACCATTTCGCGGATCATTTCCTCAAGGCTGGTGCGGGCTTCCCAGCCGAGCTTTTCCTTGGCCTTGGCCGGGTCGCCCAGCAGGATATCCACCTCGGCCGGACGGAACAGGGCCTGGTCGATCACCAGGTGTTCGTCGATATCGAGGCCGACATGGCTGAAGGCGATTTCGCACATCATGCGCACGGTCGAGGTGCGGCCGGTGGCCACCACATAGTCGTCGGCCTTGTCCTGCTGCAGCATCAGCCACATGGCCTGGACATAGTCGCGGGCGTGGCCCCAGTCGCGCTTGGCCGTGGTGTTGCCGAGGCGCAGTTCCTTGTCGAGCCCGAGCTTGATGCGGGCCACGGCGTCGGTGACCTTGCGGGTGACGAACTCGATGCCGCGCAGCGGGCTTTCATGGTTGAACAGAATGCCGCTCGAGGCGTGGATGCCGAAGCTTTCGCGATAGTTGACCGTGATCCAGTGGCCATAAAGCTTGGCCACGGCATAGGGCGAGCGCGGATAGAACGGGGTCTTTTCCGACTGGATCGGATGCTGCACGAGGCCGTACATTTCCGAGGACGAGGCCTGGTAGAAGCGGGCGTCGGGCTTGGCGATGCGCAGCGCTTCGAGCATGTTGGTGACGCCGAGCGCCGTCACTTCGCCGGTCAAGAGCGGCTGCTGCCAGGAGGAGAAGACGAAGCTCTGCGCGGCAAGGTTATAGACCTCGTCGGGCTTGATATCGGTGACGGTGCGGATCAGCCCCGACAGATCGAGCAGATTGCCATCGACGATGCGCACATCGCGCTCGATGCCGAGCCATTTGAGGCGGCTGGTATTGACGTCGGACGAACTCGACCGGCGGGCCAGGCCATGGACCTCATAGCCCTTGGACAACAGAAACTGCGCCAGATAGGCGCCATCCTGGCCGGTAATGCCGGTAATCAGGGCTTTCTTGCTCACGTCTTGCTCCTTGGGGCCCGGCCGGCGCGCCAGGGCGCGTCGGTCACTCGCGAAAAAATCATCGCCAAGCCTCTAACGGCTGGAATGGGTCTGTTCAAGCATATAGGAAGCCTGAACAAGGCCATTGCCGTCGCGGTTTCGACCCGGAGCCGACGTCGAGAGCAAGTAATGGCCGCATTGCGGGCTGGCGGTGGACTGAAAATGATTGGCGGCGGCGGAAAGGACCAACCCGAGCTTGGAGTGTATCTTTGCGCAGCTTTCATTCTGATTGCTTTTGCATATGCTCTGATTTCGGGAAAAATCCTGGGGGCGGATGGCGCCAACTACATTCTGCAGATTTCTGCCACGAAACAGTTTTTCCTCGTTGGTTGGCACAGGCATTTCGCGCAATATGCAAATCAGTTTCTACCTGTCGTTTTTGCTCTGACGACGGATTTCGACGTAAAACTCCTTCGTGTCCTCTACGAATTAAATGTATTCCTGCTTCTTTTTGTCTCCGTTATTTTTTCCGTGAGGCTATGCGGGGGTAAACTATATTTATTCACCGTTTATGCGATCTGTCTCTGTGTGGTTCTGTTTCAGAGCGATTATATCGCCATGGGAGAGCATCAGGTCTTGCTCTTTCTCGCATGGCCCGTCCTGATCTTTGTCCTGTCGCCGACGGCGAACTGGCTGGATCGGTCCGTGACCATTGTCTTTGCAGTGATTGCCGCTCGCTCCTATGAGGGTGGTATGGGCGCGCTAGCGGTCATCTTGGTGGCTGCAATGGGCCGGCTGGTGCTGTTCCCCGCCCCCGGCAAATACGACCGCGCCTACTGGGCATTGCTCGTCGCCATTCTGTTCTGCGGCGTGGTTTTCGGCCTTCACGGCGCCCTCAATCCGCGCGACCCCACCAATATGCTGGGGTTTACCGCGACCGCGCTGCTGCCATTGTCCTCTCCCTTGGTGATTGCCGGGCTGATCTTCATGGCCGGCTTCGTGCTGTCCGCTGTTGTTTCAAGTCGCGCCATTGCTGCCGCAACGCTTGTTCTTTCTGGTTCGGTATTGGTCTGGGCCATCACCGCGGGCGCTTTCCCTGATGCCTGGCAGAGCTTTTCCGGGCGAACCCTGACGCTGACCCTGGTGCCGGCGATGATGCTGGTGGCCATCGGGCTGATCATCCTGCCGCTGCGTGTAGATCGGGTGGTCTCGCTGTCTTGCGTGGGCTTCGTCTTGCTCGCTTCGGTCTATTCGGTTGCGAGCCAGGCCGGCTGGCAGGCGACATTGGAGGCGCTGCGGCACCAGCTCGAGCAGAGCCGCGGTTATGTCGAATTTGCCAGGATTCAGGCTCGCGCGGACCAGTTTTTTCCCTATTGGACGCTCCCGACGCTGAGCGTGCTGCTGCAGGATGACTGCGTGCGTTCCATTATTCTGGTGCCGCCCGATTATCCCTGGCAGCCCTTCGACCCCTACGTGGAACGGCCTTTGACCGACCAGAAACGCTATGACCTGGCGCTGGCGGGGGAGGGCTGCGTCTAGTCGTTTGCGTCTCGAGACGGCAGGGCGAACACCCAGATGCGCGAGGTGACGAAGGTAAAGACCGGCACCACGCCCAAGGCGATCCCGAGCGCCAGCCAGTCCGGAAGCGGGGTCAATGCGCGCAGGGCCATCAGCAGGCCCTGGCCGATGAGGAAGCCGGTGGTGGCGGTCAAAGCGAAGCGGGGGAGGCGTTTTCGGTGTTGATGCTCACCTTCCGCCAGGCGGAAGGTGAGCCGGCCATGGCCGATATAGGACACCCCGAATGCCACGAGAAACCCGAAAGGATTGGCCCAGGTGACCGGCATGATGAGCGAGAGCGTAAGGGCCACGAGGTAATGCACGCCGGTCGCGGCCAGCCCGACCAGGGCAAAAGTGCCGGCCTGCCGAACCGTTTCGGTCTTGCCTGTCACGGTCACGGCGCCTCGTGCTCGTCGGGTGGCGCTTCATACACCGCAGCCGCGAGGTAAACCGGCCGGCGCTTGACCTCCATATAGACGCGCCCGAGATATTCGCCGATCACCCCGAGCCCTATCAGCTGCACGCCGCCCAAAAACAGCACTGCCGCCGACAGCGAGGCGTAACCGGGCATGTCGATGCCCAGAAACAGCGTGCGCAGCACGATGAAGGCGCCATAGAGAAACGACAGCGCCGCAATGGCGAGCCCGAAATAGGTCCATATCCGCAGCGGCACGGTCGAAAATGAGGTGATGCCGTCGAGCGCGAAATTCCACAGCCGCCAATAATTGAACTTGGTGGTGCCGGCATGGCGCGGCTGGCGCTCGAACTCGATGGCGACGGATTTAAAGCCCACCCAGGCGAACAGGCCCTTCATGAAGCGCACCCGTTCGGGCAGCAGTTTGAGCGCCTCCACCACCCGCCGGTCCATCAGGCGGAAATCGCCGACATCTTCTGGGATTTTCGAGGGGGAGAGGCGGTTGAACAATTTGTAGAAACCGCCCGCCGTGTGGCGCTTGAGAAAGCCGTCGCTGGCCCGGGACACGCGCTGGCCATAGACGACGTCGAAACCCTCGCGCCAGCGCGCGATCATCGGAGCGATCAATTCGGGCGGCTCCTGCAGATCGACGTCGATGACGATCACCGCATCGCCCCGTGCAGTGTCGAGCCCCGCCGACATCGCCGCTTCCTTGCCGAAATTGCGCGTCAGATCGATAATGCGGATCTGGGGATGAAGCGTCAAAAGCCCGCGCAGCGCGCCCAGCGTTCCGTCGCGGCTGCCGTCATTGACGAAGATGATTTCGTAATCGACCTGATCGGCGGGAATATGGGGCTGGAGATGCGCGATGAAGGGGGCGACCGCATCTTCCTCGTTGAAAACCGGCACGACGATGGACAGCAGCGCCCGGCCGATGCGCGAATGAAAAACCGGAGAAGCGGCGGGCATCATGGCAAATTCCGAAAAAAAGCGGCCCTGGGCTCCTAGCAATAGCAGGCAAATATCTCAAGGGTAGGCCTCGGACACGCCCGGGACGGGTTGCGCTGGCATCGGGCTCACGATGATGCTAGCGGTTGGCCGAATGAACGGGGCTGGAGACGACATGCGGTTCGGCAAGGCAAAGACAGAGGCTCAAGCAGGCCCCGACCCGGCGCTGGAAAACCTGGCCGAGCGGCTCGGCGCGCTGGAAAACGCGGTGACGGGCCTGGCGCAGACATTGTCTGCCATGCATGCCAACCAATCGGTGGCGCTGATCGACAGCCTCGCCGCGACGCCGCGCTTTGCCGATGCGCGCCGCATTTCCTGCGCCCATGGCCAGGTGTTCAGTCAGAACAATGAAGACGGCATCATCGCCGAGATTTTTCGGCGCATCGGCACCAGGACGCGGCGCTTCGTCGAGGTCGCCGCCGGCGACGGCATCGAGAATACCACGCGCCTGCTGCTCGAAACCGGCTGGCAGGGTCTCTGGGTCGAGGCGGGGGACGCCGAAACCCATTCCATCCGCCATGCCGTCGCCCCGGCGCTCGAGAGCGGCGCGCTCCGGCTCGTTGCCGCCCTGATCACCATGGAAAACATCGAGACCGAACTGCTTTCGGTGATCGATTTCGAGCCCGATTATGTCTCGGTCGATATCGATTACAACACCGCCCATGTCTGGCGAAAGCTGCTTCCCCTGCGTCCACGTCTCTTCTGCATCGAATACAATGCCCATTACCCTCCCGGCATGGAGTTCGAAGTGCCCTACCGCGCCGATGGCGTCTGGCGCGGCACGACGCGCTTCGGCGCCAGCCTCAAGGCCTTGGAAAAGATCGGCCGGGAAGGGGGCTATAGTCTGGTCGGATGCGATATTTTCGGGGTCAACGCCTTTTTCGTGCGCGACGATCTGGTCGAGAACCAGCTTTTCCTCGCCCCCTTCAGCGCCGAAAATCACTATGAGCCGCCCCGCTACAGCGCCGTGCGCATGCGCGGCCATGGGCGTCATCCCGAGATCTGAGCGGCCAGGGTGTGGGATTGCGGCCACAAATGCCTCGCACTACGGCAAAAATCGCGGCGGAAGGTGGTCTGAATCCGCTGTGGCCGATTGCGCTTATGGGGGGCTTGGTTTACCACTATCGATCAATAGA
This sequence comes from Devosia sp., assembly GCA_026126125.1. Lineage (GTDB taxonomy): Bacteria > Pseudomonadota > Alphaproteobacteria > Rhizobiales > Devosiaceae > Devosia. The sequence goes on from JAHCJW010000048.1 coordinate 10,590, forward strand.
TTGAGAAGCGGTGCCGGACGCGGCGCGCCTTGCTGACGAAAAGCGGTTGATCCATGCGCATTCTGGCCTTTCCCGGGCGGCTGAACACCAAGGCAAAAGCCCCCGTGCGGGACTGGTCGACCCAGGAAATCGCCGATTTTTATCGGGCGCATCGGCTTCTGGCTGAAAATGGCGCCGGCATCGGCATCGATCGCGGGGTCAGCGACGAGGGCGAGCCGTGGATGGTGTTTTTCGATACCGCCAGCCATGATGTCTTTTTGCATATTGCCCGCATCGATGGCACCTGCCATCTCGTGTGCGAGCCGTTCAACATGCGGCTCGATGCGGCCGACATCACCTCGCTCGTCGCCCAGTTCGAGCATGCGGTGCGCGATTATCTGGCCATCCGTTCCGAGCGCGCCAAGAACAATGTGGTGATCCATCCGGCGGCGCGCATCATCATGTCGATTTCCGCCGTTTTCCTGTTGTTCAAGCTCGAAAACGGCGAGGCCTATGCCAAGGGCCCGGCCGACAGGGCCGGCGCGCTCGGCGCGACGGAAAAGTCGGCGGCCCTGGCGCGTGCTCAGTCCGCCTTCCAGCGCGCTTTTGATGCCGCCGATGCGCCGGTCAATGCCGCGCTGCTGGCGGGTATCATCCTCGCCGGCGAACTGGCGCTGTCGCCGCTGCGCGGGGCCCATGCCGAGGTCGAAGTGGAAAAGCTCGTGGCCCTGGCGCTGGCCGAACATGAGCCGGTTGTGGTCAAGGCCGAGGGGGCCACTCTCGAGGCGGTGGTGGCCGAGACGCTGCATCACGCTGAGACGCCCGTAGTGGTGGACGTGCCGGTGGCAGCTTTGGACATTCCGGTTCCCCCGCTGAGCGACATTCCGGCCACGGTACAATTCACCCCGCCCGAAACCGTGGTGCAACTGGCCGCTCCCGGCCCGGCCCCGGCCGATTTCCGCACGGCGCAGTTCATTCCCGTTGCCATTGAGGCGTCGGCCAAGGTGCAGCCCCTCGAGGGCAGGGTCGTCGCCGACAAGCCGGGCGACCTCGCCAAGGCGCTGGAATTTCTCTTCAGCCTGTCAACGGGGAAAATCCGCCCCGCCGATACGGCGCCGTCCGAAGCGGCGCCGCCGGCCAAGCTGGGGGATGTCACCCTGGCCAATTTCGACGAGATCGATGATCAGCTGGCCTATTCGGCGCATATCGATATCTCCATCGTCCAGCTCTTGTCGCTCTATACCTATCTGGGCAAGCATATGCCGGGCTTTGCTCTCGGCTTTGATGGCGGCAAGACCCTGGTCGAGCAGGCCGGTCTCACCGGCCTCGACATGAGCCAGGTGGCCAGCATCACCAGCACGCTAGGCGACGGCTCCAGCTCCGTCATCATCATCGGCCGCGCCGATGTTTTGGACGGGGTTCTCAGCCTGTTCGGGTAAAGCCGGGGGCGGTCGATAGAGCTTTTCCGTTTGGCATGAAATCCCCGGCTCTTCCGCCGCCCCGCGCAAGCGGGCGCTGCGGCGGGGCGCGTGTCAACGGCCTCGCCTTTGATCGGTTCGGATGACGGGTCGGCCCGGAGGCCTTATGGTGAGCTGCGCAGCCCGGCCTCGAACCACGCGGCCGGGCAAGCCGGGGCTTGCGGGATCACGCCCGCGCCCTTCGAGCCGCCGCTGCGCTTCTCCCCAGGGTGAGGTCTGCCGCAAAACCTCAATACATGCGATACGTTTTTGGTGGGGGCAAGCCGTGTTAGTGCCGCCGAGCTGGAATGTATCGTCGCTACATAGGCATAATAAGCGCATGCACAGGTTCAGATCGAAAAGAAAAGCGGGGCACAAAGTGCCCCGCTAAATTACCAAACAGCTGACCCTAGAAGTTACACGAAGCTATACAGCGCGACATCGCCTGACGCTATGCTTCCGATCACGACATTGTCTGCGAAAGCATCAAGTTGTCCATTATAAGTCCCGTATCGTATCGCGAACCCATAAACAACATCGCTACCCTCTGATGTCACCCCATCGGGGAATGCACTTTGGTCAATGCCAGTCTGCCATTTGGAAAGGGATTGGTAAGCCGACCCTGGATCATCATATGCTGCGTTGCCGTCACCGATGTAAGACTTACCATTGGCAAGCTGCCACGCAACAGCTTGATCAAGATCTCGAGTGACCCACTCGTTGTTGGGCGCCTGTCCATATCCGTTGGAGCCGCCTGCCCATTCAAAGATAAGCTGATACTGGTCATCGGTTGTAGCTATGAGGTCGCCATCTTTGTCAATAAGCAGGGCAAAGGTGGGTGTAATGTAGGGGTGTTGCGCAGTTTCGACGAAATAATCGAACTGCAAGACATCAATGTCTCCAAGAGAAATTGCTTTATCTAGAGAAACTCTGACAACTGCCGAATCATTATTATTTGATGTGCCACCTATGGAAATCGAATTTTCACGCCCATCAACCGCGCCCACGGGATCGCCGGTCTTTATATAGCCGTCCCCTCCCAAAGAAGCAGTCAAGCTATTTATAGGAATCTCAAAGAGATCAAGGTTGAAAGATTTCAAGGAGTAGTCTTTGAATTCATAGGTTCCTAGCCCAATGTTATCTTTGACGATAACGTTCGGCGTAAATGATTCTAGTTGAGGATAGCCGCCGGCAACAGCTCCGAATTTATTCCCGGTTACCAGATGGCCATTACCTTCAATTCCAAGAAGGGGACTTCCGTTAAGATATGATCCAAGGAACTGATTGCCATTGAAAACCCATCCATCTGCGCCAGGGTTGAGATAGACTAAAGGACCGGTAACATTGCTACCTGCGTCGAAGATGTTGTTGATAAACGAAACATCGCGGACATCCTGGCCATAGTTGTTTACAATGGCACTGCCGTTGGAGCTTGCCAGAATCTTGAGGCCTTGGAAGACGCTGCCGTCTGCTCCATCAACCAGAGCGATGGTCTGCTGACCACCGTTGCTGACGAGAATTGCCTCGTTGACTCCCTTAATGACCACTTGTTTGTTGATAGTAAGGCTTTCCTGATGCTGGCCCTTACCCAACAAAATGGTGTTTCCGGTGCCAGAAAGACCTATTGCCGATGAGATGGAGCCCGTTAGACCCACCAAAATCACGTCTGCTTCGCTTACATCACCAGCAGGGTTAAACCAGAAAGGACCGCCGGCATTCCAGACAGCAACTTTTTCGAGGCCAGCATTGCCGGAAAGATTCAACTTGCCAATTACAGCGTTTGGATCGACACCGAAATCTTCTGTATTGCCAGAGAAATGGCTGTTCACGATTGAAAGTTCAGTTCCAGTTCCCACGCCGCCAATACCAGAGGTGTTGCCGGTGAAGGTGGAGCCAGTGACTGAAGCGTCGTTGCCGGGGTTCAGATAGATGCCGGTCAGAAGACCCGTGAAAGTGGCATCCGTTATATTAAATACAGCATTCTCGCCGGTATTGCCGGCCAGCCCGCGCATATCGGTGCCACCATCGGTATCAATAAAACCAACGCCTTTGACATTGATTTCTGAGGCCCCATTCGCGTAGACGCCAAGTTTGGTTTCGGCGGTGGAGGCTACGCCATCAACCGGCCCTTTCAAACCGCCATCGATCTTGCCGCCTTCCAGCGCGAACGTGGCCACATCTCCGGCGACGGCGAAACCGCCCTCAAGTACCGTGTCGTTATGGAAGACGATCTTCACTTCCTTCCAGACACGGATATCTTCCGTATATTTTCCTGGTCCCACACGGATCGTATCGCCGGGGTTAGCGGCGTCCACCGCAGCCTGGATAGATTTGCCTTCTTCAACATCATAGCTGACAGGCACTGGATCCACCGGACCCGGATTCACCGTGCCCCCGCCGGGGTTCGGCGTCTGGCCGCCGCCGGGCGTTTCGCCGCCGCCCTGATCGGGGAACAGCCGGAGAATGGCCGCGTCGGTGGTTTCGTTGGTGGCCTTGGCGGTTTCGGTCACCGAGGAGATGAAGTCGCGGCCGATATCGGCGGCGTGGGTGCCGCTATAGGCCTCTATTTCCTCTTGCGTGTCGAGAGCGGCGGTGAACAGATCCGCAGCCGCAACCTTGGCGTCGATCTCGTCCTTATCCGTGCCCTGGGCGCTCTGCATGATGGTGACGGCGATATTACCAAGGTTCTTGGCGCCGGTGGCCAGCAGATCGACGAAATAGCGAGGCCATCGGGCTCGGCATCGCGGCCAAACAGGGCGAGATAGATCGAATTGACGATCTCCGAATTGGTCATGCCGGCGAAACGCGCCTGATATTCGGGCAGGCTGGGCAGGGTGTCGAGCATAACGCTCAGATCCGCGCCGTTATTGGTCACCTCCGTCCAATAGGCGAGCCCGCCCGGATCGGCCGGACGACCGAAAAGCGCGACATAAATACTCTGAATAGCTGACATTAAAAACCCTCGCGAAAAGAAAAACCGGGGCGGCCTGCGAGCCAATCCCGCTGCCGGACACTAAAGCCCAGTCGAAATGGTTAATCAATGGTTAATCGTCCCCGATGGTAAACGCCACCGCCCGGTCTTGCTTGTTGTCCAAAACAAAAAGCCCCGCAAAATTTGCGGGGCCAGTACCTTTGGAGTCGGCTTAAGCTGCGATTATTTCGGACTCTTTTTCGCCAGCAGATCTTCGAGCCGGGCCAGCCTTGCCGCCAGTTCGGCCATTTCGGGCTGCTCGGCGGGTTCGTGTGCGGCGTTCGCGGCGTGGGGGGCGTTGTCATTGCCGGCGGCGCCGTCTTCGCTTTCGAACAGGGCGTAATAGGTCAGCGGATCGTAAAACCGCATCAGCGTCTTGACGAATTCGCGCAGGGGAACGTTGAGCGCGCGGGCGAAGGCTTCATATTGTCCGGGCGGCACGCGGCCGCGCCCGGCCTCGAGCTGCGACACGAATGTATAATATTCGAGCCCGACCTCCTTGGCGAGATCGCGCTGGCTCATCCCTTTTTCCTCACGGAGAGATTTGAGCCACCGCCCCGCCTGCTGGCGAAGACTCTGGGCTTCTTCTGCCGTCTGGGCAAATCTAGGATGCGAATACATTGCCAACCCCGAATGCGCCGATTCCCCGACGCTTTGTTTGGATCAGCTTATACAGTGAGTTGCATACCTTTGTAAAGTGATCCCGATAGAGGAAAAGCGCCCGGAAATCCGGCATTGCCAGGAAAATTCATCACAATTTTTCTGCCCCCAACAGCAATTCACACATACGCGCTTGACGGGGCGGAAAAGCGGGAATAGTAAAGTCGCCGACCGACTTAACAGGTCGATTCATAATCGAGAGGATTTTCTCCCATGGCTACCATCCAAGGCGTTTATGTCGCCCTGTTCGGCCGTCCCGCTGACCCGTTCGGCCTTGCTTACTGGAAGGGTGTCACCGATGACGGTGCTGACCTGTCCAAGATCGGCGATCTGGCCCAGACCCAGGAATATCAGGACCGCTTTGTTGGTCAGTCCAATGCCCAGGTCGTCAACGCGATCTATCAGTCACTGTTCGGTCGCAATGCCGACGTTGCCGGCCTGACCTTCTGGGTCAATGGTCTGAGCTCCGGCGAGTTCACCATCAATGACGTCGCTATCCGTATCCTTGACGGTGCTCAGGGTTCGGATAAGACGATCATCGATACCAAGGTTGCCGCCGCTGACGCTTTCACGGCATCCATCGACACTGCCGAAGAAATCATCAAGTACGACGGTAATGCCGCAGCGCAGATTGGTCGCGATTTCCTCGCTGGCGTGACCACCACTGCTCCGACGCAGGCCGAGGTTGACGCTGCGGTTGCCGCGGTTGTTTCCGGCGGCGGCGTTGTAACCGATTTCACGCTCACTCCAGGTATCGACGTTATTCCGGGTACAGCCGGCAATGACACGATCATTGGTGGTGTGGGTGGTGCTGCTGGCAACACCTTGGGTGCCGCCGATGTCATCAATGGTGGCGCTGGTACCGATACCTTCAAGTTTATCTCCGAAGGTGCGGCAGACGTTTCCGTTACGCCGAATCTGACTTCGGTTGAAAAGCTGTCTTTGCAGTCCGCTGTCGATGCCGGCAAGACTACAACTCTGAATCTGATCAATGCTACGGGCGTTGAAGAGATTTGGAATGAGCGCTCCACTGCAGCACTCAACGTCACTAACGTGCAGGAATTGGCTACGGTTGGCGTCAAGGGTGAAGTCGCTGCTGCCTACAATGTGGCGTTCAAGAACAGCCTTGCTTCGGGAACCGATGATTCGGTGACTATCGCACTCGACGGCGCGACCATTGCTGCGCTCGGCGTTAGCGGCGGTGCGGCTGGGTATGCCGAGTTCGAAACACTGAACTTCGTTGCCGCTGGCAAGAGCACTGTGACGGCTCTTAACGACGCAAACGGTGCTGCCTTGAATGCCACCAAGGCCGTTAATGTTGAGGGTGAGGGTTCGCTTACCGTCACTAACGCTCTCTCCAATACGGTAACTTCGATCGATGCATCGAAGAACTCCGGTGGGGTTACGTTCACCGTTGGTACTGGTTCTGGCGCTCAGAACATCAAGGGCGGTTCGGGTAACGATACTTTCAAGCTTGGCGGTACGCTGACAACGGCTGATGTCGTTGATGGTGGCGAAGGCAAGAACACCGTTGGTGTTACCGTTGGCTCGACTTTGGTTACTGGTCTTCAGGTTACCAATTTCCAGACGCTGGATATTGGAGGCGCTGATGCTAACGCCAACACCTACGATCTTTCGAAGTTGGCGGGCATCACCACGCTTAAAGTCGGTTCCGCTATCAATTCGACTGGTGGTAGCGATGTGATTATCAATAATCTCGCGAAAGGCGCGGGTATTGAGATCAACAACTATCTCGGTACCGCGCTGGCTGATGGTCTGGTCGTGAACGTCAAGGACGCGGGTGCTGGTAGCCCGAACGATGCCATTGACGTTGTTGTGAAGGGCTTGTCCGCGATCACGACGACTGGCATACTTGATATCAATGATATCGAGACGGTGACGATCAGCGCAGACAAGTCGTCCGCAGTTGGAAACGTTGTTCATACCGTCACTGATCTGACGGCAGATGAGGCTCTGACTGTTAAGGTCGGAAATGGCTCTGCTGGTCTGACGATCACCAATCTGAATGCCAAGTCGCTCGTTCTGTTTGATGCGACGGAAGCAACGAAGGCTGTGTCTGTCACGACTAATGACGCGTTCACCGCGACTAACGGCGTGGCCTTCAAGTTGGGTGCTGGTGCGGATACCTTGGACCTCACCGGTTCCACGGTGGCTGGCGGTGACTTCTACATCACTGGTGGTGCAGGCGGAGATAAGATCACGCTGACGGCAGCTGCCTCGGAGATTGAGCATCTCGTCTATACGACTGCTGCAGACTCTCAGGCTGGGAAGACTGAAGCTGGTGCGACGCAGTACGACGTTATCACCAACTTCAATGCAGCAGGAGGTAATCCGTTCGATAAGATCGATTTGTCTGCGTTCAACATTGCTGCTGGTCAGCAGTCCGCTTTCGTCAAGGCGCCCGGTACTGCCATTACCGACACTGGACTTGTGGCGGGTGCAGACCAGCTGAACTTCTTCATTAACGCGGGTACCAAGTACGGTGTCGCTGTCGTCTCCGCGCTTGATGTTGATGGAAATACCGGTGGTGCACTGGCAGGCAATTTCATCTATGTCGACGTGAATGGAGATGGTAACTTCAATGCTGCTGACGATCTTACAATCGCAATCGTCGGTGGTAATGCGGCAGACATCGTGAATAATTCCTTCACTTTCGCCTAATAGACGTACTAGTCAGTCCTAGAATTGAGCCCGCCCCGACTTGTCGGGGCGGGCTTTCCGTAGATTGAGGCAATAAAAATGAATTGGAAAACCGGCTACGTAACTGATCTCGGCTACACATATGGCTTCTATCGAGAACTGACGCCGCAAGTTCAGGTGTTTAGCGGCCTGGCGAACAGGGTGGATTTCGATACAGGTTCAGCCGGAAAGTTCACATATTGCGAACTCGGTTGCGGTCAGGGATTTTCAACCAATCTTCTTGCTGCCGCAAATCCAGCTGCGGATTTTTATGCTACGGACTTCAATCCGGCGCAGATAACCGGTGCCCGGCGTCTAGCGAACGCGGCTGGCGCGGAGAACGTCCGCTTCTTCGACGACAGTTTTGAGGAGTTTTGTACCCGCGATGACCTTCCCAAATTTGACGTGATCGCCCTGCACGGGATTTATTCGTGGATCGCACACGAGCAGCGGGAAATCATCGTTGGCTTTATCAACCGATGGCTGAAAGTGGGCGGTCGCATCTATATTTCTTTCAACTGCCTTCCGGGTTGGGCGGGCCCGTCCCCACTACGTCACCTGATGTATCTCAAGGGTAAACAAGTTGGAGGATCGACAGGTAGTAGGGTCGAGCCCGCTCTCGCATTTATCGAGCGGCTAGCGAAGGCAGATCCGCTCTATTTCGCGACAGTTCCTAACATCAATGCGCGTATTGAGCGTCTCAAGGGACATAACCGCAATTATTTAGCCCATGAGTATCTTAATGACGTTTGGGAGCCTTTCTACCATTCAGACGTTTCGCGGGACCTTGACGCCGCGCGGCTTTCCTATGTTGGCTCCGCTCACCTTCTCGACCATGTCGACGCCGTCAACCTGACTGCCGACCAGCAGGCGATCTTGGCCGAGACCGCCGATCCGGTCTTCCGCGAGACGCTGCGTGACTACATGGTCAACCAGCAGTTCCGTCGTGATATCTTCGCCCGGGGCACTGTTCCACTGTCCGCCGGTGAAGCCCGCGAAATCTGGCTCGACAGCCGCTTCGCCCTCTCCACCCCGCGTGCGGAGGTACCGCTCAAGGTCACCGGCGCGCTCGGCGAGGCTACCTTGCAGGAAGACATCTACGCCCCGCTGCTCGACGCCTTTGCAAAGCCGGTTGAGGCTGGCCGCTCCGCCGCCATCAGCCTGCGCCAGCTTCTCGCTGACACCTCAAAGCTCGCCGATCTTGGCTGGGCTCGCATCCAGCAGGCGATTCTGGTGCTCGTCGGTGCCGGCCATCTGCAGCCGTGCCCGGCGGATGCCAAGGGCGAGGGAAAGCGTCGTGAAAGCACCAAGCGCTTCAACCTCGCAGTGATGGAAAAGGCCCGCTACAGCGCCGACCTCCAGTTCCTCGCCTCCCCCGTTACCGGCGGCGGCATCGCGGTGGACCGCTTCCAGCAGCTGTTCCTGCTGGCGCAGGCCCAGGGCGACAAGGACCCGGCTGGCTTCGTCTGGCGCGTCCTCGACGCGCAGGGCCAGCGCATCGTCAAGGACGGCAAGGCGCTGGAAAGCGTCGATGACAATCTAGCCGAGCTGAAAGACCGCTACGCCGCCTTCGAAAAGCGCCTGCCGACCCTCAAAAGCCTCGGCATCGCCTGATCGAGCCGCGCAGCTCTGATCCGAGTAGGAGGATTTAGATGAAAGCCCTGTTGACCGCCATGGCAGTCCTGGCGCTTTCGACCGTTGCCTTCGCGCAGGATATCGCCGGTCGGTATAGTCTGGAGGGCGGCAATCCCGGTAGCTCCGGCCGTTATGGCGGCGAAGTCGAGGTCACAGCGAGCGGCGATACGTACCAGGTGATCTGGCGGATCGGCGGACAGACGCAGGAGGGAACCGGCGTTCTGGTCGGCGAGGTGTTTTCCGTCGCATGGCAACAGAAAGGGGCTGCCCCCGGCATTGCCGTCTATGAACGCGGCGGCGACGGAACCTTGTCGGGCGTGTGGGCCCCAATGGGCAGCTCCGCACTCGGGATCGAGGTCTGGACGCCGGACGGCGGCATCTGACTACGGCGTTGCCCGATATTCCGGAGCAGCGTCGCAGATTTCGTTCTTGTTCCCGGCAGGTTGGGATGAGAACGGGGCCTGACGGGGAATACCCCGGCAGGCCCGTCGGAAAGATCGGATATCGGTCGGACGAAACAGCCTCTATCCGGCCGGCGCGGTTGCCAGCTCGCCTTCGATGACATTGCCCGCGATCTGCGCTGCTTCCTGCATGGTTTCCGGCGCAAGGTGAGCATAGCGCTGGGTGGTGCGCGGCTGGGTATGGCCGAGGAGATGCTGAACCACATAGAGCGATGCGCCCTGGTTGACGAGGAAGCTCGCGAAGGAATGACGCAGGTCGTGCAGGCGCACATTCTTGAGGCCCGCCCGGTCGCGAATGCGCACCCATGGATAGAACAGGCTGGGTGACGGTTCGCCGGTGACGGGGCTGGGGAAGATGTAGGGATTCCCGTCAAGCCTGGGCAGGCGTTGAAGCAGGGCGACACCACGTGGGGTTAGTGCGATGGTGCGCGGCTTGCCGGACTTGGACAGCGGGACGAACAGCGTGCCGCGCTGCCAGTCGACATACTCCCATCTGGCGTGGGTGACCTCGTTGCGGCGCGCGCCTGTAAGCAATAGCAACAGGATGGCCTGAGCGGCGGTCTGGTTGTCGTCCTCCTCGCAGGAGGCGATCAGGGCCAAGGCTTCCTCGCGGGTGAGGTAGCGATCCCGGTGCGTCGTCGGGGCGAGCGAGATGCCCTTGGTCGGATTATGGTCGGAACCCGCCAGCTGCCATTTTGCGGCAAGGTTGTAGATGTAGCGGGTCAGGATGATGTAGCGGTTGACGGTGCCGGCGGCGTAACCCTGCTTCTGCTTGCGACTGACGAACTCACGAATATCCTGAGCGGTGATGGTGTCGATGGGCTTGCTGCCGAAGGCCGGCACGAGATGAACCCGCAACATGATCTCGTCGGTCTTCCAGGAGCGCTTGTCCTGACGGGCATGCGGCAGATAATGGTCGTGAACCACCTCGCGGAAGGTGAGGATGGCGCGCTTTGCCTGGCGCTGGGCCTGCGGGTCGTCGCCCAGATGAGCCTGAGCGACGATTGATTTTGCCTTTTCCCGCGCCTGGTCGAGCGTGAGGATGTCGGCTGGCCCGATCCGGTACTGACGCTTGAACCCATGGTCGTCTGTATAGCGCTGATAGTAGGTCTTGCCGCCGGAAGCGCGCACCTCCAGCAAGAAGCCCTTCTGTCGCTGATCGAAATACTCGATCTTCCCCTTTTCGTCGGGGCAGCAAGCCCTGGCAACGAACTGGGTCGTAAGTTTAGCAATTGGCATATGTATCTCCACCGAGGGAAGGCGGCTTGGTTCGTCCGGCCCTCCTGTTGCTTCGGCGGCGATATGGAGAAGTTCACCTGCTGAAGATCACAGAGTGAA
>JAHCJW010000049.1 GCA_026126125.1 Devosia sp.
CAACTCCCAAAATCGTCCACAGGACATAGGGCGCGCGTGGCGCGAATGCCAGAGCCAATCTCGGAGTCGATTCCAGTGGGCAGAGGCGCGGGGGTGGCCGATTGGGCTTGTGGGGTGAGACTCAGCTTGTAAGCTCCCGCCCCGAAACGCTCGTGAGAATCGCCCGCAAGTGATCGAGGAGAGGCAGGCTTGGCGCTACCACCCCTGGATGTCAGCATCGCCCTGGTGGCCCTGTTTCCGTTTCTGGCGGCGGCGCTGGCGCCCTTGCTGCATCGGCTGACCGGTCGATTTTCGGGTTGGCTGCTGGCGCTGGTGCCGGGCGCCATCTTCGCCTTCCTGCTGACGCTGCTCGAGCCGGTCGCCACGGGTGCAGCCCTCCGCCTCGCCATTGGCTGGGTGCCGGAATATGGGCTGGAGCTGAGCTTTTTCATCGACGGGCTGAGCCTGGTCTTCGCGCTGACCATTGCCGGCATCGGCGCCCTGATCGTGCTCTATTCTGGCGCCTATCTGCGCGGCCATTCGCATCAGGGGCGGTTCTTCGGCTTTCTTCTCGCTTTCATGGGGGCGATGCTGGGGCTGGTGCTGGCCGATAATCTTCTGGCCCTGTTCGTCTTCTGGGAGCTGACCTCGGTCACCTCCTTCCTGCTGATCGGGTTCGACAGCGGCCGCATGGCGGCGCGGCGGGCGGCGATCCAGGCCCTGGTGGTGACCAATATCGGTGGCATGGCGCTGTTGGTCGGCGCCATCCTCCTTCAGCAGATCGGCGGTTCGTGGGAGTTGAGCGCGCTGCGCGCCGGGGGTGGGGTGCAGGATCAGGCGCTCTATCTGCCGGTGCTGGTGCTGTTCCTCGCCGCCGCCTTCAGCAAATCGGCGCAGTTTCCGCTCCATTTCTGGTTGCCCAACGCCATGGAGGCGCCGACCCCGGTTTCCGCCTTCCTGCATTCGGCGACCATGGTGCAGGCCGGCGTCTATCTCCTGGCGCGGATGACGCCGGTATTGGGCGAGACGGCAATCTGGTCGAGCATTCTGGTGGGCTTCGGCGGGGTCACGCTGCTCTGGGGCGCCATTGGCGCGCTGCGCCAGAGCGATCTCAAGCAGATCCTGGCGCAGACCACGCTCGCCTCGCTGGGCCTGCTGGTGCTGCTCATCGGCCTTGGCAGCCAGACGGCGGCCGCGGCGGTGATCGCCTATTTCGTCGCCCATGCGCTGTATAAGGCTGGCCTGTTCATGGCCGTCGGCGCGGTGGATCACGAGACGGGAACGCGTGAGATCACCGCATTGGGCGGGCTGGGCGAGAAGATGCCGGTGACCTTCATCGCCACCGCGCTGGCCGCACTCTCCATGCTCGGCCTGCCGCTGACCGTGGGTTTTTTCGCCAAGGAAGAAATCTATCTCGGACTTCTCAGCGGTGACGGGGCGACGATTTTGACGCTGATCGTGCTGATCGCCGGCAATGCTCTGCTGGGCGGCGTCGGTCTTGTGGTGATGATCCGGCCATTTCTGGGCGAGGCGGTGGCGACGCCCAAGAGCGCGCATGAAGCCCCGCTTGCCATGTTGGCCGGACCAGCGCTGCTCGGCGCCGCCGGGATCGTGGCCGGCATTCTGCCCGATTGGCTGGGCCACGACATCTTGGCGCCCGGGGCTAGCGCCATTGTCGGCACTCCGGTTGCGCCGCATCTGAGCCTCGCCATCGATCTCGCCAGCCCGCTGCTCTGGCTTTCGGCCCTGACCTGGCTGCTGGCCATTGTGGTCTATCGGCAGGCCGATACGATCCGCACGCTGCTGCGCCGGCTCGATCACGCCATCGGCTGGACCGCCGACACGGTTTTCGACGCGGCGATGTTCGGGCTGATCCGCTTGTCCGGCGCCCTGACGCGGGCTTTGCATCACGGCAAGCTCGAGCTCTATCTCCTGGTGGTGTTCGCCGGTTTCGCCCTGGCCCTGTTCGGGCCGCTATTGGCCTTTGGCGGGCTCGACTGGCTGACGCCGAAAGCCGAACTGGGCGACTGGTCGCAAATTCTCGTCTGGCCCGAGCTGCGGTTTTACGAATGGGGCATTCTGGCGATGGCGATTGTCGGGCTTCTCGCCGTGCTCGTCGCGCCGACCCGGCTTGCCGCCATTTTGGCGCTGGGCATTCAAGGAGCAGCGCTGGCGCTGATTTTTCTGCTGTTCGGCGCGCCGGACCTGGCCTTCACCCAATTAATGGTCGAGGTGCTCTCGGTCGCCATCCTCACTTTGGTGATGACCCGGCTTCGACTCGACGTGCGCGACCATCGGCGTTTCGAAGACTGGGGGCGAGACGGCGCGCTGGCGCTGGTCTGCGGCGCGGGGGTGAGCCTGATGCTGATCCTGGTGCTCAATGGCACGCTCGACACGCGGCTGTCCGATCTCTTCACCGCCACCAGCGTGCCCATCGCCCACGGCGCCAATATCGTCAATGTCATTCTCGTCGACTATCGCGGCTTCGACACGCTGGGTGAAATCTCGGTGGTGATGACGGCGGGTATCGCCATTCTGGCGCTGTTGCGGCGGCGGAGGACCAAGCCATGAACACGCTGATCTTCCGTACGCTGGCGCCGCTGATCGTCGCCACCATGCTGGTGTTTTCGCTCTATGTCTGCCTGCGCGGCCACAACGAACCGGGGGGCGGCTTTATCGGCGGGCTGATCGCCGCCGCCGCCATCGCGGTGTTCGGCATGGCCTCGGGCGTCGAGGAAGTGCGCCGGGCGCTGCGGGTCGATCCGATGGCCATTGCCGGCTTTGGCGTGGTGATGGCGGGCGCCTCGGGGTTGATGAGCCTGTTCATCGAGGCGCCGTTCATGACCAGCATCTGGCTTTATCTGCCGCTGGGCGACACGACCGTGCCGATCTCGACGCCGCTGTTCTTCGATCTGGGGGTCTATTGCGTGGTGTTCGGCACCTTGGCCTCGGTGGCACTGGCGCTCGAAGCGAGCGACGAGGAGAACCACTAGATGGACTATATTCTTGCCATTCTCGTTGGTCTGTTCATCGCCCTGGGCGTCTATCTGCTGCTGTCGCGCTCGGTCATCCGCATGCTGCTGGGCATGACCATTTTCGGCAATGGGGTGAACCTGCTGATTTTTACCGCCGGGCGAGTGACGCGGGAAATCGCGCCCATCGTGCCGCCGGGGCTGGAGACGCCGGAGGGGCCGATCGCCAATCCGCTGCCGCAGGCGCTGATCCTCACCGCCATTGTCATCGGCTTTTCCATGTTCTGCTTCCTGCTGGTGCTGGCCTATCGCGCCTATCAGAGCCTTGATGCCGACAATACCGACACGATGCGGCTGGCCGAACCCGAACGCGCGCCAGAGCCGCCGCTGAGCTATTGATCATGAGCCAGAACGCCTTGCCCACCGCCATGATCGAGACGCTGACCGCCATCGGCGACTGGCTGGTCGTGCTGCCCATCGTTCTGGCGCTGATGGGCGGCGCCCTGCTATTGATGCTGCGGCAGACGGGGAAATTGTCGCTACTGGCGGCGCTGGTGGTGGTCGGGGCCATCATCGCCTGCGACATTGGCCTGTTGATCCGCATCGCCGCCGAAGGGCCGGTGAGCATGACCATGGGCCGCTGGTTGCCGCCGTTCGGCATCAGCCTCACCGCCGATATTTTCGGCGCCGCCTTCGCGCTGGCTGCCGCCGTAGTTACGCTGGCCGTGCTGGCCTATGCCGAGATCGAGCGGGGTGAGCCGGAACAGGGCGATGGTTTCCATCCGCTGGTGCTATTGCTGCTCGGCGGCGTCACCGGGGCGTTTTTGACCGGCGATCTGTTCAATCTCTATGTGTGGTTCGAGGTGATGCTGATTGCTTCCTTCGGTCTGCTGGTGCTGGGCGGGGGCGCGGCGCAGCTCGATGGCGCGGTGAAATACGGCTTTCTCAATTTCCTCGCCACGACGCTGTTCCTATTGGCGCTCGGCCTCAGCTATGGCCTTCTGGGGACGCTCAACATGGCCGATATCATGCGGGTCGCGCCCATGGCCGATCCGGCGGCGATGGCGGGCATTGCCGCGCTATTGCTGCTCGCCTTTGGCATGAAGGCGGCGGCGTTCCCGATTAATGCATGGCTGCCGGCCTCTTATCATACGCCGCCGGCGGCGGTATCGGCGCTGTTCGCCGGGCTGTTGACCAAGGTCGGCGCCTATGCGCTGCTGCGGGCCTTGGTCGCTATTCTGCCGGCGAGCCGCGACCTGCTTGAGCCGGTTCTGCTGGCCCTTGCCATCGGCACCTTGCTGGTGGCGCCGCTGGGCGCCATCGCCGAAACCAATCTGCGGCGCGCTTTGGGCTTTCTGGTCATCGGCGGCATCGGCGCGGTGCTGGCCGGGCTCGCCTTGCCCAGCCCGGCGGCCATTGCCGGGGCCGGGCTCTATATTTTCCACGCCATCGTGACCATGACGGCGCTCTATATGGTGGCGGGGCTGATCGAGCGGCGCAGCGGGGCGCGCGACAGCCGGCAGATGGGCGGGCTCTACGCCGCCGATAGCGGGCTGTCGGTGCTGTTCTTCGTGCTGATCCTCGCCGCCGCCGGCGTGCCGCCGCTGCTCGGCTTCTGGCCCAAACTGCTGCTGATCGAGGCCGGATTGGCGGCGGGCGGCTGGGGCTATGGCCTTGTCGCCGCACTGGTCGCCAATGCCGTGCTGACGCTGATCGCCGGAACGCGGCTCTGGGCGCATATTTTCTGGCGCAACGCCCCCGAGGCGGTGGCGCCCAGGCGGCACCGCGACGGCATCGGCTTTGCCGCCGCCGGTCTTCTCGCCGCCGCGATCGTGGCGGCGGGGCTTTGGCCCAATCCGCTGATTGCCGGGGCGCACATGGCGGCAGCCGATATTGTCGATCCCGCCCACTATGTGGCGGCGACCGGCCTCGCGGCCGTCGAACCGGGAGAAAGAGAATGAGCGCCGCCTTTCTGATCCTGCTGATGGCGTTCATATGGGCCGCCATTACCGGCAATTTTTCTGGCCTCAACTTGGTGTTCGGCGGGCTGGTGGGGGGCGTTGCGGTGATGATTCTGCGCGCCTCGTTGCGCCAGCGGGGCGAACTGGCGCGTCTGCGCCATATCGCGGCGCTGACAGGCCTGTTCCTTTATGAACTGATGGCCAGTGCCATCCGGGTGGCACTGGTGGTGATGCGGCCCGACATCACGGCGGGATTGCGGCCGGCCGTCGTCGCCGTGCCGCTCAGCGTCAAATCGGACGCCGAGATCGCGCTGCTGGCCAATCTCATCACCCTTACGCCGGGCACGCTCAGCGTCGATGTCTCCGAGGATCGCTCGCTCCTCTATGTGCACGCGCTGACCCTCGCCAGCCCCGAGGCGCTGATCGCCGAAATCGCCGGAGGTTTCGAGGCGCGCGTGAGGGAGGTTTTCCAATGACCGCCGTAAGCTTCATCGATTGGGCGAGCCTGGTGGCGCTGGTGCTGCTGACGCTGGCGCTGCTGGTTTCCGTGGTGCGCATCATCATCGGGCCGACGCTGGGGGATCGCGTGCTGGCGCTTGATCTGATGACCGTCGTGGCGATGGGGTTCATCGGCGCCATCGCCGTGCGCACCGGGCTGACGCTCTATCTCGATATCGCCATCGCCCTGGCGCTTCTGGGTTTTCTCGCCACTATCGCCTTTGCGCGCTACATCCTGCGCCGGGCCGGGAGGGACGCGCAATGATCGCCGATCTGGCGCTTTACCTGGGGGGCGTGCTGCTGGTCGCCGGTGCCGCCTTTTCGCTGCTGGCCGCCATCGGCGTGGTCCGGCTGCCCGATCTTTACACCCGCCTGCACGCCGCTTCCAAGGCTGGTGCGGTGGGCGGCGGACTGGTGTTGCTGGCGGTGGCGCTGGTCAGTCAGGATGCCGCCGTGTCCATCCGCGCGGTTATTGGCGTATTGTTCTTGATTATGACGACGCCTGTTTCGGCTCATCTTCTGGCGCGAGCTGCCTATATTGCTGGTTATCCATTCTGGTCAAATACCGTACAAAATGACCTTGAAGTTGAACCGAACAAAATCCCGCCACATCAGTAGTGCCAGATGTTGAGGGCTTATAGCCGATGGTCGGCTTGCTTATCGCAATAAACGGCCCTAGGAATGCAGCAAGGCGATGACTGCCCCTGTTCTCGCCCCAATAAAAAACCTGGAAGGTTGAAAAGCATGAACGACAATTCCGTGCCGGCCGATGCCGGGGAATTCGATCTCGTCGAGCTCAGTGCCGATATCGTCTCGGCCTATGTAAGCCATAATGCCGTCAGTCCGAGCGATCTGACGCGCCTTATTAGCGATGTACACGGCGCCCTGCGGTCGCTGCGCTCCAATGAGGTGCCGGTTCCGGTGGAAGAGCTGAAGCCGGCGGTGCCGGTGCGCAAATCCGTGGCGCCCGACTATATTATCTGTCTTGAAGACGGCAAGAAATTCAAATCGCTCAAGCGCCATCTGCGCACCCACTACAATCTCTCGCCCGAAGAATATCGCGAGAAGTGGGGCCTGCCGGCCGACTATCCCATGGTGGCGCCGAGCTATTCGGCGACCCGTTCCAAGCTGGCCAAGGACAACGGCCTCGGTCGCAAGGTCGGCTGAGCTTTTCGAGCCTGGAGCTCTGCTACCAGATTGTGGCCGCCCCCTCGGGCGGCCATTTTCGTTTCGGCCGCTGGCCGACAAGATATGCGACTTATCCCCGTTATGGATGGTGTGGCTCAAGATATAGGAATATAATCCTAAATCTTGAGGAGAACCTAAGTGCGAATCGACATTAGCACCCAGTTGCCATTCTTGTCTTCCAGCGGCGGTCCTCGGGCCCAACGCGAAATCGCTGCCGTCATTGCCTTGGTGGCGCGAGAAAAAAATGTGCCGATCCGGCTGATTGTGCATTTTTCGCGCTGTCGCGCCGGGGCGGCCCGGGCCCGGCAGATCGCCATGTATCTCGCCCATGTCGTCTTCGGCGCCAGCCTGGCCGAAATCGGCCTGGCCTTCGGTCGCGATAGGACAACAGTCTCCCATGCCTGCGGCCTGATCGAGGATCTGCGCGACGATCCGGCCTTCGACGCCGAACTCGAGCGGCTCGAAAGCGTGCTGCTGGCGCCGGGCATGGAGACGGACAATGGCTAGTCCGGCCCCCGACAATCCCTATCTGCCGCAGGCAGTGGAGCGCCTGCTGCTCTCCAAGGGCAGTGAAGCGCCCTTTCTCGCCGCCCATCACGGCGTCGCCGCGATCCGGCTGGCGCGGAATTTCGAGCGGGCTCGCCTCAGCCAGCGGGTGACCATGTCCTACGACCCGACCCGGATCGGAGGTGGTGGCGGTCGGCCGGTTCAGGGCGAGCTTGCCGACAGCGCCGCCGACGCCCGCCGCCGGCTGGCCCAACTGGCGCGGCAGTTGCCGGGCGATTGCTGGGCGGTGCTGTACGATGTGTGCGGGTTCGACCGAGGCCTGCAGGAAATCGAGGTCTCTCATGGCTGGCCACGGCGCGGCGCCAAGCTGGTGCTGCGCGTGGCGCTCGAGCAATTGGCGGCGATCCACGGCCTCGAGGCGGCGGGGCAGGGCCATGATCGCGGGCGGCAGCGCGCCTGGCTCGAGCACCGCCCGCCGATGTTCGGCAGCGATGTGTCTTAACGATATTTGCGACCGTAATTTTTGTCTGGCCGCTGGATATGGTAATTCACTCTTCCTCAGAAGGTGTTGCTGTCGATGTCGTCCAAACTCGTCACGGTACAATATTTGCGGGCGCTGGCCGCGCTGCTGGTGCTGGCCTCGCACGCGCTGCTCTATCCGCTGACCGAGCAGACCCTGGCCTATGGCCGGCTGGGCTGGCTGGGGGTGATCCTGTTTTTTGCCATTTCCGGCTTCATCATGGTCAGCGTCACCGACAAGGGGCGGTTTGACGCGGGCAAGTTCATGCGCCGGCGTGTGACGCGGGTCGTGCCGCTCTATTGGGCCTTCACCTTTCTCGCCGCCGGACTGGCGCTGGTGATGCCGCAACTGTTCAAGACAACTGTATTCGATGGCCAGCAACTGGCGCTGTCGCTGGCCTTCGTGCCGTTTTACAATCCGGCAAGCCATGGCCTGCACCCGCTCTACAAGCTGGGCTGGACGCTCAATTACGAAATGTTCTTTTATCTCTGCTTCGCGCTGCTGGCCATGTTCACGGCGCGCTTGCGGGTGATCTGGCTGACGCTGGCCTTTGCCGGGCTGGCGGCGGCGGGAATGCTGCTGGCGCCGCAGGGAGCCGTGCTGCAGTTCTATACCAGCTTCCTGCCGCTGGCCTTCGTCGCCGGCGCCTGGCTGGGACTGGCCCATATCGAGGGCCGGCTCGCCCGGCTCAGCTGGCCGCTGGCCGTCCTGGCGGGGGCCACGGGGCTGGTGGGGCTAGCCGTCGGGTTCGCCGACCATAGCGGCGTCGTCGAGGACGGCACGGCCTTTGCCGGCTTCCTGATCTTTTCGATCGGGATCATGGCGATCCTCGTGCGGCTCGACGACACAATCCCGCGCATGGTCTGGCTGGAGCGGCTGGGCGACGCGTCCTATTCCATCTATCTCGTTCATATCTTCGCGGTGGCACTATTGGCCGGTATCGGCCTGCGCATCGTCGGCACCGATCTGCCCGCAGCGATCGCCATCGTCACCCTTCTGGCCATTGTCGGCGGCGTGGCGATCGGCTTGATGATCTATCGCTATGTCGAAACGCCGTTGCAGCGCCACTTCAGCCGAGCAGCGCCCGCGCCTCGCCTCGGATTCGGTTGACCATCGCCACCAGGCCATTGGCGCGCTGCGTCGTCAGATGCTCGCGCAGACCCAGTTCGTCGAACAGCGCTATGGCGTCGGTTTCGGCGATTTCGCGCGCTGGCCGGTCGGAATAGAGCGAGAGCAGCACCGCCACCAGACCCTGGACGATCATGGCGTCGCTCTCGCCGCGAAAGCGCAAGCCGGGCGCACCATCCGCCTCGCGCGGCTCGGCCACCAGCCAGACCTGCGAGACGCAGCCATGGATCTTGTTCTCGTCCGTTCGCTCGCCCGCGTCGAGCCGCGACAGACCCTGTCCCAACTCGATGATATAGCGATACCGATCCTCCCAATCGTCAAGAAAGGAGAGGTTTTCGGCGATGTCCTGAAAGGCCTGGGGATGTGTCATGGGCTTTATCTATGCCAAGCTTGAGTGCTTTTCCAGCCGGGAGCGGCGATGGAAATGGGCCCTGGCAGGCAAGAAAAAGCCGCAAGCCCGGGCTGGGGACTTGCGGCAGTGAGGGCTTCGGTCGGGACGCGGGGCGCAGGCGTCCCATCCGCTTTTTAGCTCGCGCGATCCGGTCGAGGTCGGGGCAGAGGAACCGAATCGAGCACCGGCAAGACATGCATGGGAGGGCCGGTGGGCGGCGCGGGCTGGAGTGCGGCCGAAACGACCGCCTTGCCGCCCAGACAGGTGAGGCTGTCGCATTCGATGGCCTCGATCTGCCCGGCGACGAGCTGGCTGCCGCGCGCCAGGGCTTGACCGGACAGCGCGCTGGCGGTCTCGCGCATATCCATTCCCGGCTGGATGACCATGAAGGCTATCGAGAGCCAGAATACGGAGCGAAGCAGAAACATCATCTCGAAAACGATCCGAACGGGCCTGTCCCGCTCTTCTTGTCGTCGACACTAGGCGGGGCCCGTTAAGCCCGACTGCGCCGGTTTCTTAAAATTTGAGACAAATGCCGTTGCGTATTTGGAGCGGCGCAACCCCTTGTTTACGCTATCTCTCGAAAGCCAACGGCCCGAAGCGGACTTAAACCTGTCTTAGCGGTTGCTGGTTGAGTGTGGGGCTCAGGCAAGACCTGACAGTAATCAGGCGGACGGCCCCGCAAGGGCGGTCATAACCGGCGGCTTGGCCGGCAGAGTGGCGTCTCGAGTATGAGTTTTTTGATGCGTAGCCTTGGTCTTTTCGGCGTCAGCACAGGGATCGCTTCGGCCGCTTCCGGCGGAGACCGGCCCGAAATGTTGCGCCGCAAGACCATCGCCAACAACGCCTATCTGCTGATCGCCGCCTCCGTGCTCGGCATGCCGGTGGCCATGTGGTTCCTGGTTTCCCAGCTTGCTCTGCCTTTCGTCATCGCCTGCGCGGGACTGGTCGGCGGCATGGTGAGCCTGTCGCTGCATCACCGTCGCCGCCATGAAGAAGCGGCGCTCGCCCAGGTCATCACCTTTCTCGGCACCGGACTGGTGCTGACGGCGCTCGACTCGCGCCTGGGCGATTCGGGACTGGCTTTGGCGCTCATGGGGCCGGTACTGGCAGCCCTGCTGACCAGCCGCCCGATTCGGCGCCTGAGCTGGATGGCGACCGGGCTGATTCTGGTTGTCGGCGCGCTCGACGCCTGTCTCGGCCTGCCCAGCGGCTTGGCCTTTGCCGACCCGGCAATGGCCACGAGCGCCTGCGCCTTTGCGGTGGCGATCGCCGTCCTTGTGCACACCACCCATCACATCAATGCAGGCTATGTCGTGCATGACAAGGCGCAGTTGAACGCCTATCGGCACCTGATCGAACATGTGCAGGATGGCGTGCTGCGCTATTCCGGCGAAGGCGAGCTGCTCTCGGCCTCGCGCTCGTCCGAAACCCTGTTCGGCTGCCCGCGCTACCAGATCACCGCCTCCGCCTTGGTGGAGCGGCTGCACGTGCTCGATCGCCCGCTTTATCTCACCGCCCTGGCCGATGCCAATCACGGCGGCAAGAGCCGCACGATCGAAGTGCGCATGCGCCGCGATCAGGACACGGGCACCAGCAATCTGCCGCATTTCATCTGGGTTGAAATCCGTTTCTCCCCGATCATCGAAGCGGACGCCGCCCGCCACGAAGTCATCGCCATGCTGCGCGATGTGACCGAGCGCAAGGATGCCGAAGCGGCCACGGAACAGGCGCGCCACCTGGCCGAAGAAGCCTCGCAGGCCAAGTCGCGTTTTCTCGCGACCATGGGCCACGAATTGCGCACACCGCTCAATGCGGTAGTTGGCTTTTCCGAAATGATGACTTCGGGCATCGGCGGCGAGCTTTCGCCCACGCACAAGGAATATGCGGGCCTCATCCAGCAGAGCGGGCGGCACCTGCTCGACGTGGTGGGGATGCTGCTCGATATGTCGCGCATCGAGGCGGGCAAGTTTGAGATCGACGCCAGCCGTTTCCAGCCCGACGAGATCGTGCCGGCCTGTCTGTCGATGGTCGAGACCATGGCCCAGGCCAAGACCGTGACGCTGGCGACCGAGATCGAGCCCGATCTGCCCGCCATTGTCGCCGACGAGCGCGCCTGCCGGCAGATCCTGCTCAATCTGTTGTCCAACGCCGTCAAGTTCAGCCATCACGGTGGCGGGGTGACGCTGGTGGTCAAGCGGCAGGGGCAGTCGATCAGCTTTGCCGTGCGCGACCGCGGCATCGGCATGGGACCGCTGGCGCTCGAGCGGATCGGCGAACCGTTCTTCCAGGCGCAGGATGGGTTGACCCGGCACTATGAGGGGACGGGCCTTGGCCTTTCCATCGTCAAGGGGCTGGTGGATCTGCATGGCGGCGCCTTGCGGGCAATCTCGGAAGTCGGGTTGGGGACAACCATGACAGTCTTGCTCCCCATAAACGGTCCGGCAACCAAGATGGCGGAAACTGCCAACGTTCTTCCTCTCCATCGTGAGCCACCGGTAGCGCCCAAGACTTCATGGCAAAACGAAAAAAGAAAAGCGCAATGACGGCATCGACCTTGACCCAGCTGCCTCTTCAGATGGGCGGCGTCTTCCTGTCTCAACTCGGGCGTCTGGGGCAATGGACCCTGGCGCGCTATATGCGGGCGCCGGCCGCGTCCACCGGCATTCTGGCCATGGTGACGCTGACGGCGATGGCCGGCAGCAACGCGCTCTATTTCCAGACCGCGCAGCATCCCTCGCCGTTTTTCGGACAGCCCCGCGCCGTGCCGCTCAGCGTGGCGAGCGATGCGCCGGTGCCGGCGCCGCTCGAACTGCGCGAGCAGGCGCAGGAGGGCGTCGCCGCGCTGCCCACCCTGGCGCCGCCGAGCGAGACAACCGGCTCTATCGCCCGCGTGCCGCCGGCCATTCCCGAAGCGGCAGTGGGCAATGCCGAAGTGTTCGCCGTGCAGAAGAAGCTGGCCGAGCTGAAATTGTTCGACGGCAAGGTCGATGGCTATTACGGCCCGATGACGGCACGGGCGATCCGGGCGTTCGAAGAGCGCAACGGCATGACCCCGATGGGAGCCTTGTCGGCCGGCGTCGTCGCCGCCATCCTCAACGCCGATAATGCCGGACGGACTGCCGCGCCTGCCGCCGCACCTAAGCCCGTCGTGCAGCCGGCGCCGGTCGTGCAGCCGCAGGCCCAGGCGGCCCCGGTGGTGCCGGCGGCCTTGCCGCAGCCGGACCAAGTCGTGGCACGCCTGCCCGAACTTTCGGCTGGCGAGCAGGTGTTCGACCAGGTGGCCTCCACCGCCGCCCAGACGCTCGACACGATCGTCGCGGCGGTCGATGGGTCGCGCTCGACCCCGCCGCCCAGTGCCAATCCGCCCATTCCCACGGCAAGCCTGCCGACCCAGTCCATGCCGGCGCCGGTGCAATTGGCCGCAACCGCGCCGGTCGCGGCCGTCGCCAGCCCGCCGCCCGCCGCCCCACCGGCCACCGACGCGGCATTGGTCGCCGAAATCCAGAGTGGGCTGGCCAGTCTCGGCTTCTTCCGGGGGGCCATTGACGGCAATCCGGGGCCGGAAACGGCGCGGGCCATTCGCGAATTCGAGAATTTCCACCGCTACCGGATCACCGGCCAGGTGCAGCCCGATCTCGTGGGCCTGCTGCGCAATGCCGGTGCGGCCATCTAGTGGCGGTTCTGCGCAGCGATCTGTGGTGCATGGCCTTCGTGCGGCGCCACAATGACCTGGGCAATATGTGCGTGGTGTCGCGCCGTGGCGACCCCATCGCCGGGCAGGTCTTTATCGAGGTCGATCATCTCGACGGCACGCGCTCGCTGTTCACCCCCGCGCCGCTGCTGTCGCGGGACGAGGGTGCGGCGCTGGTGTTTCAGCGCCGCTTCACGCGGGTCGAGCCCGAAATTGTCCGCGAGCGGATCGCCCAGGAGCAGGATTTCGATCCCGACCTTTGGGTGTTGAGCCTTGATCTGCGCGGCGACGATCCGGGGATTGAATTGGTCAAGCCCCGGATTTAATTGCGGTTTCAGCTGGCGCGGCGGGCGCCGATGCGCGAGAGCGCTTCCATTGCCTGTTCCACCACGGGGTTGGCCGAGCTGGCGCCTGCAGTGCGGCGTGAGGGCATCGTCACCGGCTGGTATTGCGGCTTGGAGAGATCGAGCAGGTTCACCTCGCCGCGCCAGGCGCTCATCAGATAGGCCATCGACTCGGGCGAGACGGTGGCGAACAGGGTGGCGAAATCGGCCAGCGCCTTGGAGCGCTCGGTGTCGTGGCTGGTGGCGTGGATCAGCACCTTGAGCCCGTCATAGGCCGAAACCCCGAAGCCGCGCAGGATCACGAAGACCGAAGCGCCGGTGACGTCATGGGCGATCTGGCCGCAGCGGACCTCGTCGAGGCCGGTGATCTGCGAGAGAAGCTTGGTCACTTCCGGACGGCGGTTTTCCGAGAACAGCTTCATCAGCGCCTTGGTCAGTTCGCCCGTTGCCACCGACATCTGCTCGATGGTGCGGGTGATCGGGGCGGCCGGCGTGTCGCGGTTGGCGAAGGCCTGGATGACCTTGATCCGGTGGTCGTCGGAGAGGTCGAAAAAGGCCGGGGCCAGCAGCGCCGCGTCGAAATCCTTACGGTTTCCAAGGGCTTCGGCGACGATGTGGTCCATCTGCGCCGAGCGGGCGAGGGCGCTAAGATAGGCGCCGCGCGGGGTGATCCGGGTGTTGCTGGCTAGGGCGCGATAGACTTTGCGCGAGTTCATCTGAAAGAGCTTGGCCAGTACGACATTGGACAGGTTCGGCCGGCGCGCCAGCGTGGCGGCGGCGGCAACATCATAGCGGCCGATGATGTCGAGCATGGTCTGGTCGGTCAGCTCGGCGGCGGATTCGATAAAGGATGCAAGGTCTTCGCCGATATTTTCGACGACCAGTTGCTCCAGCATCGGCGAGAGCAACTCGGCCCGGCCCAGGATGGCGGCGGCCTTGGTGCGGGCCTGCGGGCTCGCCGAAGGGAACAGCCGGCCGGCAAGGGCCTCGAATTGTTCCATTTCGGGACCGGTCGGCCGGCCGCGCCGCGCATAGGCGTCGCAGGCGGCGATAAGCAGGGTATTGGTGCGATCGACCCCACCGGTTTCGATCAGAAGCTGAAAGGTCTCGTAAGGCTGAAAACCAAGCATGTTGCGCGCAACCATCGACTCAAAAAAGGCGCCCCCGGCGCGATGTGGTCCCAGATTGCCGTGAATTCGTTAGCAGACTGTTAACCTTGACGATCTCTTAATGGGGTCAACGCGAGGGGCGTCGCGACAAATCGAATCAATCCAACTCGCTGCCTCCGGATGGGAAGGGGGAGCGGCGCGAGCAAATGGAGGCTGGCTTGGGAAAGCTGCTGAAATTCAAACGGCGGGACCGACCCGCAAGCGCCGGCGACAGTCCGACCGGTGACGCCCAGATATTGATGTTTACCGGGGTACGTTATGAACGCGGTACGCCGCCGCCACCAAACAACCGTCTCGACCCGTCGCGTCGACGCAAGCGCGGCTGACCTGTTGTCCAATTTATCCCGCTTATGCGGCCTCGTTCTCCTGGCGGGCCTGCTCGCCGCCTGCGCCTCGCGGCCGGTGGGTGATTTCGGCCGGGCCCAACCCAGCGCGCTGCACGATAGCATGCTGCCGGCGGTGGGGGATTTCATGGCCAAGCAGCGGCGCGAGCCGGTGTCGAGCTTCAACCAGACCGACCAGGAGCGCGAGATGCACGACCGCACCTGGCGCTTCCTCGTGGCCAACAACACCAAGGACTGGCTGTTCAACAGCGAAAGCGAATTGCAGCGGGTGCGGATCACGCGGACCAAGGATTTCACCTTTCTGCCCGACCGCTATTACAACTGGCTCAAAAAGACCCACTACCAGTCGTCGCGCATTCGCTACGCGACGATCGGCCGGCATATTCTGGCCGATCTCGACACCGTGCCGCAGACCTTCATCGCCATCTGCGCCGTGCAGGAGGTGGACCGGCTGCGCCGCGTCGCCCTCAACCAATTGACCGATCTGGCGCCGACCGCAGCCGACGATGTGCGAGCGCGGCGGATCGAGAACCAATGGCATATCGACTGGTTCGTGCGGGCGATCAATTACCGCCATGACAGCTATTCCTACGCGCTCGACAACCTGCTGGTGGAAACCCCGCATGAGCAGTCGGTGGCGGTGGACGCCTCGCTGCGGCGGTTGAAAATCTGGGCGGACCGGGCCAGCCGCGAGGATTTCTGTTCGGGCGTGGACGGGCAGGGCGGCCATGGCGGGAGCACCATTCCGTCACGCTTCCAGACCATGGTGCCCGACACCGAGGTGATTGCACCAAAATAAAGCGCGCCGCGTTTCTTTTCCATTCGCTCCCTGCGCTTTAACCCTTTGTTTTGTCGTATGTCTCTCGAAACCGGGGCCGCTTTCGGGAGACATGCTCCAGGTCCGCCATTGGTTTGGCCATCGTCATTGCCGGGCGTCCGGGCGCTCCAGCGCCGGGGTGGCATGGCGTGCTGAAAAATTCAGTGCGTTACAGCCAGGCGTCATCGGATTGCGCAAAGAGTGTGGTTTTCTGCGCTGCCACGCTGCAGGAGAAATCATGACCGACGCCCGTTCATCACACGGCACGCCTGGCGAGGTTTTCAGCGCCTTTCTCAAGCTTGGGCTTACCAGTTTTGGTGGGCCTGTCGCTCACCTGGGATATTTTCGCGACGAGCTGGTGACGCGGCGCGGCTGGATCACGGAGGAGCGCTATGCCGATCTCGTGGCTCTGTGTCAGTTCCTGCCGGGGCCCGCATCGAGCCAGGTCGGGTTCGCGCTGGGGCTGATGCGGGCCGGCCCGCTTGGCGCGATGGCAGCCTGGCTGGGCTTCACCTTGCCCTCGGCCTTGCTGCTGCTTGGGTTTGCCTATGGGGCGGCGGCGCTGGACGGGCCGGTGGCGCAGGGTGTGCTGCACGGCTTGAAGCTGGTGGCCGTGGCCGTGGTGGCGCAGGCGGTATTCGGCATGGCCAGAACGCTGACCCCCGACCGGCAACGGGCGGCCATCGCCGTCGCGGCGGTGGCAATGGCGGTCGTCGCCGCCGGCGTGTTGGGGCAGGTGGCGGCCATTGCCCTCGGCATCGCAGCCGGGCTGATCATCTGCCGCGATGACAGGCTGGCGCCCACCCGGCACGAAGCGCCCGTGCTCTCGGGCTCGGCCGGGATCATTGTCCTCGCGGTTTTCCTGTTGCTCCTTCTGGGCCTGCCGCTCCTGGCCGGGCAGGGCCAGGCATTGGCGCTGTTCGATGCCTTCTACCGCGCCGGGGCGCTGGTGTTTGGCGGCGGTCATGTGGTGCTGCCGCTGCTGGAGGCGGAAACGGTGGCCAGAGGCTGGGTGAGCCCGGACAGTTTCATCGCCGGCTATGGCGCGGCGCAAGCAGTGCCGGGGCCGCTCTTCACCTTTGCCGCCTATCTGGGCGCGGTCAGCGCCATGCCGCCCAATGGCTGGCTCGGGGCCGCCATCGCGCTGGTGGCGGTGTTCGTTCCGGGGCTGTTGCTGGTCACCGGGGCCTTGCCGTTCTGGGAGCGGCTGCGCGCCTTGCCGCCGGCGCAGGCGGGCATGCGCGGCGCCAATGCCGCCGTGGTCGGGGTGTTGGGTCTGGCGCTTTACGATCCGGTCTTTACCAGCGCCGTGCGCGGGCCGATGGATTTCACGCTGGCTCTGGCCGGCTTCGTGGCGCTGGTGATGTGGAAAGCGCCGCCATGGCTGGTGGTGCTGGCACTGGCGGTGATCGGTGGAGTGAGGGGCGCGGTTTGAGACGCGAATATTGCTAAAGCGCATCGCGTTTCTTTCAGATCAGCTCTATTCGCTCTAGCTCTCTGTACGCATGTCCTTTTCCCGAAACCGGTTCCCACTTTCGGGAGACGGGCTTGAGTTGTTTTCGGGGTTCTGGCCCTTGGCAAGAATTTTACCCACCCCAGCGGATGCAATCCCGCGACGCAGGGTCCAGGACCATCATGCGATCGGCAGGTCGGCCCCGGCCTGCGCCGAGGTGACAGCGGTGGGCAGCGCGATGGAGAAGGATCAGGCGGCTTTGGACTGGCGCTCTTCGGCGGTGTTGAGGTCGATGGCGTCGAGGCGGGAGAGGCCGTGCCGTTGGGCCTTGCGCACGGCGTGGCGTGCGGCGTCGAGCACCGAATAGTCGAAACCGGCGACGGGGTCGATGACGGCAAGCCCGGCCCCGACGGTGACGACGCCGGCATGGCTTTCCTTGTTCACCAGACCCTCATGGCGCACCGCGGCCATGATCTTGCCGGCAAGGCCGCGCGCCGTCCGCAGCGGCAGATCCGGCAGCACCAGCACGAAGCCGGATTGCCCGACGCGCAGGCAGCGGAACTCGGGCCGGCCCAGCACGGCGCCGATGGCCTGATCGAGCGTCTCAAGACAGTCTTCGGCGGCGTCGCGGCCATAGGCGGCGAGATAATCGGTGAAACAGTCGATCTCGACGGCCATCACACAAAGGCCAATCTGGCGCTCGGCGGCGATCGACCAGGCCCGGCGCAGTTCTTCTTCGAGCGGCCCGGTCTGGGCGGCCTGACGGCCGATGGCGGCGAAAG
This sequence comes from Devosia sp., assembly GCA_026126125.1. Classification (GTDB taxonomy): domain Bacteria; phylum Pseudomonadota; class Alphaproteobacteria; order Rhizobiales; family Devosiaceae; genus Devosia. Next base: position 17,748 of record JAHCJW010000049.1, read on the forward strand.
CGCTGCTCCGTCCGGCCGGCGTTCGCTGCAGCAAGGCCCGCACCCGGTCCCAGAAGGAATCCCTTTGCGCGAAATCGTTCATGCTCATCGTGCCAGCCCCCTGCGCGTCCCGAACCGCGAGGATGTGTTCATATTATGGTTAACGAGAAATAAACAAGCCAAGTGATTTGGCAAGGGGCCTCTTGCTTGAAAATGTCAAATTCTCGATCCGTTCTAGTCTTAGACGAATCTTGAAGGTGACTTGTCCAATGCGTTAACGATTAAGTAATCTTTGTCCCGGGGCGCGATGGGGCCGGCTCAGAGGGTCTCGGGCGGCTCCCATTCGGGCCAGTCGACGGCGTGTTCTTCCCATTCATCGGCGTCGATCTCGGTTTCGAGAAAGGTCCGCCCCTTTACCGATACCCCGACATCGACCACCGTCTGCGGATCGCCCGAGACCAGCGGATGCCACCAGGCCAGCCCCTTGCCCTCGGCCAGCCGCCGATAAGCGCAGGTGGTCGGAATCCAGGAAATATCGCGCACATTATTGGGCGTGAGCTTGATGCAATCGGGCACGATGGTCTGGCGGTTGGCGTAATCGGTGCAGGCGCAGCTATCCCCGTCGAGCAGCTTGCAGCGCACATCCGAGGTGATCAGCACGCCGCTCTCTTCGTCTTCGAGCTTGATCAGGCAGCAGCGCCCGCACCCGTCGCAGAGCGCTTCCCACTCGGCGGACGACATTTCTTCGAGCGTTTTTTCTTCCCAAAAGGCCATGTTAACCGCCATGCGTTCACTGTGTTGCCGGTTTGCCCTTGTCTCTCGATGAGCGCAATCATATTCCAGCGAGGAAATTGCATTGGCCCGCGGGAAGGGACAAAAGTCCGTTAGCTCAGGGCAATGGGGTTCGGCGTGCAGGATCCGTTCTATACCAAGGAAAAGCGGCGAAAACCCGCCGGCTCCATGCTGGCTGCCGACGCATGGCTGGATTCCTCGCTCTATGAGTTCTGGCAGGCCCTCGGGCGGGGCTATACGCGCTATCAGGACTTCATGGGCCGGTTCCATGTGACCGGCATCAAGCGCTTCTTCGTCGAGATCCTCTCCGACGCCTTCACCTTCGGCGCCATCGGCGCGGTGTTGATGACGGCGCTGGCCATGCCGGCCTTCGACATCATCGCGCGCGGCAGCTTCAACAAGGCCGAGGACTACGCCGTCGTCTTCCTCGACCGCTTCGGCAGCGAAATCGGCCGGCGCGGCATCCGCTCGGACGACAGCGTGGCGCTCGACCAGATGCCCGACTTCCTCATCAAGGCGACGCTGGCCACCGAGGACCGGCGTTTCTACGAGCATTTCGGCATCGATATCGTCGGCACTATGCGCGCGCTGGCCACCAATGCGACGGGAGAATCGAGCCTGCATGGCGGCTCCTCGCTCACCCAGCAACTGGCCAAGCAATTGTTCCTCTCCTCCGAGCGGACGCTGGAGCGCAAGATCGTCGAGGCGTTTCTCTCGGTCTGGCTGGAGTGGCACTATTCCAAGGACGAGATCTTAAAACTCTATCTCGACCGCGCCTATATGGGCGGCGGCAATTTCGGCGTCGTCGCGGCGGCCGAATATTACTTCGGCAAGCGCATCCAGGATATTTCATTGGCCGAGGCCGCCATGCTGTCCGGCCTTTACAAGGCGCCCGGCCGCTGGGCGCCCCATATTGACCTCGCCGCCGCGCGCGGCCGCGCCAATGTGGTGCTGTCCAATCTGGTCGCCGCCGGTTTTTTGACCGAGGGCCAGGTGACCGCCGCCCGTCGCCATCCGGCCTCGCCCATCGACCGCACCGCCGACGTCAACTCGCCCAATTACTTCCTCGACTGGGCCTTTGAGGAATCCAAGCGCCTGATCGAGGATACGCAGGCGCCGGGCAATAATTTCGTCGTCCGCACCACCATCGACACCACGCTGCAAAAATACGCCGAGGAAGCCATCACCTCGGTGGTGCGCGAGCAGGGCGAGCAATATCGCGTCAGCCAGGCGGCCATGGTCGCCACCGATACTCAGGGCGCCATCCGCGCCATGGTCGGCGGCATGGATTACGGCAAGAGCCAGTTCAACCGCGCCATCGTCTCCACCCGCCAGCCCGGCTCGTCCTACAAGCCCTTCGTCTATGCCGAGGCCTTCGAGCAACTGGGCCTCAAGCCCACCGACACCATCTCGGACCGCCCGGTCTGCATCGGCGACTGGTGCCCGCAGAATTACGGCCGCTCCTATCGCGGCCAGACCTCGCTGATCAGCGCCTTCGCCTCCTCGATCAACACCGTGCCGGTGACGCTGTCGATCAAGACCGGGCGCGAGGCCATCGCCCAGCTGAGCTATCGCATGGGCCTGCGCCAGGAATATCCGGTCACCCGTTCGCTGGCGCTCGGCGTGGCCTCGGTGTCGGTGCTCGACATGACCAGTTCCTACGCCGTGTTCGCCAATCACGGCCTCAAGACCCCGGCCTATGGCATCACCCGCATGACCAATTCCCAGGGCGCGCTCGTCTGGGAATACGATACCGACGCGCCGCGCGAGCGGGTGCTGTCCGAGCAGACCGTGGCCTATATGAACCAGATGATGCGCGCCGTGGTTACCAGCGGCACCGGCCGCCGCGCCGAGATTGCCGGCGTGCCCACCTTGGGCAAGACCGGCACCACCACCTCCTATCGCGACGCCTGGTTCGCCGGCCTCACCGGCAATTACGTCGCCGCCGTCTGGTTCGGCAATGACGATTACCGCCCGACCAACAATCTGACCGGGGGGCTGCTGCCGACCATCGCCTGGCAGAAATTCATGGCCTATGCCCACACCAATATCGCCGTTGCCCCGGTGTTCGGCGTCGATTTCGTGCCCGAAACCACCATGGTGGCCGACACCGCCGAAGAGGACGATCCGGCCGAGGAACGCCCGCCCAATCTCACCCCCGCCGCGGCGCGAAAACTGCTCGACCTCGCCGAGCGCCTTGACACCACCTTGCGCAACGCCACGCCATTGAGCGAACAGGCGGGCCTGCCCCTCGCCCCGCGCGAGGGAGGCTGAACGCCTCTGTCGCCGCCGCGCCACGATTGCTGAAGGTCCGGCCCTTGGCGGGAAATCGTTTTTTCCGTGGTCGATGCGGAGGCGGGGGGATTGCCCCGCCCCTCAAGGGGGAGAACAGGGACGGAATACCGGCAGGCGCCGGTACAAAGCTCTTCACCCAAACACCTGCGTCTTTATTCCTGCCCCCGATTGCGATAGCCATTACCGTCCCAGTCAAACGAGCCGAACCCGACGCCATGCAAATTCTTTCCGGTCGCTGATCCGTGCGGTTCGTGCTTCGCCTGTTGATGACGATTGCCCTCGCCTTGGGGATCGGTTTCGGCCTGAGTTCTTTCGCCCTCACCGATGGACGGCTGTTCGGCGGCAGCGCCATCGGCCCCTGGGCCTCCTGGCCCGATGCCGGCGCGTCCGAGCCCAATCCCTATACCCGCGCCCATCTGACGCGCGAGGCCGCGCTGCCGCTCGGGCGTAGCGAGGGGCTGCAATTTCTCGCCACCAGCGACAGCAGCGGCAGGCCGCTGACGCGCGCCTGCGCCTATCGCCTGGTCGGGCATGTGCCGGTCTCCACCTTCTGGACGCTGGTCGCCGTGGACGAAAACTGGATCAACCTGGCGGCGCCCGATGCCAATGCGGCGCTGCGCTCGAGCGAAATCGCCCGCGACAGCGATGGCGCCATGACCCTCCATATCGGCACGCGCCTCGCCCCCGGCAACTGGCTCGAACTGGTCGGCGACGGTCCGTTCAGCCTGGCGCTGACGCTTTACGACACCACCGCCTTTTCAGGTTTCGGCGCCGGTAACGACACCATGCCCACCATTACGCGCGGAGCCTGTTCATGATCCGCACCCTGCTCTGGCTTTTGGGCGGCGTCCTATTGGGC
>JAHCJW010000005.1 GCA_026126125.1 Devosia sp.
TGCCGGCCGCGGGCGAAATGGTGCTGTTCGACCGCTCCTGGTATAATCGCGCCGGGGTCGAGCCGGTGATGGGCTTTTGCTCGCCCGAGCAAACCGAGCTGTTTCTCGAGGAAGCCCCGCAATTTGAAAAACGCCTGACGCGCGACGGCATGCGCCTGTTCAAATTCTGGCTCTCCATCGGCCGGGAAATGCAGCTCAAGCGCTTTCACGAGCGCCGCCACGACCCGCTCAAGACCTGGAAATTGTCGCCGGTCGATCTCGAGGCGCTCAACAAGTGGGACGCCTATTCCAAGGCACGCGACACCATGCTCGAGCGCACCGACAGCACCCACGCGCCCTGGACGGTGATCCGCGCCAACGACAAGAAACGTGCCCGCCTCAACGCCATCCGCACCGTGCTCAACGGCTTCGATTATGCGGGCAAGGACCCGGACGAAATCGGCCGCATCGACAGAAAGATCGTCCTCAGCGCCGAGGAATTCCTGGCGATAAAGGGGGAGTAGGAGCGCTTTGCGCGCCCCCTAAACCAGCAAGTCCGGGGCCACCAGCGCGCCCTTGTGACCGATGACCACGCCGGCCACCCGATGGGCATTCTCCGCCGCCTCGCGGATGGATTTGCCCATCAGCCGGGCCGAGAGATAGCCGCCGTTGAAACTGTCGCCCGCCCCGGTCGCATCCACCACCTTGGTCCCGGCGGCCGGGGCGATCTTCACCCGCTCATCGGCGGTGGCGATCAGCGCCTCCTTGGCGCCGTCCTTGACCACCACTTCCTCCACCCCCAGTTCGAGATAGCGCTCGGCGGTCTCTTCCACCGATTTGTCGCCGAAGAGCGGCGCTTCGTCCGAATGGGTGGGCAAGACGATGTCACAAAGGCTGGCCGCCGCCGTCAGCACCGAGGCCATGACGCGTTCGCTCGACCACAGCGCCGGCCGCAGATTGGTGTCGAAGGCGATTTTGGCGCCATTGTCGCGCGCCTTGACGATGGCGCCGAGCAGCCGGCCGCGCGCCTTGGGCGCCAGAATGGCCAGGGTAATGCCGGAGAAATACACCAGGCTCGCCCCCTCGACCGCCTGGCTCAGCGCCGCCTTGTCGTCGGCCAGCAGCTTGGCGGCCGAACTGTCGCGCCAATAGGTGAAGTGCCGGTCGCCCTTTTCCTGATGGATCATGTAGAGCCCCGGCCGCCGGTCGGGAATGGTGCCGATATGGCTGGTGCCGATATCGTTGTCCGAGAGAAAGGCGCGGATATCGTTCGAATAGCGGTCCTTGCCGAGCGCCGTCATATAGTCGATGACGAAATCCTTGCCGAGCAGCGCGCGCAGATACCAGGCGGTATTGAGCGTATCGCCCGCGTAACCCAGCCGGTACAGGCGGTCTTCGCCGCCGCTCATCTCGATCATGCACTCGCCGATGCTGACGATGCGCTTTTCGGCCATAATCCTGTCTCCCACCACTTTCCCCAAAGGCTTATGCCGCTCCGGCCTTGCCCCGGCAAGGGCCCCATTCTAAACATCGGACACCAGGCGCACCATCTTCCATACAAGATGAAAAGTCACTATGCTGCGCGCCACACTGCTTTTCCGGAGACGAATGTGACCCACCAGCGCCTCAGCCTCTCGACCCTTGCCGCGCTTACGGCCGCAACCACCCGGCCCGGCTATGACCGCGCCGGGGTGACGCCGGGCATCGTGCATCTGGGTATCGGCGCCTTTCATCGCGCCCATATGGCGGTCTATGTCGACGATCTGCTTGACGAGGACCCGAGCTGGGGCATTGTCGGCGCCAGCCTGCGCCGCCCCGACACCAAGGAGGCGCTGGAGAAGCAGGACGGGCTCTATACGATCGCGGTGCGCGACGCGGCCGGCACCCATCCGCGTGTCATCGGCTCGATCCTCAAGGTGATGGACGCCAATCAGGAGCGCGCGGCGCTGCTTGACCTGATGGCCAGCCCCGCCATTCGCATCGTCTCGCTCACCGTCACCGAGAAGGGCTATTGCCACGATCCGGCCACCGGCGAACTCGATGAGCGTCATCCCGATATCGTGCACGACCTTGCCAATCCCGGCGCGCCCAAATCGGCGCCGGGCATGCTGGTCGAGGCTCTGGCCCGCCGCAAGGCGGCCGGCATTGCCCCGTTCACGGTGATGAGCTGCGACAATCTCCCCGCCAATGGCCAGACCGCCAAGCGCATCGTTAACCGCTTCGCCGCCTTGCGCGACGCGGAGCTCGGGCGCTGGGTGCAGGATGTCGCCTTCCCCTCGACCATGGTCGACCGCATCGTCCCCTCGACCACCGATGCCGACCGGGCCGAGGTCGCCGGCCTGATCGGCGCCGAAGACGCCTGGCCGATCATGACCGAGCCGTTCACCCAATGGGTGATCGAGGATCATTTTCCCGCCGGCCGCCCGGCCTTCGAACGGGCCGGCGCGCAGCTGGTCAAAGATGTCGAGCCGTTCGAGTTGATGAAGCTGCGAATGCTCAACGGCGCGCATTCGACCATGGCCTATCTGGGCTATCTGGGAGGCTATGAGTATATCGCCGAGGTGATGGGCGACCCGTCCTATGTCAGGCTCATCCACGCATTGATGACCGAGGAGGCCATGCCGACGCTGGACATGCCGGGCACCGATCTTGGCGCCTATCGCGACCAGTTGCTGGAGCGCTTCCGCAATCCCGCGCTCAAGCACCGCACCTGGCAGATCGCCATGGATGGGTCGCAAAAACTGCCCCAGCGTCTCCTCGGCACCATTCGCGACCGGCTGGCACGGGGCCAGGACATCACCCGTCTCGCCCTCGGCGTCGCCGGCTGGATGCGCTATGTCACCGGCGTCGCCGAGGATGGCGGCGAGATCGATGTGCGCGATCCGCATGCCCTTAAAATGCACGCCATCGCCGCCGATGCGGGCGACGATCCGGGGGCCCTGTTCGAGGGGCTTGTCGCCCTCAGCGAGGTGTTCGGCACCGATCTGGCCACCAATGCGCCGTTCCGTGACGCCGTGACAGGCCATCTCGAAAGCCTGTTCGACCATGGCGCGAGGGCCACGGTCGCCAAGGTTGCGGGATAAGGAAAGCCCCACCCCGCGCGGCGCCGTTCAAACCCGCCGCGAGCCGCGATAAAGGCAGTTGCACCACTCGTTGCGCCATGAGATTTTGTTTGCCAGTCAAGGGAGACAAGACTTATGGCCCAGAGTGCTGACCGTATCGCGGTCTCCACCTGGTCGTTGCATCGTCTGTTGGGCACGACCTATCCGCATGACCTATCCACCCCCGCCATCGGTCCGGGCGAGGAGACCTATGGCGAAGGCAGCGAGTCGCTGCTGGGCCTGCCCTCGGTCCTCGCCAATCACGGCTATCACCGGCTCGAAATCGTTTCGTTCCACATGCGCAGCCGCGACCCCGTCTATCTGGGGGAGCTGCGCGACCAGCTCAAGGTTTCGGGCGTCACCCTGCAGACCCTGCTGATCGATGCCGGCGATATCACCGACCCCGAATGGGGGGCGCGCGATGCCGCCTGGATCGAAGGCTGGATCGATGTGGCCAATGAGCTGGGCGCGGAACATGCGCGCATCGTCGCCGGCAAGCGTCCGCCGACCCCCGAGGCCATCGAGCGCTCGGTCGCGGCGCTGACGCGCATGGCCGCGCACAATGCCGGCTCGCCCCTGCGCCTCGTCACCGAAAACTGGCACGATCTGCTCTCCACCCCGCAGGCGGTGCATGAGGTGCTCGACCGGCTCGAGGGCAAGATCGGGCTGCTCGCCGATTTCGGCAATTGGAGCGGGGCGAGCAAATATGACGATCTCAAATCGATCTTCGCCCGGGCCGAATTGTGCCACGCCAAGGCGAGCTTTACCAAGGGACAGCTGGACGAGGCCGATTACGGCTCCTGTCTCGCGGCGGCGGAAGAAGCGGGCTATCGCGGCCCGTACACGCTGATCTTCGATGCCGAGCATCCGGGCGAATGGACAGGATTGGGAATAGAGCGCGACTTCATTCTCTCTCGCCTCGAATAGGATCGGTGCCATGAGCCTGGCCCGAGCCGCCCAGCGGCGCCTGGCGCGGGCGCGCAAGACGCAACGCAGCGCGCCGGTGCTCTCGCAACTGGCCGAGGTGGCGCCCGTCGGCATGCTGGTCACCGGGCTCGAAGGGCGGGTGCGCTATCTCAACCCCGCCTTTACCCGGCTTCTGGGCCATCGGCTTGACGTAGCGGCGCCGCTCGATGGCTTCGGCCTGTTTCACCCGGACGATACCGGCGCGGCGCGGCAGCATCTGGAGCGGCTGGCGCGGGGCGAGACGGCGCGCTATCGCGGCGAACATCGTCTCGCCAACGCCAATGGCCATCCGATCTGGGTCATGCTCGCCGCCTCGCTGGCGCGGGACGCCGAGGACCGGCCCGATTGCCTCATCATCCAGGTCACCAGCATCGAATTGCAAAAGCGCGCCGAAGAGGCGCTGGCCTATTCGGAAAGCCGATGGAATTTCGCGCTGGAAAGCGCGCGCCAGGGCGTGTGGGATCACGACATCGTCAAGGACACGATGTTCTATTCGCGCATGTGGCGGATGATGCGCGCCATTCCGCCCGACGAGGCGATCGGCAAGGACTATCAGGAGCAATGGCTGGCGCGCATCCACCCCGACGACCGCGCGCATATCATGGCCAATCTCCACCGCCAGGACGCGGGCGACGAGACGCTCGACGCGCTGGAATATCGCGAACTGACGCGGGACGGGCGCTATATCTGGATCCTCAGCCGCGGCCGGCCGGTGGAGTGGGACGAGCACGGCAATCCCATCCGCACCCTGGGCACCGATACCGACATCACCCATCTCAAGGCCATCGAGCATGAGCTGTCGGCCGAAAAGGAACGGCTGCGCGTGACCCTTGAGGCCATGGCCGATGGCATGATCGCCACGGATGCCAAAGGCTGCGTCACCTTCATCAATGCGGCCGCCGAGCGCCTCATCGGCTATCGCGATGCGCAGGCGCGCGGCATCAGCGTCGATGCGATCTTTCCTGTGCGGCAGGCCGGCTCGGGACAGGTCGCCCAATGCCCGGCCCGGCTTTGCCTCGAGGAGGGGCGCACGGTGGCGGTCGAGGACGAATTGGTGCTGGTGGGGCAGGACGGCGTCCACCGCGACATCCGCTGCTCGGCCTCGCCGGTGATTTCGGGCGGGCGCATCGAAGGGTCGGTGCTGGTGTTCCAGGATGTCACCCAGAGCCGGGCCCTGCAGCGCCAGCTGGCGCATTCGGCCAGCCATGACGCCTTGACCGGCCTGCCCAACCGCGCCGCCTTCGATCGCGCGCTCAGCGCCGCTATCGTTTCGGCCAAGAGCCGCGGCCGCCGCCATTGCCTGCTCTATATCGACCTTGATCGCTTCAAGCCGGTCAACGACACCGCCGGCCACGCCGCCGGCGATGCTCTTTTAAAACAAGTCGCGCAGACCATTCGCGGCGTGTGCCGCGAGCATGATTTCGCCGCCCGCATCGGCGGCGACGAATTCGCCGTGCTGTTGGAGGATTGTCCGCTGGCCAATGGCATGGTGGTGGCCGAAAAGATCGTGCGGGCCATCGGGGCGCTGGTGTTTTCCTGGGTCGGGCGCGACTATCGGATCGGCGCCAGCGTCGGGGTCACCGCCATCACCGACCAGCCCGCCTCGGCGCTGGGTTTCATGGGCGAGGCCGATGCGGCCTGCTACGCCGCCAAGGACAAGGGCCGCGGCACCGCCGCCAGCTATGCCCAGATCGCGGCGAGGCCGGAGCAATAAGGGCGGCGGCGCTTTCTCCGCGTGCCCCAGCGCCTGCGGACACCCTCACCTTAGCCGTAATAGACGCTGATCAGTTGGCCGCCGATGGTGTGGACGGAAATGTCCATCTCATAGATATCGGACAGCACTTCGGGGCGGATCATCTCGGCGACCGGCCCCTGCGCCGCCACCTTGCCGTGCTTCATCGCCACGATATTGTCGGAATACCAGGAGGCGAAATTGATGTCGTGCAGCACCAGCACCACGGTCTTGCCCAGATCGTTGGCGGCCTGGCGCAACAGCTTCATCATGCCCATGGCATGTTTCATGTCGAGATTGTTGAGCGGCTCGTCGAGCAGCACATAGTCGGTGTCCTGGCAGAGGACCATGGCGACAAAGGCACGCTGGCGCTGGCCGCCGGACAGCTCGTCGAGAAAGCGCTCGGAGAGCGCTTCGAGATCGAGATAGCGCAAAGACCGCTCGATATGGGCCTTGTCGTCCGCCGTCAACCGGCCCTTGGAATAGGGATAGCGGCCGAAGGAGACGAGATCGCGCACGGTCAAACGCGCGGTCATGTGGTTGTCTTGCCGCAGGATCGAGAGCCGCCGCGCCAGCACATCGCCCGGGGTCTTGCTGACATCGAGCCCATCGACGGTGACGCTGCCCTTGTCCATCGCCATCAGGCGGCTGATCATGGAAAGCAGCGTCGATTTGCCGGCGCCATTGGGGCCGACGATGGACGTAACACCGCCCTTGGGCAGGCTGAGCGTGACCCCATCGACCACACAAGTCTCGCCATAGGCCTTGGTGACCTCGGAAGCAATGATCATCGCGTGGCTCCACGCAGAACGAAGATAATGAAAATGATACCGCCCAAAAACTCGATGATGATCGAGAGCGCGGTATTGAACGAGAAGACCCGCTCAAGCAAGGTCTGGCCGCCCACGAGGCAGATGATGCCCAAAAGCACGGCGGCGGGTATCACCCATCTGTGCTTGCTGGTGCCGACCAGCAGATAGCCCAGCGTCGCCACCAGCAGTCCGAAAAAAGTGCGCGGGCCGACCAGCGCGGTCGAAACCGAAACCATGACCGACACGATGACGAGCAGCGTCACCACGACCCGCTTGTAGTCGAGCCCGAGATTGACCGCGGTGGGGCGCCCCAGCGAGAGCACATCGAGCGTATGACGCATGCGGAACAGCACGAAGGACGCCACGGCGACGATGGCGTAGGAGACGATCAACAAGGAGGTGTCGACACTGCCGAAACTGGCAAACAGCGTGTCCTGCAGCACCTGGAAGGCATTGGGGTCGAGCATGCGCTGCATGAAATTGGAGAGGGAGCGGAAAAACACCCCCATGACGATGCCGACCAGGATCAAGAGGTAGAGGCTGCGGTCGCCGCTCAGGAACAGCCACTGAAACAGAACGCCCGAAAAGCCGATCATCAGCACCAGCTTGAGGGCGAAGGCCATATTGGGGTCCATCAGCGCCAGAACCTGCGCGCCCAGGAAATAGGCGATAGCGGTCTGGATCAGGATATAGAGCTGGTCGAACCCCATGATCGAGGGCGTCAGGATGCGGTTATTGGCAATGGTCTGGAACAGCACCGTCGATACCGCGATCGAGTAGGCGACGAGGATCAGCGCCAGGAGCTTCTTGCCGCGGAAGGGAATGACGAAGTCCCAGCCGCCCCGCGCCCCGAGCGTCATGAACAGCACGATCGAGGCCAGCGCCAAAACGGCCAATATGATCAGCACCAGCACCGGGCGCGACACGGCGAAGGCGGGACGTCGTGAGGGAACGGGCGCGCTGATCTCAGCCATTGGCGGCCCCCCGCTTGGAACGCAGCAGCATATAGAGGAAAATGAAGCTGCCGATGGTACCGACGACGACACTGATCGGAATTTCATAAGGATAGCGGATGACGCGGCCAAGAATGTCGCAGGCCAGCACGAAGCCGGCGCCCCCGATTGCGACCCAGGGCACGGTGCGGCGCATATTGTCCCCGATCAGCAGGCTCACCACATTGGGGACGATCAGCCCCAGAAACGGAATCGATCCGACGGTGACCAGCACCACGGCGCTGACCAGCGACACGATGACCAGCCCCAACGTCATCACCGCCTTGTAGTTGACCCCCAGATTGGTGGTGAAATCCTCGCCCATGCCGGCCACGGTCAGCCGATCGGCCGAGATATAGGCGAGAATGGTGCCGGCCAGCCCAAACCAGAGCAGCTCGAAACGCCCGCGCAGCACGCCGGAGAAATCGCCGACCTCCCAGGCGAGAAGCGAGGCAAGCAGCTCGAAGCGATAGCCGAAAAACGTCGTCACCGCGCCGATCACGCCGCCGAGCATGATGCCGACAAGCGGCACGAGCAGAATATCGCGCAGCGGCACATAGCGCAGAATGCGCAGGAACAGCGCCGTGCCGGCCAGGGCGAACAGAGCCGAGACGACCATCTTGGCCATCAAAGGCCAGCCGGGGGCGAAAATTGTGACGACGAGAAAGCCCAGCGCCGCTGATTCCATCGTGCCGGCCGTCGAGGGTTCGACGAAACGGTTGCGCACGATGATCTGCATGACGAGGCCGGAAATGGCCAGCGCCGATCCGGCCAGGACAACAGCCAGGGTGCGCGGGATGCGGCTGATCAGCAGCACTTCCATGGCGCGCCCGTCCAACCCTCCCGACACCAGGGTGGCGAGGGTGACGTCGCTGACGCCGACGAACAGGCTGACGACAGCCAGCACCAGGGTCGCCACAAAGGCGAGGATCAGCATGCGCACGGGGCCGAGCGCCTCCGGAATCAAAATACCAAAGGCCCGGCGGGACACCCGCCGGACCGAAGAGCCTGAGCTCGCTTAGCCGTTGAGGCCGGCGATGACCTGGTCGAGCAGCAGCATCACGCCCTGATAGCCGTGCATCGAGATATAGGAAGCCTGCGGATCAAGATAGACGATCTGGCCTTGCTTGGCAGCGGTGGTCTGGTTGAACAGTTCGTTGTCGAGCAGGGCCGCGGCGGCGCCGGCATTTTCACCGGTGCCGGCGTCGCGGTCGACCACGAAGACCCAGTCGGGGTTCACTTCGAGCAGGAATTCGAACGAGACGGCGTCGCCGCCGTGATCGCCGTCCTTGACCGCGTCGAGCGCCGAGGCCAGACCAACTTCGTTATAGACCCAGGAAACGCGCGAATCGGGACCATAGACACCGAGCTTGCCGGCATTGGTCACCAGCACCAGCGCGGTGCCCTTGCCTTCGGCGGCGGCCTTGGCCTGGGCAAGCTTGGCGTCGAGCGCGCCGTTGAGTTCGCCGGCCTTGGCTTCAAGCGCGAAAATATCGCCGAGCAGGGTGATATTGTGCTGCAAGCCCTCGATGATCGAGCCGTTGTTCACCGACAGATCGATGGTGGGCACGATGTCCTTGGCGGTCGGATAGGCGGCGGCCGAGCGGCCGGCGATGAAATAGACATCGGCTTCCGAAGCGGCGATGCCCTCGAAATCGGGCTCGAACAGCGAACCGATCTGGGCGGCGTCGGCGGCAATCTTGCTCGAGAGATAGGACGGAGCATTGGAGGCCGGCACACCGGCCACGGCGATGCCGAGCGCGTCGAGATCGTCGAACACGGCCCAATCCTGGGTCAGCACCTTGGCCGGCACGCCGGCGAGGGTGGTTTCACCCTGGGGATGGGTGATGACCTTGTCCTGGGCGAAGGCGGCGGGCGCGAGAGCCACTGCACCGGCGAACAGCGCCGCGACAACAGAGGAAGAGCGGAAAAGCGACGTCATGGAGAGGTCCAATCGAGTTTGCCTGCATCGAGGCGCCACAAAGTTGATGGCGCTTGTCCAGTTCCCTAGCCATGGTGTCGGCAAGAGTCAAAAGAAAATGTGACGCATCCTGTCCGCTTTTCCCAAGGTCAGGCGGCAAGGTCACGCGGAGGGCGCGTAGGTTTCGGCGCACAGGGCGATAAAACTCTTCATCGCCGCCGAGAGCGGGCTCGACTTGCGCCGCGCCACCAGCAATTGCCGCATGGCCCAGGGCTCGGCCAGCGGCGCGCAGACCAGGTCCGTTCCGGCCAGCAGATGCAGGCTGGTCGAGCGCAGAAAACCGATGCCGAAGCCGGCTTCGATCATGCGCACCAGGGCCGGAAAGCTCTCGACCCGCAGCGATTCCTTCAACTGCTGGCCGAGGGCGCCGGCCGCCTCGCCCAACAGGCGATCGAGCGAGCCGGAATGGTGCACCCCGACAATGGGATGGGGCAGGACGGAGGCGAAGGGCAGCGCCTTGCGCGGCTCGATTCGCTGGGCCAGGGGATGTTCGGGCGGCGCCAGCACCCACACCCGCTCATCCTCGAAGGGGCGAATATCGAAGCGGGAAAAATCGTAATTGTCCGAGACGATGGCGACATCGGCCCGCCCCTCGTCGAGGGCCAGCAGCGCCTTGGCCGCGCCCATTTCGCCGATGGCGATCTCGATGCCGGGATATTTTTGCGCATAGCGCGCCAGAAGTTCGGGCAGGCGCCCGGTAAGGGCCGAACCGGTGCAGGCGAGCCGGAGGCTGCCGCGTTGCCCGGCGCTGAAATCGGCCATGGAGGCGTCGAGATCGGCGATGGCGCGCAGCACGGTGCGGCAGCCCTCGGCATAGGCCTCACCGGCCGTCGTCAGCCTGACCCCATGGGCCGAGCGGTCGAACAGGACGACGCCCAGGCGCGCCTCGAGATCGGACACCCGGCGGCTGACGGCCGACGAGGCGATGCCCTCGCGTTCGGCGGCCCGGCCGATCGATCCGGTCTCGGCCAAAAGCAGGATAAGGCGTGCGGTTACGCTGTCGAAAGGTGCCATGTCGTCTCCCGACGGCACCATAGCGATCAGGCTCCAAGAACCAAGGACAATCCGCGCGCCAGATAAAAAATGCCGATGAAAGTCACGATCCAGCGCGTCCAGGCGCGGAACCCCTCATCGGTGAGGCGCTGCAGGATATGGTAGCCCAGATTGGTCCCGGCGATGGCGAAGGGCGCCGCGATCAGCACGGTCAGCCAGTCCCCCGCCGCCATGGCCGAGGCGGCGGCGCCGTAAAACACCACCTTGGCGGCATGCGAGACCACCTGCGTCGCCGCCTTGGTGGCGATGATGGTGCGCCGGTCCATCTGGGTGCGGATGAAAAAGATATCCACAGTCGGCCCCGACACGCCGACCGCCAGGTTCAGGCCGCCGCCGAGAAAGCCGCAGAGAAAGCCATGCAGGGGCTTGCTGGCATCGAGCGCCAGCCATTGCTTGGGCATCCAGACCAGGATCGGCATCAGGCCGATGGCGACGCAGACCGTGGCCAGGTCGGGCGTATAGCGCAGGATGAACAGCAGAACGGCGGCGGCGGCCAGGCCGAGGCAGATGGTGCCCAGGATGCGCCAGTCGATATAGTGCCGCGAGAAAATGGCGCGCGAGCCATTGGCGACGATCTGGATGGCGCCCTGCACGGCGATGGCCGTGGCCACCGGCAACACCGTCAGCAGCGCGGCCAGCAGCACCAGCCCGCCCGCCATGCCGAAGACGCCCGACAGCGTCGAGGTGAAAAACACGGCAATGGCGATGAAGGCGAGAAGCAGCGGTGACATGGCTCATGTCATGACCGAGCCCGGAAAACGCCACCAGCGCCGCTTGGGCAAGGGGGCTTGCCGTCCGCGCGGCGCCTCCCTGCGGGGCGTGTCTGCCCTGGCCGGATCGCTCAGGCTCGGCCCGGCGCGTGGGTCATGCGCTGGCCAATGGCCAGCAGTGCTCAAAAATCCCTTCCCTCTCAGGGGAGGCGGGGCGCCCCCTGCTCCTCGAGCAATTCCGGATAGATCAGCGCCGAGCATTGCCGGTTATTGGCTTCGAGCCGGGCCTGGTCACCCGCCGAGATGACGCCGGAAAAGACCGGCTCCCACAGATCGTCGCGAATGATGCCCTCGAGCCCGCACTGGCAATAGGTGGTGCAGAGCGGCGCCGTGGTGCCGCCCGCTTCGCAGGTGAGCTGGCACGAGGCGAGAAAATCGCGCTCGCGCAGCCCCGCCTCGCTCCCCGTCAGCATCGAGAGCGGCACGATCATCGCCAGCAGCACCGGCTGGTGGATGAGATAAAAGGGCAGGCTCCAGCGTCCGAGCCAGGCCAGAAGACGGGCCAGAGGGTTGCGCGGCTGGAAATGGGCCAGTTTGGGCACAAGGCGGCGGCGCGCCAGCCGCGTGACGATGACCCCGGCGAGGACGGAGCCGAACCAGGGAAACACCGGCACCAGATCATTGGTGATTGGCGGCTCGACCCAGAAGCCGAGCCAGGAAAACAGTTTTTCGTTGAACAGCGGATGGGTAAAGAACAGCGGCGGCACAATGAAAAGCGCTGCCGCCAGCGTTGAAACCCAGAGCGGGGTGAACAGAAAGGGCAGAGCCAGCGGCATGAACAGCGCGATGGCGTGCAGCACGCCGAAATAGACAAAACTGTCGGGAAAGGTCAGCCCGGTGCCCAGCGTGATCGCCAGCGCCCCGGCCAGCACGAACAGCCAGCGCCGCCCGAACCCGCGCCAGCGCATCCCCTCGCCATGGCCGAGCACCAGCCCGACGCCGACGAGAAACAGGAAACTGGCCAGAATCGAGCGGGCAAAGAACACCCAGCCCGGATCGAAGCCGATGTCGGCGGCGATGAAGCCGAAATACCACAGATCCCAGCACAAATGATAAAACGCCATGAAGAGGATGGCGACGCCGCGGGCGATGTCGATGACCGGCAGGCGGGGGCGTTTGGCAGTCTCAGACATCGCGGCTCCCTTTGACGAAGATGGGCACAGACCCTCACGCCCGCCAGCCCAGTCCCCTCGCCCCTCAGGGGAGAGGGCTAGGGTGAGGGGTGAAGACCCCTCGGCAAAAATACGAAACTGAACCCCTCACCCGGCCCTGCGGGCCACCTTCTCCCCCCAGGGGAGAAGGAAAGCGCAGAAATTCCGTCACCCCTCAAACCCGCGCACCACCGCCAGAAACGCCTCGCCATAGCGATCGAGCTTGCCCTGGCCGACGCCGGGCAGGTTGAGCATGTCGTGCGGATGGGTCGGCTCGGCCAGCGCCATGGCGCGCAGGGTGGCGTCGTGGAAAATCACATAGGGCGGCACGCCCTGGCTCTTGGCAATTTTCAGCCGCTCGGCGCGCAAGGCGTCGAAAAGCGGCCGGGCGTGATCGGGAATGTCCACCGCCTTGGCCAGCGAGCGCCGCACCTCGAGCGATTTTTTCGGCCGGTCCTTGCGCAGGGTGACGACGCGCTCGCGCTTGAACACCGAATGGGCGCCCTCCGACAGGGTCAGCGCACCATGATTGGCGTGATCGACCACGATCAACCCCATCGCCGTCAATTGCCGCAGCACCGATTGCCAGGCCTTGGCGTCGAGTTCGCGCCCCTGGCCGAACACTTTTTGATGCTGATGGCCGAAGCGGGTGACCTTCTCGGTTTCCTTGCCCACCAGAACGTCGATGATATGGGCGGCGCCGAAGCGCATGCCGGTGCGATAGATCGCCGCCAGCGCCTTGATCGCCGCCTCGGTGCCGTCCCAGCTTTCGACCGGCGAGCGGCAGGTGTCGCAATTGCCGCAATCGCCGGGATAGGCCTCGCCGAAATGGTTCAAAATCGCCTTGCGCCGGCATTCGGCGGTTTCGCAGACGCCCAACAGCGCGTTGAGCTTGCCGTGTTCGAGGCGCTTCACCTCGTCGGGCGCGCCGCCCTCGTCGATCATGCGCCGGCGCTGCACCACATCGGCCATGCCATAGCTCATCCAGGCATCGGCCGGCTGGCCGTCGCGCCCGGCGCGACCGGTTTCCTGATAATAGGCCTCGATGGAAGAGGGCAGGTCCATATGCGCCACATAGCGCACATCGGGCTTGTCGATGCCCATGCCGAAGGCCACCGTGGCGACGAGGCAGAGCCCCTCTTCCTTCAGGAACGCGTCCTGATTGGCGCTGCGGAGTTCGGCGCTCATCCCGGCGTGATAGGGCAGCGCCCGGATCCCCTTGCCGCTGAGCCAATCGGCCACATCCTCGACCTTGGCGCGGCTGAGGCAATAGACGATGCCGCTTTCCCCTTTGTGGCCGGAGAGGAAATCGAGCAATTGATCGCGCGGCTTGTCGCGCTCGACGATGGAATAGGAAATATTGGGGCGGTCGAACGAGGTGGTGAATACCCGCGCCTGTTCGAGCCCCAGCCGCTCGATGATGTCCTCGCGCGTCGTCGGATCGGCCGTGGCGGTCAGCGCGATGCGCGGCACGCCGGGGAACAGCTCGACGAGATGGATCAGCTCGCGATATTCGGGCCGGAAATCATGGCCCCACTGGCTCACGCAATGGGCCTCGTCGATGGCGAACAGCGAAATATCGACGCCCGAGAGCATATTGGCAAAGCCCGGCGTCGCCACCCGTTCGGGCGCCACATAGAGAAGATCGAGCGCGCCGCGCCGCAATTGCCGGCGCACATCGGCAGCCTCTTCGGCGCTGAGCGCGGAATTGAGCGCCGCCGCCGCCACGCCCGCCTGGCGCAGCGCCTCGACCTGATCGCGCATCAATGCGATCAGCGGCGAGACGACGATGCCGACGCCGGGGCGGCAGATGGCCGGGATCTGGAAACACATGGACTTGCCGGCGCCGGTGGGAAACAGCACCACCGCATCGCCGCCGCCGACCAGGTGATCGACCACTTCGGCCTGCTGGCCGCGAAAGCCCTTATGGCCGAAAACATCGCGCAAGACGACGAGCGGGGTTGGCCGCTCGGGGCGTTGGGGCGAGAACAGGTCGGAGGACTCAAGGCTTTCCACGCCCTTCTTGAATCATGGCAACGGGCGGGGCGCAACCGAGCAAAACGGGTTTTGCCCGGGGTGTGACGGAAGGGATCGGGCGAGTGGATGATCTCGCCTGCACCCCTCTCAATGATGCGCCGCATGTTCGGCATTGCGTTTTCGCGTCGCCGCCGCTTTCCTCGCCGAAGCCGAGCGCTCGGCGGCAGGGCGGCTGGCGGATGCCGCGCCGCCCATCTTGCCGCCCTTGTGGGCGGCGGGATGGCCGGTATCGGCGCCGCGGCCGGCGCCGGATTTCTTGCCGCCGCCATCATCCTTGTTCACCGTGGCTCAGGCGCGGCGCTCGGCCTCGTCATGGCTCACGCCCTTTTTCTCGTAGCTCTCTTCAATATGCTCGGCCTTGCGCTTTTGCTTGTCGGTATAGGCGCGCTTGTCACCCTGGGGCATGACAGCCTCCTTGCTTGCACGGAAGAAGGCGCGGTGCGGATGGGATAGAGGCTCGGCTGCCCTTTCGTTGGCCGGGCCGGGAAACCGGAAAAACCAGCCCGTTCCTCCTGCCATCGCGTCCGGTTGACACGCACCGCCCTTCAGGAAAGGGAAACGGAGCGGCGGGACCGAGGTTGCAGGGGCAGCGATCACAAAGGGAAACTCGACTGCCAACGTTCTCCCTTCTCCCCTGAGGGGAGAAGGGTTCAGCCTCTTGGCGAAAATCGATGGCCTTTACCCCTCACCCTCTCCCCTGAGGGGCGAGGGTGATCACATTGCGCCTGAGGGGTTCTCCATCCGCTTGCTCAAAAACCCCGAGCCTTTCGCCACGAAGCGCCAGGGCGTCTCCAACCCTTTGGTGATGCCGATGCGCGGCCCCGTGACGATCTCCTGCGCCGCCCCCATCCGCACCTCGAACGGCGCCGCATCCAAGGGCAAGCCATTCTGGCGCAGATCGAGCCCCAGCGCCTGGGCCAGCTTGCCCGGCCCCGAGCAGAGCTGTTTTTCCGCCACCGTCCCGCGCCGCGCCTGCATCCGCTCCAGCCCGGCGATGGGTCGCAGCGCCCGGATCAGCACGGCGCTGCCGGGGAGGCAGACGAAGTTGAGGCAGAAATGGATGCCGTAGATCTTGTAGAGATAGGCGTGCCCCGCCGGTCCGAACATCGCCTGGTTGCGCGGCGTCATCCCGCGAAAACTGTGCGAGGCCGGATCGGTCTCGTCATAGGCCTCCACCTCGACGATCTCGCCACCCACCCCATCGACCAGCAGCGTCGCCCCGATCAACGCCGGCGCCACGTCGAGAACAGGGCGATCGAAAAAGGCGCGGGGAAGGATCATGATGGGTTTGACGGACAGGTCCTCAATCCACCCGCCCGCGCGCCGCCACCGCCACCACTTCGACCACCTCCTCGCCGCGCACCAGCGTGACGCTGTCGAAAAGATTGCTCACCGGGCAGCAGTGGTTGGGCACGATGCGGATCACCTCGCCGATCTTCGGCTTCACCTCGCAGGCCGAAACATCGAGGGTTCCGTGTTCCTCGCTGAGGCCGACGATCCGCGCCTCGGGATAGTTGAGCACATAGCCATGCCCCTCCATCCCCAGCAGATCGCTGGTCAGCGTCTTGGAGCCGGCATCGATGATCGCCCGCCCCTCCGTTGGCCGCGACACCACGGTGGCCAGCACGGTGAGCGCGCAGTCGTCATAGCTGGCCGCCCCGGCCACCACCTGGGAGCGATCCATATAGATGTAGGTGCCGGGCCGGTATTCGGTGGCGACGCCCGCCTCGCGCATATGCCAGATATCGGGCGTGCCGCCGGTGGTGATCTCGGGCAGCGCCACGCCCTCGGCCGCGAACAGCGCCTTGGCATCGGCCAGCCATTGCGCCGCCTGCCGATATTTCCCCGCCGCCGGATAGGTCATCAGCCCGGCAAAGCCGAGGCCCGGCGCGGCGAGAATGGTCCGGGCGAGCGTCAAGGCCGCCTCGGGCGATTGCACCCCGCAGCGCCCCATGCCGGTGTCGCATTCGACGAAAACGCCCAGATGATCGAGCGGATCGCGGAAGGTGGCGGCCAGCCCGGCCACCGTCTCGGCGCTGTCGGCGACGACCCTGATGGTCACCCGCTCATGCAGCGCCTTGAGCCGCGCCAGCTTTTTTGCGCCGACGATATTGAAGGTCAGCAGCATGTCGGTGAGCCCGGCATCGGCCATCACTTCGGCCTCGCCCAGCTTCTGCACGGTAATGCCCACCGCGCCCAGCTCGACCTGGCGCTGGGCGAAGCGCGGCAGCTTGTGGGTCTTGATATGGGGACGCAGTTTCAGGCCGGCCGCGTCGGCGGCGTCCTGCGCCCGGCGCAGATTGTGCTCGACCTTGTCCAGATCGACCAGCACGACCGGCGTTTCCAGCTCGAAAATCGTCTCGCTCATTTGCCTCTCAGGACCTCATCGACAAACCGCAGATTGCCCGCCGTCAGCCCGGCATCGACCGGCAGCAGCGTGCCGGTAATGCCCGAGGCGGCATCCGAGCACAAGAACAGCGCGGCATGGGCCACTTCCTCGGGGCTGACCATGCGGCCGAGCGGATAATGGGGCAGCACATTGTCGAGCAGGGTCGGATCGGCCTTGAGCCGATGGTCCCAGGCCGGGGTGCGCACCGAGCCGGGCGCCACCACATTGGCCCGCACCCCCTCGCCCCCGCGCTCGACCGCGATGGCCTTGGCATAGGCCACCAGCCCCGCCTTGGCCGCCGCATAGGCCGGATTGCCGTAATGGGCGATGGCGTTGACCGAGGAGATGAACACCAGCGCCCCGTGCCCGCGCGCCGCCATGGCGGCAATGATCGGGTCGGTCAGCGCATAGGCGCCGTTGAGATTGATGGCCATTTCGCTGGCCCAGATCTCGTCATCGAGATGGTCGAGATGTTCGGCGCGGGTGAAACCGGCATTGGCCACCACGGCGTCCGGCGCGCCATGGGCCGAAATATAGGCGTCGATGGTGGCGCGGGTCGCCTTGGCGTCGGCCTGGTCGAACAGCACCTGCCCGGCGAGCGGCAGGCCCTCGAGCATGGCCGTCTGCCGGTCCGCGCCGATCACCGCCGCCCCGGCGGCATGAAACACCGCCACCAGCGCCCGCCCGATGCCACCACCGGCGCCGGTGATCAGTACGGATTTGCCATCAAGCCGAAAGGGGGAAGTCATCCTGGTTCTCCTCAATCAAGGATCGGGGCTTGCTTCCCCTCCCCGCCCTCTCCCTTGAAAGGGAGGGCGGGGAGGAGCTGCCGGCCAATGCCAAAAACCCGTTACGGTCCCTTATACGCCACCAGGTCGATCTCGACCTTGCAATCCACCATCATGCGGCTCTGCACGCAGGCGCGGGCCGGCGGGTGCTCGCCGAAATAGCTCTTGTAGACGCCGTTGAAGCTCCAGAAGTCGCGCGGATCGTCGAGCCACACCCCGACGCGCACCACATGTTCGAGCCCGTAGCCGGCCTCTTCGAGAATGGCGAGCACGTTCTTGATGGTCAGATGCGTCTCCTCGACGATGGAGCCCTTGACGATTTCGCCATCCTTCATCGCAACCTGCCCCGAGACATGGAGCCAGCCGCCCGCCTCGACGGCGCGGGCGAAGGGCAGGTTCTGGCCGCCGGCGCCAGACTTTTCGGCACCATAACGCTTGATGGGCATGAAGCTCTCCTCAAGAATGAAACTGAATTTCTTTTTTGGCCGAGTTTTGGTCGGTCCGGAAGCGAAATTGCCGAGAAACCCGCGGCGAAAATGTAAATTTCTTACGTGATTGCCGGCAAGGCTTTGTGCTAGCCTGCGCCATGGCGGAGTGCAGGCTCCTCCCGTCTTTCTCTCGATTGCTGGATATTCCCCCGTGCGTCTGTTCACCGCAGCCCTTGCCACCGAGACCAATACCTTCTCGCCCATCGCCATCGACCGGCGCGCTTTCGCCGCCTCGCTCGATGCCGGCCCGGGCGAGCACCCCCCGACACCCACCTTGTGCACCGCCCCGATCACCGTGGGGCGGGAAATCTGCGCCCGCGAGGGGTGGACGCTGATCGAGGGCAGCGCCAGCTGGGCCGATCCGGCGGGCCTCGTCGCTCGCGCCACCTATGAGGAAATGCGCGACGCCATTCTCGAGCAGTTGCGCGCCGCCCTGCCCGTGGACGGGGTGGTGATGGGCCTGCACGGCGCCATGGTGGCGCAGGGTTATGACGACCCCGAGGGAGATCTGCTGGCCCGCATACGCGAGATCGTCGGTCCCGATGTGCTGGTCTGCGCCGAGCTCGATCCGCACAGCCATCTCACGCAGAAGCGCGCGGCGGCCGCCGATTTCTTCGTCTATTTCAAGGAATTCCCCCATATCGACTTCGTCGATCGCGCCCGGGATCTGTGGGAGATCGCGGTGCGGACGCTCAAGGGCGAAATCAGGCCGGTGATGAGCATTTTCGATTGCCGGATGATCGATGTCTTCCCCACTTCCAAACAGCCGATGCGCGGTTTCGTCGACAAATTGATGGCGCTGGAACAGAGCGAGCCGGGCCTGCTCTCGCTTTCGGTCGTGCATGGTTTCATGGCCGGCGACGTGCCGGAGCTGGGCACCAAGCTCGTCGCCATCACCGACAATGACGCGGAAAAGGGGGCGGCGCTGGCCGAAAAGCTCGGGCGCGAGCTCTATGCCATGCGCGGCACTTTCATGGTCGCCCAGGTGGATGAAAAGACCGCCGTGGCCAGCGCCATGGCCGCCCCGAGCGGCCCGGTGGTCATCGCCGATGTCTGGGACAATCCGGGCGGCGGCACGGCGGGCGACGCCACCGTGCTTTTGGCCGAGCTGATCGCGCGCGGCGCCACCGATGTCGCCGTCGGCACCATCTGGGACCCCATTGCGGTGCAGATCTGTTTTGCCGCCGGGGAAGGCGCCGAAATCGCCCTGCGCTTCGGGGCCAAGTCGGCGCCCGATACCGGCCAGCCGATCGACAAGCGCGTCGTGGTCAAAAAACTGGTGCGCGACGCCCAGATGCGGTTCGGGGAAAGCTACGCCCCCTTCGGCGACGCCGCCTGGATAAGCTTTGACGGCATAGAGGTCATTCTCAATTCGACCCGCGCCCAGAGCTTTGACCCGAGCCTGTTCTCCGCCCTCGGCATCGACCCCAAAGCCAAGAAGATCCTCCTGATCAAGTCGACCAATCACTTCTACGACTCGTTCTCGAGGATCGCGTCGGAGATTATCTATTGCTCGGCCGGCAAGCCCTATCCCAACCGCCCGGCGGAAACCAACTACCGCAAGGCCCGCAAGGACATCTGGCCGATGGTGCAAGATCCCTGGCGTTAGAGCATGTCTGCCGAAAGCGGCCCCGGTTTCGGGATAAAGACATGCGCAAAAACAAAGGGTTAAAGCGCAGGGAGCGAATCTGAAAGATCGCGACGCGCTTTAAGCCGCCGCATAGGCTGACGCAGCACGCGAAAGCAAGACCACCCGGACAAGCCGGGTGGTGACGGACGACAAACAGTGCTGGTGATCGGCGATGGCGGGTAGCCACCAGCCCCCTGTTCCCCTGCACCGCTCTCAACGCGAACAGTCCGCTAACGAAAAGCCGCCGTTTCACCACGGCGGCTTCCCCTTGTTGCGGTATCGGGTTACTCGGCGGCCCAGTTTCCATAGAGGATCGGCATCAGCCCGGCCATCGCCTTGAACCGCTCCCAGCTCTTGCGCTCGGGCGTCGTCCAGCCTGCCTCGGCAACGGCGGAAAGCCTTGGAAAAACAAGACGATCGAAGATGGCGCGGTCGGTCATCGATTCCGACCAGATGCAGCTTTGAATGCCCAGGAGATGGCTCAGACCCTGCTCGGAAAAGCCGGCGCGCGCCTCGAATTCATAGGTTTCCTGCGGCCCCGACCACCCGGCCCAGCCGGCACCCGGCTCAGCCCAGGAAATTGAGTTCGCCATATCAAGGTAATAGCGCTGTCCGGGCGAGACGACGATGTCGAAACCGCGCTCGGCCAGCGCCGCGTTGATCTCGACATTGCGCCAGCCGATGACATAGGACTTGTCCTTGTCCACCGCATCGCCATGCGCCGCCTCTTCCCAGCCGCCGGTAATGGCGCCCTTGGAAGAAATATAGTCGTGAACCCGGCGCAGGAACGCCGCCTGCAGGATCGCGGTGGGCGAGCCTTCGATTTCGTCGGCGCCGTGATGATTGCCCAACTGGTTGAATTGCTTGACATGTTTGTCACGCATCGCCTTGCCGGCGAGCTTTTCCAGCATGTCGAGCGCCAGCGGCGAGCCTGACCAGGCCGCCAGCGGCACCTCGTCGGCACCGAGATGGAAAACGCCGCCGGGGAACATTTCCAGCACCTCGTCGACCACCGTTTCGACGAACTTATACACGGGCTCATGCGCCGGATTTAGACTGTTGTTCGGAAAGCCCTGTACCGACTGGTATTCGCCGGTTTCATTGGGGTCCCGCAGTTCGGGGAGGGATTGCAGCGCCGCATAGAAATGGCCGGGCATGTCGACTTCGGGGATAACCTGGATAGCCAGGCGATCGGCCAGCGCCACGATCTCGCGAATGACGGCTTTGGAATAATAGCCGCCCGTGGGCTGCGGGCCCGAGCCCAGCAGCGGCGGCAGGGCCTTGCCATGCCCCCGCCAGGCGCCGATTTCGGTCAGTGCCGGATAGGCGTCGATTTCGATGCGCCAGGCCTCGTCTTCGGTCAGGTGCCAGTGGAACTTGTTCAGCTTGTTCCACGCCATGATCTTGATCAGCCGGCTGACTTCGGCGCCGGTATAGAATTGCCGCGCCACGTCCAGATGGGTGCCGCGGAACGAAAAGCCCGGCGCGTCGGTGATGGTGCCGCCGGTCGGCCAGGTGAAGGTGTGGGGGTGGAGCTTGGCGCCGCGCAGCATCTGTCCGAGCGTCACCAGGCCATAAAACATGCCCTGCCGCGTGCTAGCCGAAATTGCTACACCATTGTTTTCAAAAGCAATTTCATAATCTTCCGGTCCCAAACCGACCTTCTCGCCGATCTCGACCGCCATGCCGGCTTCCGAGGCCGGGCGCACCAGCGCCTCGAGCGGGAACAGGTCGGCGACCAGCTCGGCAAAGGCCTTTCCAGCCGCCTGGGCCAGCTCCCCCTGCGGCTTGAGGTCGAGCCCGGCCGGAGCGATGCGATCGCCCGTGGTGGCGACGTGGCGCGGCCAGGGAATGATGGAATGGGCGACCGGCGCCTTGGCCGGCACGGGGAAGCGGGCCGCGCCCTTGAGCAGGGGCGCATTGTTGCCCTTGCCCTGGGTCGGGGCGGTCGGAATGGTGATGACCGTGCCGTCTTCGAGTACGACATAGGCCGAATTGGCCCCGTCGCTCCAGTGGCGCAGGCCATAAGAAAGGCCGCGCGCCGTCGCGGTCCAGGTGGCGCCCGGCTCGAGCACATAGTCGTCCGGCGGCGCGATCAGCGTATGATTGGACAGACGCTTCAACAGCTTGCCGTTTTCCAGCGTCGCATGCGGATCGACGCGGGCCGGCCCGGAAAAGCCGAGCTGGAAATTGGCGACCGGTGCATCGCCGATATTGGTCAGCTCCAGCCCATAACCGAGCGGCTCGCTGTCCGAGGCCGGGGTCCAGGTGGTAACGAGAGAAAATTTAGCAGTCATGGCAAGGTCCTGAGGCAAACGGCTATTTTTTTTGGGGTGGTCATTGCCCGGCCCGGCCGGGTGATGACAAAGAAGCGCAATTGCCGCCGCATGGATGATCAGTCCCCCAGCGGCTGGGCGTCGTCCCCGTCACGGTTGACGACGAGCTGGTGCTTGATACGGCGCATGCTGGCGACGGCGGTGGGGCCGAGGCGGGTGGCGACCGTCTGGGCCAACACATCCACCGTGGCGAGAAAGGCATAGCGACCCGGCGTGGGGCGCAGAATATCGGCATCCTCATGCCAATTGACCGGCAGCAGAATATCGGCCTGGGCCGAGACCAGCGAGGCGGAGCGGGTGACGACGATACGGGTCAGGCCATATTCGCCGGCCACGGTCAACGCCTTGGCCAATTGCGCATTGTTGCCGGAAAGGGAAAACGCGACGATGACGGTACCCGGCGGGGCCGCGGCGGCGCGCATCATCTGCAATTGATGATCCTCGCTCGAGGCGACCTTGAGGCCGAGACGGAACAGCCGCGTCTCGATCTCGCCCGCCATCATCGAGGAGGCGCCGCCCGAGCCGAAGGCGAGGACATGGCTGGAGGCGGCAATGCTCTCGGCGGCGCGCTCGACAGCGTTGAAATCGAGGCGCTCGAATGTCTGGTAGATGATCGACTGGATGCCGTTGACCACGCCCTGGGCGATTTCCTGCACGCTGGTCGGGCCGGCGGCGGGCGCCAGATAGCGTTGACCGACGAAGCGCGACTGGGCCAGCCGCACCTTGAAATCGGCATAGGAATCGCAGCCCAGGCGTCGGCAGAAGCGGGTGACGGTGGGCGGGGAGACATCGGCCTGAGCGGCCAGATCGACGATGCTCATCTTGAGCACGCCATCGACATCGGCCAGGACGATATCGGTCAGGGCGCGTTCGGACCGGGTGAAACCGTTCTTTTCGGTCTGCAACAGGCCAACAATGTCCAGCATCGGCGCTTTCCTCCGCCTCGCGCCCATGCGCGAATGGTACACTCCGGATGATGAAACGGCGGCGGGCCGAAGGGCGGCGCTCTGCCGCCCGAGATCCGCCTAGTACACGGCCAGGCCGCGCGCGTCGAACAGATGCGCCTGCTCGAGGGCAAAGCCCATGCGAACGGATTTGCTCTCGACCAGGTCGGGATTGCCTTCGAACAGGCCGATAAAGGGCTCGCCGCTGGACAGGGTCGAATAGGTGATGGTGTGGATGCCCAGCTGCTCGACGATATTGGGCGTGGTTTCGATGACGAAGCCGCCATCGTCCAGCCGCATATGTTCGGGCCGAATGCCCAATGTGACGTCCTGACCGGCCACCTCGGTGATGGCGCGCGGCAGGGCGATGGTCCCCAGGCTGCCCAGATCGATGGTCACCGTGGTGCCGTCGGCGCTCTTTACCCGGCCATTGATGAAATTCATCTTCGGGCTGCCGATGAAGCCGGCAACGAAGAGATTGTCGGGGCGGTGATAGAGATCGAGGGGCGAGCCGACCTGGGCGATGGTGCCGGCGTCGAGCACGACGATCTTGTCGGCCATGGTCATGGCCTCGACCTGGTCGTGGGTAACATAGATCATGGTCGAGCCGAGGCGCTTGTGCAGCTCCATCAGCTCGATGCGCATTTCCGAGCGCAGCGCCGCGTCGAGATTGCTCAGCGGCTCGTCGAAAAGGAAAATCTTGGGCTGGCGCACGATGGCGCGGCCGATGGCGACGCGCTGGCGCTGACCGCCCGAGAGCTGGCCGGGACGGTGCTGCAACCGGCTTTCGAGCTGCAGGACCTTGGCGGCGGCGCCGACACGGGCATCGACCTCGGCCTGCGGCAGTTTTTCGACGCGCAGCGGGAAGGCGATGTTTTCATAGACGCTCATATGCGGATAGAGCGCGTAGGACTGGAACACCATGGCGATGCCGCGCTGCACGGGAGGCAGATCGTTGACGGTCTTGCCGCCGATCTCGATCTCGCCGGCAGTGACGTCTTCGAGCCCGGCAATCATGCGCAACAGGGTGGATTTGCCACAGCCCGAGGGCCCGACAAAGACGACGAACTCGCCTTCGGACACATCCAGATCGATGCCCTTGATGATGCGGGCTTCGTTGAAGGATTTTTCGAGGCGCTTGAGGCTCAGCTGCGACATGGTTCGCGTCTCCGGCGATGCATTTTGCTGGGGTGCCGCCGCCCCGAAGGGCGGCGGCCAGTTCGGTCGGAGGAGGACCTTACTTGTACTGTTCGAGCTCAGCAGCGGCGCGTTCGAGCGCGGCCTGCGGCTCGGCGGCGCCGGTGACGACCGACTGGACCATTTCGATCATGACGTTCTGCAGACCGATATAGTCATTGAACAGCGGCTCGGGACCACCGAATTCGATGCCGTCGAGGAAAGGCTTCCAGTAGGGCTTTTCGGCAAGCAGAGCAGCGGTCTGGGGTTCGAGCGGGCGCAGCGGGGTCAGGCCCTGCAGCATTTCGGCGTCCCACTGGCGTTCGCCATCGGTCAGGAACTTGGCAAGGCTGATGGCCTGATCTTCAACGCCGGTGCCCTTGAACACGGCCAGAGCGTCGGTGATCAGCAGCGTGCCCGGGCCCTTCGCGTCCGGCCCGAGCGGCAGGTCGGTGACGCCCCAGTTCAGGCCTGCATCGGTGGCGCGGATGGCGGCGCCGGGGGAGGCTTCGATCATGGCGACACCGCCGTCGAGCCAGATGGCGCGCACTTCGTTCTGTTCGTAGGCGGTCGGGCCTTCTTCCGAATAGGGCACGATGTCGCGCAGCGCGGTCAGGGCAGCCAGGACCTGCGGCGAGTTCAGCGTGATGTTGCCATCGGCGTCGATCACCGAACCATTATTGGTGTAAACCCAATGCAGGAACTGGTGCATGGTGTTGTCGAAGGTCTTGGCGACCAGGCCATAGCCGGCCGCATCGGTGTTCTCGGTGATCTGCTTGGCGAAAGCGATCTTTTCTTCCCAGGTCTTGGGCGGGGTTTCCGGATCGAGGCCGGCGGCGGCGAACAGGTCCTTGTTCCAGAAGAAGGCCTTGGTCGAGAAGGCGACCGGAATGCCCCACTGGGTGCCATCGAAGGTGACGGTGTCGGGGACGTAGTTGTAATAAGCAGCCTTTTCAGCGTCGCTCATCGGCACCGGCACGATGAGGTCGTTCATGGCGAACTGCTTGAGGGTACGCGAGCCGACATAGGCGAGAGCGACCGGCGTGCCGGCAGCGGCGAGCGTGGTCACCTTGTCCTGGCACTGGCCCCAGCCCACGATTTCGGGCACGACCTTGAAACCGGGATTGGCGGCTTCCCACTCGGCGAAGCTCTCGGCATAGCCCTGGGTCAGGCTGTCGCCGCAGTTGATGAAGGTGATTTCCTTGTCCTGCGCAAAGGCGGCAGGCGTCGCGCTGGCGAGCGCCAGCATCGATACGGCGACCAGACCGAAAGTCTTATTCATTGTAGTCTCCCTTGAATGCGGCCCCTCGGGCCCTTACTGCTTCACGGCGCCTGCGGTGAGACCGGCGACGAGATAGCGCTGCAGGAACACGATCACGATCATGACCGGCAGGATTCCGACGAAAGACGCCGCCATCAGCTCGTTCCAGATCACTTCCTGCTTGCCGAAGAAGGCGAAGAGCCCGATCGGCAGCGGCATGAACTCGGTCTTGGAGTTGAAGGTCAGCGCGAAGATGAATTGCTGGGCGTAGGCGCCGATGAAGGTCATGATGGCGACCACGACGATGCCCGGCATGGCCAGCGGCAGGATGACCCGGCGCAGGGTATAGAGGCGCGAAGCGCCGTCGACCCAGGCGGCTTCGTCCAGCTCGCGCGGAATGCGCAGCATATAGGTGCGCAACAGCCAGATGGACGAGGGAATGAGGAACGCGGCGCCGGGCACGATCATCGCCCAATAGGTATTGAGCAGGCCCATGGCGCGCATCAGGCGGAACAGCGGGATCAGCAGCACCGCGCCCGAAAACATGTTGACCGCTAGGAACCCGGCAAGCAGCAGGCCAGCGCCGGTGAAGTTGAAGCGGGCGAAGGCATAGGCGGCCGGCACCACCACGGCGATGACGATGAGGGTCACCACGCTGGAGATGAAGAAGGAGTTGAAAATATGCAGGCCCAGCGCCGGCACCGAGGTCCACATCGAGACATAGGCCTCGAAGGACCATACCCGCGGAATGAAGCTGTAGGGCCGCGAGAAGAGCTGCGCCAAAGGCTTCAATGAGACCAGGAAGCCTTCGATGAAGGGCGCCAGCACAAAGAACAGGAATACCGCGATACCGGCGTAAAGCGCGGCGATCTCGTACCATTTGTAGCGATCGATCATCGGCTTGGCCGAGCGGACCTTCGTCTTTGGCTTGACGGTGGCCGGACTATCGGCAGCGGCGATCTCGGTCGAGCGGGCGACGTCGGTCATTTGGCTTCTCCCTGCTGCAGCTTACGGACGGCCCGGAAATAGGTGATGCAGAAGATGATGACGAAAATCGAGATCACCACGGCGCGGGCGGCACCCTCACCATATTTGCGGCTGCCCATGGCGGTCTTGTAGGTGTCGATGATCATGGTGGTGGTCGAGCCGGACGGTCCGCCCTGGGTGAGGATCCAGATGATATCGAAAGAGTTGAAGGTGGCGATGAGCGAGAGCAGGCTCATGGTGATGATGGCCGGCACCATCAGCGGCATGGTGATGCGGCGGAAGCGATAGAAGCGCCCGGCGCCATCGGTCCAGGCGGCCTCGTAGAGATCCCGGGGGATCGACTGCATGGCGGCCAGGAAATAGATGGTGACCATGGGCACGCCGATCCACACGTCGGTGACGATGGTGGCCCAGAAGGCGGTGTGACCATAGGCGAGGAAGGCGATGGGGCCGGAGGTGAGGCCCATATTCTCCAGAAGGCCGGAAATCATGCCGAACTGGCCGTTATACATCCAGGCCCACATATAGATGCCGATGGCCATGGGCACGATCCAGGGCGGCATGGTGAGGATGCGGAAGAGGGTCTGGCCGGGAATGGCGGCGTTGAGCAATACCGCGCCGCACATGCCGATGATCATCTTCATCGACACCGAGAAGAAGGTCCACACAAAGGTGCGGATGATCACTTCAGTGAAATTGCCGGCAGTGAAGATGCGCTGGTAGTTCGCCCAGCCGACAAAATCGTATTCCTGGCGCAGCGAGGCGTTGGTGAAGGAGAGGACGATCGTGTCGAACAGAGGATAGGCGACGATCGTCAGGATATAGATGAGTGCCGGAGCCAGCAGGGCGAAGGCGAAGAGTGTGGCGCTACGGGTGCTGGTCATGGACTTGTCTCCCTCAGATCTTTCGTCCCAGCGCGGCGTCGAAGCGCTGCCAGATGGGGGCCATGTCGACCACGCTCTTGTTGCGCATCGCCTCGTCCATGGCGAGCGCCAGGAGCCCGGCTTCGAGCGCATCGGTAACCGAAACCGGCAGCGGCGCGCCATCGATCAGGTGCTTGAGAATATCTGCGGCCATCTGCTCGTCGGCACCGTAGTGCTGGGAGAGCGAGCTGGTCTTGTAAGACTTGTCCTCGAGCCGCTCGGAGGTGCGACTATCGGTGACTTTGAAGTAATTGCGGATGAAGTCGCCTTCCGCCATGCCCTTGGCGCCGATCACGGCAAAGCGGCGGAAATCGTCCGGCACGTTGATATTGGTGTGAAAGGTCAGCGCGGCGCCGTTCTCGTACTGAACGATGGCGGTCTGAAAATCGATGATGTCGCCATCGCTGTCGAACACCTTGTCCGAACCGTTCCAGCCCGAAGGCTTGCGGTGATAGACATTGAGGTCGTTGACGCCCGCATCCTGGGGCGCATTCTTGGGCACGAAGCTGCGGCGCCCGCCGAAACTGGCGACGTGGCGCGGCCGGCACCCCATGACCCCATTGTAGAGGTCGAGGTCATGGCAACATTTTTCCAGCATGAAGCTGCCGGCATATTTTTCGTAGCGCCGCCAGTCGCGCATGAAGAAGGCGCCGTGATAGGGCGGGATGTGCTCGGAAGCCTCGATGGAAGCGATATCGCCCAATTTGCCTTCGGCCTGCGCCTTGCGCAGATCGACATAAAGCGGAGCATAGCGCAGGACGAGCCCGACCATGACCCTGTCCGAACCGTATTTCCCGAGCAACTCGGCCAGCGCCAGCGTATCCTCGATCGTCGTCACCACCGGCTTTTCGGCAAAAATCTTGACGCCACGTTCGAGGCCGGTGCGGATGTGATCAAGATGGAGATGGTTGGGCGAACCGACCATGAGCAGGTCAAGATCTTCGGCGTCGAGCAACGCCTCGAGGCTATCATAAGCTGAACCGACGGACACGCCGTGTTCGGTCGCATAGGGCAGACCCGCCGGGGCGGGATCGACATAGCCGACAATGGTGAAATCGCTGTTGGCGGCGGAAAAGATCCGCGCCAGATAACCCAAGCGGTAGCCGAGGCCGATAATACCTACCCGCATGTTTCTAACACCCTGACTGCCGCCAATCTCTTCCGGATCGGTCGGGAATTCTGTAAACGATTTTCAAGACTAGGCGCCTTCTTGACACATTGTCAACACAGATTCCGCACACTGACAATACCAATTTAAGCCACCTTGCAGGCCCGCCCGCAACCGCGGCACTTTGCTGGATTTATAGCCTTTTAATTCACATTTCTTGGCATTCCCCATGTGGACAAAGCCCCGGAAATGACGCAGCCTGTTGCAATTGGTATCCATGTGGCCTCTTTTAAAATGTCGCAAATGGATGTCAGCCCTGAAAATTTGATACAGAGTTGGCCGGCGGTCATTTCATCTTCCCGGCAGCACTGAAATCCATCTCGCGCGAGACCTCCGATGAGCCTTTCTGCCAATCCCTTTCCTGCCGATCCCGACCGCTCCGCCATTTGGACCATGCTGGTGCCGCGCGACATTACCGCGTACATCGCCGCGGACTGGTCGATTGTCGAAGGCGATTTCATTGCCGAAGACTTCATGGGCATCAACGGCAACCGCACCGACAATCCCGATGGCTGGACCATCAGCTTTCCAACCCTTGCCCATTATCGCGACGAATGGCTGCGCCAGGCCCAGGAGGGTCAGAAAGTGGCCTATGCCGAAGATGTGGAAGCGGGCATTCACCGGGCGACCAGCCTCACCGAGATCGAGATCTCCGGCGAGCGCGCCATCGCCCACAAGAAATTCGACGGCACGATCAAAATGGCCGATGGCGGCCTCGACCGGCTGAACTGGCAGACGCTGTATTTCTGCCGCAAGGTCGAAGGCCAATGGAAGCTGACCGGTTTTGTGGGCTATCTGCCCTATCCGATGGGCAAGGCCGGCTAACGAGCGCCGGTCGGCGCGCCAAGCCTGCGTCCTGCCCGCTCTGGGCAGGACCACTCCCTATCGTCGCCCGCAGCAGCGCGCGGGTGCAAGCCAGCTGAGCACTCCATGACCTTCCTGTCGTCCCAGCGCCTCACCATGCTGGTTTTTTTCCTGCAACCGATTGCCTTTGGCTCCTGGCTGCCCCGCATCCCCGAAGTGCAGGCAGCCTTGGGCCTGGGGCCGGCTGCCTTGGGCCTGGGGCCGGCTGCCTTGGCCCTGGCCTTGCTGGGCATGCCTTGCGGCACGCTGTTGACCCTGCCCTTTGCCGGTCCCCTGGTGGGCCGGATCGGCGGGCGCGCCGCCATCATTTCCGGCTTCGTCTTCTATTCCCTTGCCGTGAGCCTGCCGGCGCTGGCGCCCGACATCATATTCCTGTTCCTGGCGCTGATGCTGGCCGGCTCGGCGATTTCCTTCGTCGAGCTGGGGCTCAACGTGCAGGCGGACCTGGTGGAAAAGTCCACCGGTACCATGATCATGAACACTTCGCACGGATGCTGGTCGCTGGGCATCATGGCCGGCAGCCTCATCGGGTCGGGCCTGGCCGCACTCGGTTTGCCTGCCCCGTTCGCCATTCCGCTCGTCGCCTTCGCCGTCTTGCCGCTGGCGCTGGCGGCCGGCATTGCCCTGCCCGCTTTGTCCGATGCCCCGGCCCCGGGCAGCGAGCGGAAATCGGCCTGGTCCATGCCCAGCTGGGCGCTGGTCGGCATTTGCGCTTTCGTCTTCGGCATCACCATGACGGAAGGGGCGATGGCGGACTGGTCGGCCATCTTCCTGCGCGATGCGCTGGGCTCGGAAGGCGGGCTGGTGGGCCTTGGCTATTCGGTCTTCGCCCTTCTCGTCGCCACGGGCCGCTTTGGCGGCGACCTGCTCAAGCGCCGCCTGGGCGCAGTGGGCACGGCACGGCTGTGCGGCACGCTCGGCGTGGTGGGCGGGGCGGTGCTGTTCCTCGCGCCCAATATACCGATGGCGCTGTTCGGCTTCGGCATTATCGGGCTCGGCGTTTCGGTGGGCTTCCCGCTGGCGGTGACGGCGGCAGCGAGCCTGGGCGATCGCTCGGCCTCGGCCAATGTCGCGGTCTTGTCCTTCGTCGCCCTGACCGGTTTTCTCATCGGGCCGCCGCTGATCGGTTTCGTCGCCGAACATGCCGATATTCGAACCGGCATCGCCTGCGTCATTCCCGTTCTGGCGCTCAGCCTGTTTCTGACCGGGCAGCTCAACCCGCGCCCGGCCAAACCCGTCACCAATCCTGAAGCACAGGTGCCTGGAGTTCTCTGATGCGTATCGCCGTTGCCGGACTGCATACCGAATGCAGCACCTATAATCCCGTTCTCGCCCGCGAGGCCGATTTCCGCGTGCTGCGCGGGCCCGGCATGCTCAAGGATGGCTATTTCGACTTCCTGACGCATTTTCCGGCCGAGTTCATCACCATCCTTCACGCCCGCGCCATTGCCGGAGGCCCGGTAGAACACGGGCTCTACCAGCGCTGGAAGGGCGAAATCCTCGACGGGCTCAAGGCGGCGCTGCCGCTCGATGGCGTCTATCTTGCGCTGCATGGCGCCATGTTCGTCGAAGGCATGTTCGACGCCGAGGGCGATTTCATCGCGGCGGTGCGCGAGGTGGTCGGCCCCGAGGTGATCATTGCCACCAGCTACGACCTGCACGGCAATGTCAGCCAGCGCATTATCGACAATCTCGATATATTTTCCACCTATCGCACTGCCCCCCATATCGACGTTCCCGACACCATGCGCCGGGCGGTGACCATGCTGGTGCGCGCCCTCTCCACCGGCGTTCGGCCCAAACTGGCCTGGGCGCCGGTGCCCGTGCTGCTGCCGGGCGAGCGCACCTCGACCCAGGACGAGCCGGCGCGCAGCTTTTATGCGCGCATGCACCAGATCGAGGAGCCGACCGGCATCTGGGACGCCTCGTTCCAGGTCGGCTATGTGTGGGCCGACGAGGAGCGCGCCACCGCCTGCGCCATCATTACCGGCACCGACCGTACAGCGATGGAAGCTGCAGCACGGCAATTGGCCCAGGACTACTGGGATGCGCGCGAAAAATTCGTTTTCGGCATGGAGACCGGATCGATCGAGGACTGCGTGGCCCGGGCCATCGCCAGCCCGACCGGGCCAGTGGTGCTGGCCGAATCGGGCGACAACCCCACGGGCGGGGGCGTGGGCGACCGCGCCGAAATGCTGGCCGCCTTGATGGCCGGCGGGGCGCAAGGCTGCATCTTTGCCGGCATTGCCGACCAGGCCGCCACCGAGACCGCCTATCAGGCGGGAATCGGCGCGCGTGTGCGGCTGCATATCGGGGCCAGCCTTGATCCGTCCAGCACGCCGGTCGAGGCTGAAGCGGAGGTTCGCTTCCTTCTCGAAGGCACGAGCGCGCTGTTCCGCGAGGCGGTGGTCCGCATCGGCGGCATCGATCTGGTGCTGACGGCGCGGCGGCGTCCCTTCCACAATATCGCCGACTTCACCCGGCTCGGGCTCGACCCGCGCGCGGCAAAGATCGTGGCGGTGAAGTCGGGCTATCTTTCGCCCGAGCTGGGGCCCATCGCCAATCCCGGCATCATGGCATTGTCGCCCGGCGTGGTCGATCAGTTCGTCGAACGCACCGAGCGCCGGCATACGCCGCGCCCGAGTTATCCTTTCGATGTCGATTTCACCTATGTGCCGCAGGTGCGCTGGTCGGCGCTGGCCCGCTAAAGCCGCATTGGGGGCGCTTGCCCGCTCCAAAGGCTTTCGCTAAGCACGGTGCGACAGCGTAGGCTCCCCCGATGACCCCTTCCATGCGCCAGACCCAGATCGTTGAGCTCGCCCGGCAAAAGGGCGGGGTGAGCGTCGAGCAACTGGTCGCGGTGTTCGCGGTGACGCCGCAGACGATCCGCAAGGATCTCAACCTGCTGTGCGAACGCGGCACGCTCCTGCGCACCCATGGCGGGGCCATCCACCCCTCCGGGGTCGAGAATATGGAATATGAGGCGCGTCGGCAGATCGCCACGGCCCAGAAACAGGCCATCGGCCAGGCCGCCGCCGCTCTCATCCCCGACGATGCCTCCTTGTTCATCAATATCGGCACCACTACCGAAGCGGTCAGCCAGGCACTCAGTGGCCATCACGGGCTGATGGTGATCACCAACAATATCAATGTCGCCAATCGCCTGCGCACCGTGCCCAGTATCGAGGTGGTGATCGCCGGCGGGGTGGTGCGCCCTGCCGATGGCGGGATCGTGGGCGAGGCCGCAGTGGATTTCATCCGCCAGTTCAAGGTGGATTTCGCCGTGATCGGCGTTTCGGCCATCGATGCCGATGGCGCCCTGCTCGATTTCGACTTTCGGGAGGTAAAAGTGGCGCAGGCGATCATCGCCAATGCCCGCCATGTCATCGTCGTCTCGGATGCGACAAAATTCGCGCGTACGGCTCCGGTGCGGATCGGCCATCTCAGCCAGGCGCACACATTCATCACCGACCACTGCCCGCATGCCTCGATCCGGCAGATCTGCGCCGAACACGGCATCAGCCTGATCGAAACGGGGCTTCTGGCCGATACTGGAGACACGGCATGATTTCTACGCCCGAGGAACTGGCCCGCCGCCTCGCCGCCGCCCATGACGGTGGAGAGCCCGTCGGCGCGGTGTCGCCGGACCTGATCCCGGCGGACCTCGTGGGCGTCTATGCGTTGCAGGATCGGATCATGGCCCTGTTGGGTCCGCTGGGCGGCTGGAAGATCATGGTCGGGTCCGAGGGCGAACCGCTGTGCTCGCCCATCCCTCTCAGTCGGTATTTGCCGGACGGGGCTGACATCGACGCCGGTCGACATCGGCTGATCATCGCGGAAGTGGAGGTGGCGGTGCAATTGGGGGCGGACCTTACCCCCGGCTCCGAGGTCGAAGCGGCTATCGCCAGCCTTCATCCGGTGCTGGAGTTCATCGGCGATCCCTTTGCCGACCGCGGCAGGGCCGAACGCAATCTGCAACTGGGCGATTTGCAGAGCAACGGCCTTGTCGTGGTGGGTCCGGCGCTGGATCGCAGCGTCATCGGCGCTCTATCCACGCTGCCGGTCGGGCTCGATTATGACGAGCAGACGGTCAAGACCGGCGAAGGCGGCGCCAGCTGGAACGATATCGTCGCCGCCCTCACCTGGCTCGCTTCGCATGCCGCCGGGCGTGGCCTGCCGCTGCGTGCCGGGCAGATCATCATCACCGGCGCGCGCCTTCTGGCACCCCTGACGGGCGCGCGAATGATCGACGGGACGCTGGGCGAGTGGGGCCGCGTCACGGCAAAATGCCGCTTTACAGCATGAAGTCGGCCATATCGAGATCCGCCTCTGGCTCTGCCTGAAGCGCAGAGGCCGGCGCCCCGAACAGACCGGCATGGATCGTGCGCTCGGCCTCCATCGTATAGGCCTTGCGCAAGGCTTCAAGCAGCGCGGCGAGACCGGCCGAGGGGCTTGAGGGGGGCGGCGTTGGCGACAGCGCCGCAATCTGCAGCGCGATATCGGCCATGCCTTCGGCCAGCGCCGCCTGGCCCTGCATGCCCGAGGCCGCTGCCCGCAGAAGCGCGATGACCTTGGGGCCATCGGCATTG
Source organism: Devosia sp. (assembly GCA_026126125.1). Classification (GTDB taxonomy): domain Bacteria; phylum Pseudomonadota; class Alphaproteobacteria; order Rhizobiales; family Devosiaceae; genus Devosia. The sequence continues at coordinate 34,118 of JAHCJW010000005.1, forward strand.
AGACTGTCGAGCGCCTCGACGAGACGGTCGTCGAGACTGGTCAACAGGGTCAGGGCATGGCTGGCCTGCTGTTCGAGCCGCCCGATCTGACCGGCATTGTCCCCGGCCGCTGCGGCGCCGAATGCCTGGGCCAGCGCCGAGGATTCATCGAGCTGGGTCATGGCCGCCTCGGCCGCCACCACAGTCTCGCTGGTCAATTCGCGCAACTGGGTGGCAATGACGGTCAGCGAAGCGCCCCTGGGCCCTAACTGGGCGCAGCGGACCGCTGCATTGAGGCTGACGAGCCGCATATTGGCTTCGATATCCTGCACGGCGGCCACATGGCCAAGAAGCACGGTGACCGTGTCGTGCACGGCGGTGGCGACCGCTTCGAGCTTGGAGCGCTCGATTTCGCAATCGCGCAGAATGGCCGAGGCGGTGCGCAATTGCGCGTTGAGCGTGGCCATGACCGAGGTGCTGCCCTGGTCGCTCCCATAAAGGTCGCGGCTGCGCGCCATGATCACGCCGGCGTCACTGGACAGAGCGTCGAGCGCTTTTTCGGCCTCTTCGACCTCCTCGACGAAGCTGGCGGCCGCGCCGCCCAATTGCGCTTCAAGCAAGGCGGCGAGAGCGGAACGAACCTCATCGCGTTCCCCCTCGGCGAACACCGTCTCGCCGACAGCATGACCACCGAGCACAGCGCCCAGCCTCGTCAGCCCATCCTCGATATGCTCGAGGCGCTGGCGGGTGGAATCGCCCACCTGCAAGGCCATGACGGCATTGCCGATCCTTCCGACGATCTGGCGCGACACCCTTCCGGTCTCGGCGCTCCCCGCCGCCGCCGCCTCGCGCTGATGGCCCAGCGCCTCCAGCGTCTGTTCGAGGCTGCGCGACAATTCGGTCAGCGTATTGGCGTGGCTTTCTTCGAAGCGGGCGCGCTGACTGGCGGCCTTGGCCACCTCGGCGGTCAATTGCCGATAGACCTGGGAAAATTCCTGGATGGTCTGGCTGGCCGTGGCCGAGAGCGTGGAGATATCGGTGGTGAACACGTCGAAATCATCGCTGTCGCCGACAATGCCGGCCGCCGTGACCCGGGCGTTGACCGAGACGATGCCCATCATCTTGACGGCCCGGCGCAAGTCGCCGATCGGCGCGTTGGCGGCGGCCACCACATCGACGAGGCGCGACAGGTCCGCCTTTTCCTGAACGAAATTTTCGGAAAGCTCGCCCGCCTTTTGCGCCACGGCCCGCAACTGGGCGCTGGCTTCCTCGACTTCGGCCCCTTGCAGGGCGTTGGGCAGGGCTTCGAAAAGCCGCGTCAATTTATTGAGCATTGAGGCGCCTTCGGTGAGGCGCGCCCCCACCGAGACGAAGGCATTTTCGATCTGCTGGCGCGGCTGGGCCAGCGCTTCGGCAAGGCGGGTGACATCGGCGGGGGCGGGCGTCCGGGTCATGAGCTGGCTCCGGTGGAACGGGGGGCATTGCGGGCAAAGGCGGTGATCTCGCCCGCCATTTTCGACAGGGGCAGCACACGGGCGGCGGCACCGCGCTGGATCGCCTCCTTGGGCATGCCGAAAACGACCGAGCTTTCTTCGTCCTGGGCGATGGTGTGAGAGCCCATCTGCCGCATTTCGAGCAGGCCGCGCGCGCCATCGTCGCCCATGCCGGTGAGCAGCATGCCAAGCGCATTGCGGCCGGCCGCCTGGGCGGTGGAGCGGAACAGCACGTCGACCGAAGGGCGGTGACGCGAAATATGCGGTCCCTCGAGGATCCTCACCGTGTAGCGATTGGCGTTGCGGACCAGTTGCATATGCACATTGCCCGGCGCGATCAGCGCGCGACCGGCCATGACCAGATCGCCGTCCTCGGCTTCCTTGACCTCGACGGCGCAGCCGGCATTGAGCCGCCGCGCGAAGGCGGTGGTGAATTTTTCGGGCATGTGCTGCACGATGAGAATGGCCGGGCTGATGGCGGGCAGGGCTTCGAGCACTTCGCGCAGCGCCTCGGTGCCGCCGGTCGAGGCGCCGATCGCAACGAGGGGCTCGGTCACCGGCATGCGGGCGATGACGCTCTCGCGGCGCGTGTCGGACAGGGGCGGAATGATGGCGTCGGCGGTGAGCTTGGCTTCCACCGTCAGCGCCGGCGCCGCCTTTTTGCGGCCGCGCAGCTTGGCATGGGCCGCCGCCTTGGCCGCATCGCAGATGCGCATGCGCGATTCCTGCAGGAACTGCGCGGTGTCGACGCGCGGCTTGGCCACCACATCGACCGCGCCCGCCTCGAGCGCCTGCATCAGCGTGTCCGACCCCGCCTGCGCCAGGCTCGAACAGATCACCACCGGAATGGGACGCTGCGACATGATCTTCTTGAGGAAGGTGATGCCATCCATGCGCGGCAGCTCGATATCGAGAAACATGACATCGGGCACTTCCTGGCGGATGCGCTCGACCGCGACATAGGGATCGGCAGCGGTGCCCATCACCTCGAGATCGGGATCGGCGGAGATGATCTCGCTCAATGTCGTGCGCACCGAGGCGCTGTCATCGACGATGAGGACGCGGATCTTGTTGGAGGCGGACATCGGCGGGCTCACACGCGCTGGAACACGGCAGGCGCAACCTGCCGCACGGGAATGGATGTTCCGATCATGGACTCGGAATGACCAAGAAGAAGATAACCGCCCGGACGCAAATGGCCGACGAGCCGGCCGATCACCGCCGCCTGGTCGGCCTTGTCGAAATAGATCAGCACATTGCGCAGCAAGATGATGTCGACATCACGGTCGAAGGGATAGGCGTCGTCCATGAGATTGAGCCGCTGAAACCGCACCAGTCGGCGCAGCTCGGGCACGATGCGGACCTCGGGGCGCAGGTCGGGCTTGCGCGACCACATCAGGTAACGCGCCTGCAGATCCTGGGGCACGGGCACGATCTGTTCGGCAGGATAGATGCCGCGCCGCCCCTGGTCGAGGACATCTGTCGACACATCGGTCCCCAGAATGGCGAAGCGAAACCCGGCCCGCTCCCGCGCCATCTCGGCCAGAACCATGGCAGTTGTATAGGCCTCGGCCCCGGTCGAAGCCGCCGCGCTCCACACTTTGAGCATCGGATTGCGCTCCCGGCTGCGGGCCGCAAGCAAGTCCGGCACCAGCCGCGAGCGCATCAGCCCGAAATGCTCCGGCTCGCGGAAGAAATCGGTCTTGTTGGTGGTCACTACATTGATGAGATAGACCAGTTCCTCCTCGAGCCCGTCCTTGCGGAAAATATAGTCGCAATAGGCCGAAAAGCTGGGCAAGGAGAGCGCACGCAGGCGGCGGCGAAGCCGTCCTTCCACCATTGTGCGCTTGGCCGGCGGCAGGCGAATCCCCACTTCCTGGCCGATCAGCGTGGCGATCCTGCCGAAATCGGCAGCACTGAGATGGTCATCTTCGGCTTGCAGAAGACGGGCTGGCGAAGCTGAGGCCACCATAAACTCCGTGGATAAAGAGCCAGCGCCGCGACGCTGGCCCGTTTCAGGTCAGGCGGCCGACAACACGGCGCTATGGCCCAGAAGCCGATCGAGATCGAGCACGGTGACGAACTCGCCATTGCGCCGGCCGATCCCCTCGATGCAATGCCCGCTCCAGGCCGCATTGACCGCCGGGGGCGGATCGAGCTCGTCGCTATCGAGCACCGTGACCTCAAAGACCCGGTCGGCGCGCAGACCCAGGGTCACCGGACCCGAAGGGCCGGTGATCGAGAGCACGACGATGCGCGTGTTTTCCGTGTCGGTGGCCGGCTCCATGCCCAGGGTCAGGCGCAGGTCGAACACCGGCACCCCCTGCCCGCGCACATCGATGATGCCGAGAAAGTTTTCCGGCGCCCGTGGCAGGCGCGAGATCATGCGCATATCCAGGATTTCCTGGACCTTGGTGACGGGCGCGGCGAATTTTTCATTGCCCACCCCGAGCGTCACATATTGGTTCTGGTCAGGCATACTGCCTCTCACTGGGCCGAATTGCGAACGAAGGCGCGCCACTCTCGCGGCGCGCCCATAAGGATCGGTCAGGCAGCGCCGCGGCGCGAGAAGTCGTCGTCGAGCTCGTCCGCGCCACCGTCGAGATCGAGGTCGAAGCCGCCGGAGCCGGTCCTGGACTTGGTCGCCTTGCTCATATGCGGGGCGGAGGCCATGACGGCGGCGCGCAGGTCGCGCTTGGCCGGCTTGGCCGCTGCCGTGGCGATGACCGTCGAGGAAGCATCGAGCCGGAAATAGGCGATGGCGGCCTGCAGCTGTTCGGCCTGGCTGGCCAGTTCCTCGGCCGTGGAGGACATTTCCTCGGCGGCCGAAGTGTTCTGCTGGGTCACCTTGTCGAGCTGCTGGATGGCGGTGTTGATCTGGGCGGCACCGGCATTCTGTTCGCGGCTGCCGGCGGAGATCTCTTCCACCAATTCGGCCGTGCGCTGAATATCGGGCACCAGCTTGCCAAGCATGTCGCCAGCCGACTGGGCGGCCTTGACCGTGGTGCCGGACAAGGTCGAGATTTCGGCGGCGGCGGCCTGCGAGCGCTCGGCCAGCTTGCGCACTTCGGAGGCGACGACGGCAAAGCCGCGGCCATGTTCGCCGGCGCGCGCCGCTTCCACCGCCGCATTGAGGGCGAGCAGATCGGTCTGACGGGCGATTTCCTGCACCACCATGATCTTTTCGGCGATGGTCTGCATGGCAGTGACGGCGTTGTTGACCGCTTCGCCCGAGGCGATGGCATCGGCCGCGGACTGGCGGGCGATCTTTTCGGTCTGGATGGCGTTGTCAGCCGACTGCTTGATGGTCGCGGCCATTTCTTCCATCGAAGCGGAGGCTTCCTCGGTCGAGGAGGCCTGCTCGGTGGCGCCCTGGCTCAACTGCTCGGCGGTCGCTGACATTTCGTGGCTGCCAGCGGCGACGTTGCGGGTCGCGGCGGTCACTTCGGCCACCACTTCGCGCAGCTTGCGCGTCATCATGTTCAGAGCCTTGATCAGATCGCCGACTTCGTCGTCGCCCTTGACGTCGGCCGTGGCCGAAAGATTCCCCGCGGCCACGTCGTCGGCCAGACGCACGGCGCTGGAGAGAGCCTTGGAGATGCTCATGACGATCCAGGTTGCGGCGACGGCAGCGATCAGCACCGAGACGATAAGCAGACCGATGAGGAAGAGGCGGGTCTGTTCGTAGAGGCTTTCGGCATCCTCCAGTGCCTTGGCCGTGGTCTGCGCGTTACGGTCAATAATGCGATCGAGTACAGCGACCGCCTCGAGCCGCAACGGCGCGCTGCGGGTGTTGGCGATTTCCGTAGCGTTGTATTGTGAGCGCTGGATGGCAACGGCGTTGCCCTTGTCCATCGCGGCAAACATCTGATCGAAATCCGCGCGCAATTGCTGCGCGACCGCCGCTTCGGACGGCCCCAGCAGCCGGGTCAGCCGGTCGATATTGGGCTCGATACGCTTGCGTACCCCGTCGAAATCGCCAAACCACTGGTCCTGCTTGGCCGGGTTGCCCGAAGCCAGCAGCACGTTGCGGTGCTGACGGAATATGTCGCTGGCGTCGAGCAGCAGGCTATTGGCCGCTTCAAAGGCGGGGAAGGCCGAAATATCGCCATTGAGGACGCGCTGCGACAGCACCGGCAGCAGCTTCTCCATGGTGTTTTCGACGGCGGTGATGGCCGCGCTGCCTTCCGAGGTGGTGATGGCGAAGGCGACCGTTTCGGAATTCTTCATCGCCTGCGCCCGCGCGTCGATCAGGGTCAGCCAATAGGCGTCGAGCGTGGTGAGGAAAACCTGCATGTCGCTGACATTGTCAGCATTGGTGAAGGTGCTCGCCAGATCGGTCGCGAAGGTCTTGATCTGGTTGAAGTTGGTCTGCATGGAGCTTTCCAGCGCACTCAACTCGGCATCGTCGGTGCTGAGCATCATGGCCCGCATGTCGTTGGCCATGGAAGTCAGATCGGCCTCGACATCCTTGAGCTTCTGGGCGCGCTGCACGGGACCGTTGATGACGGTGCCCATGGACTGGTTGATCCCGCCCAAGCCCTGCAACGCCAAAAACATGCTGGCGCCGGACAGGACCACAACGGTCGTGAACACAGCGGCCAGTTTTGTCTTGATAGTCAATCTCACGGTGCAGACCTTTCTTCTGAAGCCGCTGCGGGCGCGCTTCTGCCGCCCGATGTTTCGAAAATACGTTCCATATCGGGAATGATGATGAAGCCGCCATTGCGCTTGCCAATGCCCTTGACGAATTCGGGGCGCCAGCGCATGCCGACCTTGGGGGCCTCCTCGATGGAGGCGGCCTCGATGTCGGTGACGTCGTGAACCTTGTCGGCCAGAATGCCGGCAATGGTGGGCTCGCCATCGATGTCGACTTCCATGACGACGATGCGGGTATCCTGGTCGGGCTCGGGCCGCTCCATGCCGAACATCACCCGCAGGTCGGCCAGGGGCACGACGCGCCCCCGGACATTGATGAGGCCGCCCACAAAGGCGGGGGCATTGGGCACTTCGGTGATGGGCACGAGGTCGAGGATTTCCCGGACCCGGCTCGCCTCGACCGCGAAAAGCTCGTCTTCAAGACGAATGGTCAGCGCCGTCATCGGCGCATCCGGCCCGCCTGCTTGGATCGTGCTCATGCGGCCCTCCCCATGGCTAGATTGTTCTCGACATAGCTCTGGCCCGACGCCACCAGATGCGCGGTGTCGAGGATCAGGGCCACGCTGCCATCGCCCAGGATCGTCGCGCCGGAGAACGACTTGATGGCCGAATGCAGCTTGGACAGTTGCTTGATGACGGTCTGGTTGTTGCCGATGATCTGATCGACCACCAGGCCAACGCGGCCTTCGCCGGAAGAGACGATGACCACCTTCTGGTGCTCATCGGCGGCACCCTTGAGCCCGAAGACCTCGCGCAGACGCAGATAGGGCACGAGGGAGCCGCGTATATCGAGGAAATTGCGCCCCTTGGCATAGGCCTCGATCCCGCCGGGCAGTTCGACGCACTCCTCCACCGCCGCCAGCGGGATGGTGTAGCGGCCATTGCCGACGCGGACGAGCATGCCATCGATGATGGCGAGGGTGAGCGGCAGACGCAGGGTGAGCGTCGAACCCTGGCCGGGCCTGCTGACCAGGTCGATGGTGCCGCGCAGCCCGTCTATGGTGCGCTTGACCACGTCCATGCCCACGCCCCGCCCAGAAAGTGCGGTGACCTCCTTGGCGGTCGAAAAACCCGGCGCGAAGATCAGGTGGTGCAGTTCCTGCTCGGTAAGCTTGGTTTCGGGGGTGATGATGCCGTTTTCCTCGGCCCGAGCGCGAATGCGCGCCACATCGAGCCCGGCCCCGTCATCGGAGACGGAAATGGCCACCTCGGCTCCCGAATAGACCGCTGAAAGCCGCACCGTGCCCAGGGGCGACTTGCCCGGCGCCGCGCGTTTTTCGGCGCTTTCCAGGCCATGATCCACCGCGTTGCGGATCAGGTGCACCAGCGGATCGGCCAGGCGCTCGATCATGGTCTTGTCGAGCTCGGTGTCTTCGCCGGTGGTGATGAATTCGATCGGCTTGCCCAGCTCGCCCGACAGATCGTGCACGAGGCGGCGGAAGCGGCTGAACAGCGTGCCGATGGGCACCATGCGGATGCCCATCGTGGTGTCGCGCAGGCCCGAAGACAGGCGTTCGAGCTCTTCGGCGATGGTCTTGAGATTGATATCGGCGCTGGAGGCGGCGATCTGGGTCAGGCGCGCCTGGGCGATGACCAGTTCGCCGACCCGATCCATCAATTCATCGAGCCGTTCGGCCGGCACACGAAGCGAAGTGGCGGCAGGCTTATCATCGGAGGGCTTATCCGCCGGCTTGGCGCGCTTGGGTGCCACGGCGACCGGCGCGGCAGCGGCAATAGCGACGGAAGGCTCGGGGGCGACCAAGGGCTCCGGCTCCGGCAGCGTGGCCTCCTCTTCCTCGTGCAGCGGCTCGAGGCTCAGCTCCATCGTGTCGCGCAGGAACAGGAACACATCATCGATCGCCGCAGCCGGATCATCGGCGGTCAGGTCGACCTGCCAGCCGATATAGGCGTTTTCCGGCTCGAGCAGGTCGAGATTTGGAATGCGATCGGTCAGCGCCGTGACGACCACGGGCCCGATCTGCGCCAGCTCTTCGAGCAGCAGCAAGGGGTTGGTGCCGTAGATGAGGGCATCGGCCGGCAGGTGGAAGGTGAGACGCCAGCGCTTGCTCGCGGTGGCACCGCCCTTGGCGGCCGTGGAGAGAGCCTTCGCAGGCACGGCCTCGGCGGGAGCGGTAGGGAAAGCGTCGCCATCGACGATGGCGCGCAGTTCGGCAAGAATACGCACGCCGCCATCCACGGGCGCATCGGGCGTTTCGATCAGCAGATGGATATGGTCCTTGGCATCGAGCGCCACGCCGATCAGCGCGGTGTCGACCTGGCTCTGACCCTTGCGCACCCGATCGAAGGCGGTTTCGAACTCGTGCACGAACTCGGCCACCGCCGTGAAGCCGAACATGGCGCCCGAACCCTTGATGGTGTGCAGCGCGCGAAAGGTGGAATTGATGAGATCGTTATTGGCCGGATCCTGTTCCAGATCCAGAAGGCCCGCTTCGAGCTGATCGAGCAGCTCGCGCGCCTCCTGACGGAACGTCTCGGTCGGATCGGAAATGTTCATGCTCCCGTGACCTTCTTGATGACCGCCAGCAGCTGATCCTGCTTGAACGGCTTGACGATCCAGCCGGTGGCCCCGGCCTCCTTGGCCTGACGCTTGAGTTCCTCATCGGACTCCGTGGTCAGCAGGATGATCGGAATGCCCTTGCTGGCCGGGTGCTGGCGATATTTGCGAATGAACTCGATGCCGTTGAGAACCGGCATATTGAGGTCGGTGATCACCGCATGGACCGTATTGGTCGTGGCCTTGTCATAGCCGTCCTGGCCATTGACGGCCTCGATGACATCAAGGCCCGCGCCCGTGAGGGTCATGGCCACCATCTGTCGGATGGAGGCGGAATCGTCGATTGTCAGAATAGTCTTGCTCATGGCGTCGAGGCCCCGATTGTCTGATGAGATTGGCCAGCCCAGAACGTCGCCGTCGCCTCTGCCGCCAGCAGGCCGGCCGCCTCGAGCACACGGCGCAAGGGCTCGGCGATCGGGGCCAGCATCACCAGGGCCTTGCCTTCCGCGCCGGCCTTGATCCGGGCCGACAGGAGCGCCTGCACCGTGGTGAGGTCCGCGCCGGTCATGGTCTGGGTATCGATGCCGATATCGGCATGCGCATCGAGCGCCTGTCGCAGGGCGGCAGCCACGTCCTGCGCCGCCTTGATGGTGGCATCGCCACCCAGAATGAGCGTGTAAGAGCGGGCGTCGGTCATGACCGCGACCCAGGGCAAAGGTAAATTAACGGTAACAATCTGCTTCTCCGCGGCAAGGCGAATAGAGAAATGATGGGCGAAGTGAAGTCATCAGGCGGAACAGGCGTCCGTCTGTAAAATGATCTGGAGGTGTCTGGAGCCGTATCCTCATCCGGCGCACTGCCACATTTCCACACATGGCTTAACCGATGGTTACAAACCCTTATCGGCCCTAAGTATTATCTCGAAATTTACAATGTTGATTTCGTGCCCATTAAGCAAAAGATCAACAATCTTGACCGAGACGACTCTGAATCAAGAGCCGAAACACTTGAATCTTCGGCTCAGGGACATGAATCGTCCCCGAGTCTTCCTGTAACGAATACTGATCGATTCACTTGCCCGAGAGGCAATAAGCCCGAAAAACCGCCCAAAGCGCAGAGGATTGCCGGCCATCCACGCCAAGGCGGGACGGCGGGATCACCGCTGCTCTTGGCGCGCGGGCAGACCCTGCCAGCGCCATTGTGATGTGCGGCAAATTATTCCGTCGCTGTCACGGTCAGGAAGATTGCGGCCAGAGGCGGCGGATCAGCGGCCGGCGAGCCAGGTGAATTTGGGCGAGGCGATCATTTGCAAATCCCGGGTTTCGCCCCCCACACGGCGCAGCAGCAATTGCCCCAGATTGCGGCCGGCTTCGGCAAAGTCCTCGAATACGGTTTCCGCCTCGGGCTGAAACTGCATGAACATGGACGAAGCCTGTTTGGTGACGACATGGGCGTTACGGCCCACCACCAGTCCGGCCTCGTTCAACCCGCCGATAATGGCCAGAGCCGAAAGTTCGGACGCGCCCACATAGCCATCGGGCCCATCGGGACGCTTGGCGCGCTTGATGACATAGTTGCGGATGGCATCGGTGGCGCTGCTCAGATTGACGTCGGCGGCGAATTCATGGGCGATGCCCAGCTCGCGCGCCGCCCGCTCCATGCCCGCCTTGAGATGTTCGGTATAGGTCAGGGCGCTGTCGGGCAGGACGATCGACACCTTCTTGCAGCCCTTCTCCGCCAGGCGCCGGGTGGCGCCATAGGCAAAGGCCTCATTGTCGAAATCGACGAAGGGATGGGGTTCGGGCCAGTGGCTGCGGCCATGGCTGACAAACGGAAAATCATTGTCGAGCAGGAAGCGGATGCGCTCGTCGAAGGGCTCGGTCTTGGAAAAAATCACCCCATCGGCCATGCGATTGCGCACGATGTGACGGATCGGCTCGATCGGCTGCACATTGCGGAATAGCGGTGTGATGACCAGGTGATAGGCCGTGTCGCGCAGGGCCTCGGTAATGCCGGTCACCAGCGAGGTGCCGAACCCATAGATCTGCTCGTCGGGCTCCAGGATCAGCGCCACGACATTGGTGCGTCCGGTCTTGAGGCGGAGGGCGGCGCGATCGGGCAGATAGCCGATTTCGGCCGCGATCTTCTGCACCCGGTCGCGGGTTTCCTGCGCCAGCTCTGGGGCATTGTTGAGTGCCCGCGAAATGGTGGTCACGGCCAGGCCCGTCATTTGGGCGATGGTCTTCAGGGTCGGTTTGCCCGATGGCTTGACGCCACGCTTGCCTCGCGCAGCGGGCGGCAAATGGTCTTGCGGCAACTTGGTCTTCCCCTCGGCCTGCCACCGAGAGCGGGCGGCGCTTCAAGCCGCCAGAACAACAGATTGCATCGCTCAGTTCAAGCGAAGCAGCATGAAAAATATATGAATTTTAAATTCATATTATTAAGTCGCGACGAAAGTCGAGCAGAGTTTTTCGTTTTTTCGTCGCTTTGCGCACGCACAAGCACTGGAATTCGCTGCGGCGCTGCCCTATCTTGGCCGGGCTGCATGCTTGCGCGATGCCGCTGTGTCCTAAACACCCGCAGGGAGAGGAATGACGATGACGACATCGACAACCATTACCATCCATGCCGTGTGTTCGACCGTAGTACTCCGACCGCTTGGCGCCAAACGTTGGCAAGGGCCCTGTCGTTCGAAACGAATGTGATCTTTCGTCACATCTCCGTCTCAGAATCCCGATAGACCCGCAGCGACCGGAAACAGGCGCGGAATTGTCCGCTGCTTCCTCCTCCGGATTCGCCGCGCAAGTGGAAGTCCACCATGCAGGAAAATAGTCTCAACAGGGCCGAAACGCATCGGCCAACCGTTATCGAAGTGGGTGGCGAGCCGCTGGGCGTCGTCGTGCCGGCCGAGGGTGGCTATCGCTTTTTAGCGGTGAAGCTTCCCGCTTTCGCCGTGGACGGACAGCACTTCCCCAGCATCGAAACCGCCCATCTCGCCGTCAGCGCCGCCGTTCGGAACTCCGACCTCGTGTAAAGAACGCGGCGATCCGGCCTCTTCGCCCACCCGCTGGAGGCCGGGGGCGGAGGAGCCGACCATTTTGCTGCGCGCCGCGTTTCTTTCAGCTTCGCTCCACTCGCTTTAGCGCTTTGTTTTGGCGCATGTCTTTGCCCCGAAACCGGTTTCCACTTTCGGGAGACATGCCCTAATCATCATTGGTCGCGTTCAACTGTTCGGGCCGCTTGCCCTCGGCAAACAGCGGCGCCGCGCTCAACACCGCCTCGACCGCTTCGGTCAGCGCTTCAACATCGACCCGGGTCGTGCCGTGCTCGGCCTGGCGACGCAACTCGCCGGCGATGGCCGCCGCGAGGGCGGCACGGCGGCCGGGATTGGCGTTAACCGTTTCCATCGATGGAAATCCCCTGCCCGTCGACCCTGACCTCGATAGCGGGACGGGCCTGTTGTTGCTGATAAATATAGATACCCAACCCGACCACGGCGACCAACAGAAGGGTGACGAGGGCGTAAAGTCCATTGCGGCTCATTAAAAACTCCTGACGCTAACGCTCGACCTCAACGCGTGAGCGCGCAAAGAGTTCAGCCTTCGGCCAGAGCCCGCAGCGTCAGGACGAAGGCGGTAACGCCGATGCCGACCGATTTGGAGTTGTCGATGAGAATGGGCTCGACATCGGCCGGCAGCGCCGCCCCTTCGCGTGCCAGGCGCGCGGCGATCTGGTCGCGGTTCTCCCGCCCGCGCTTGGCTAGGCGCTCGGCGCGCAATGAAATCTCGGCGCTGACCAGCACGACACGGCTGGTCGGATATTTGCTCAGGGCAATCGGCACGACATGGCGCGAGACATTGGCCACCACGATCCGCCCCAGCGCCAGATCGGTGTCGACGCCGAGCGGCAAGGCATAGTTGAGCCCATGCGCCTCCCAATGCAGCGCGAAGCGCCCGCTGGCCAGCGCGGCGGCAAATTCCTCCGGTTCGATGCTCAAATGGTCTTCAAGCTCGATATCGGTCGGACGGGTGACCAGACGCCGCACGAAGCTGAAGCGCTTGTCGGCGTCGAGCGCCTGCCGCGCGCCGGTAATCAGCGTATCCTTGCCGACCCCAGAGGGACCGACGACGAGCACCAATACCCCTGGAGGACGTTCGTTCAACTGACCCTCTGCCCCTGCCGCCAGACACTGCGCACCACGGGCAGAGGCGTTTCCGCCCCAACCCGAACCAGATCCGCCCGCTTGCCGAGGGCGATTTCGCCGCGATCATCAAGCCCGGCGGCCCGCGCCGGATTGCTGGTCACGGTGGCCAGCGCCTGCGGCAGGCTTACCCCCTCGATGCGCCGCGGCAGGATAAACACCGCCTGAAGCAGGGCATAGGGCACGTAATCGGAGCTCAGAATATCGAGAAGTCCGGCCACGACAAGATCGCTGGCCGAAATATTGCCCGAATGCGAGCGGCCGCGCACCACATTGGGCGCCCCCATCAGAATGGCGAGCCCGGCATCATGGGCCGCCGCCGCCGCTTCCAGCGTCGTAGGGAATTCGGCGATGGCGACGCCGTCCTCGGCCGCCTCTTCGACATGGGCGATGGTGGCGTCGTCGTGGCTGGCAAGCGCCAGTCCCAGCTCGCGCGCCCGGGAGACGATGGCCCGGCGATTGGCCGCCGAATAGCGATCATGCTCGGCCTGGCGCGCGTCGAGATAGGCCTGCAGCTCGGCCTCGCTGCGCCCCATCTGCTTGGCATAGAAGCGTTTATAGTCTTCGAGCGAGCGGAACTGGCGCTGCCCGGGAGTGTGATCCATCACCGATGCGAGGCGGGTGATCTCGTGGTCGGCAAAGGCTTCGAAGTGCTGGACCACATCATGGCTAGGCAATTCGCAGCGCAGGTGGATGAAGTGTTCAGAGCGCAGCCAGCCGCCTTCGCTGCCCGCGCGCACGGCCTCGATCAGCAGCGCGGCATGCGAGAGCATGTCGGGCAGATCCTGGTCCGAGCCGATGCGCACAGCGTCGAACACCGTGGTAATGCCGGAGCCGGCGATCTGGGCGTCATGCGCGTGCAGCGCCGCCAGAGGATCCCAGAATACGCCGGGCCGGGGGCGGTAGTGATTTTCCAGATGATCGGTATGCAGCTCGATGAGGCCGGGAATGAGATAATCCCCGTCCATATCCTCGCCGTGACGGGAGGTTCCGACATCGATGGCGGCGATTTGCCCGTTCTCGATGACGAGGCTGCCCGAGACAATGCCGTCGGGCAGCACGATCTGCGCGTTGGACAGGATCGTGCGGGTCATACCGCTCTCCCCAGCTTGAAATCCTCGAGGCGACGAAAGGAACGCCCGGCATCGGGCTCGTGAAACAGCACCAGCCGGTCGAGCACCACCTCCTGGGCAAGCACGGCGCCGAACCAGCCGGCGGCGGCAGCGGCGATTTCCTCGCGCTCTGCTTCCGGAAGCCGGTCGGTGAGGGTCATGTGGAAGAAAAACTCATCGAAAACATAAGGATAACCATAGGCATCGAGCAGCTCTTCCTGCCGGGGCGTCAGCCCATGGGCGGCGCGCGCGGCGCGGTCCTTGGGCGAGAGCGGGGCACGGAAAGGCTCGAAATGCTCGACCACATGGGCGGCGAGATCCTGCAGCGCCGGATTGTCGCCTTCGGGGACCAGCGCCAGAAAACCATCGAGCGAGGCGAGGCGCAGCGGCCCCAGGGGAACCGGCTGCACCGTGGTGGCGAAGGCGGCGAGCGCCTGGCGCAGCTCATCGGCGCTGGTGCCTGCCGCCAGCGCCATGGGCGATTTGAGGGTGGCGTGAAAGCCGTAGCGATTGGCCGATTGGGTCAGGTTGAGCAGGCGGTTGCGCTCGATGCCGGCGACCGGTCCGTCGAAAAAATCGCCATTGCCCGAATCGCGGCCGAGCCAGGCGGCGGCCCGGTCCCATAGGGCGCTGGTGGCGGAAGGGGCGTAATAAATGGCGAATCGTTCGGTCATGGGAACTCCCTGCGCCTGCCGCTACCGTCTCTATGTGTCTTCGTTTTGACGCTGTGGCAAGGCTGGACAAGATCGGACCGGCTGGGCACAAAAGCCGAGGCCCGCTCGGGGGCCGGAGGGGGACGATATGGACAAAGACCTGCTGCAAGCCCTGTTCCATTCGGCGGTGGAGCGGGCGCAACCGGCTTTGGCCATTGCACAATTTCTGCCCGAGCGCCCAAGGGGCAGGACAATCGTCATCGGCGCGGGCAAGGCGTCGGCGCAGATGGCGCGGGCGTTTGAACAGGCCTGGCACGGGCCTTTGAGCGGCCTGGTCGTCACCCGCTATGGGTATGCCGAGCCCTGCCAACATATTGAAATCGTTGAGGCCGCTCACCCGGTTCCGGACGCGGCTGGATTTGCGGCGGCGCAGCGGCTGATGGCGATGGTGTCGGGATTGTCGGAAGACGATCTGGTGGTGGCGCTGATCTCGGGCGGGGGGTCGTCGCTGCTGCCGGCCCCGGCGCCCGGAATGAGCCTCGAGGATGAGCAGGCGGTCAATCGGGCGCTGCTTGCTTCGGGGGCGCCGATCGGGGTTATGAACTTGATTCGTAATCAGTTTTCCCTGATCAAGGGCGGGCGGTTGGCGGCGCTGGCGGCGCCGGCGCGGGTGGCGACGCTGGTGGTGTCGGATGTGCCGGGAGACGATCCGGCGGTGGTGGCGTCGGGGCCGACCCTGCCGCTGCCGGGCGACCGGGCGCAGGCGCGCAAACTGGCGGCGCTCTATCAGTTGAGCCTGCCAGAAACGGCGCAGCAAGTGCTTGATGGCGAAGAGAATTTGTCGCCACGCCCGGACGATCCGGGCTTTGCCCGCAACACTGTCGCGACCATCGCCTCGGCCTCGCTTTCGCTCGCCGCGGCGGCGGCGGCGGGACGGGAAAAAGGGCTGGAAACAGCGGTGCTTTCGGACTCCATCGAGGGCGAGGCGCGGGATGTGGCGCAGGTTCATGCGGCGATTGTCAAAGAAATTTCCCTTAGAAATCAGCCTTTTAAGAAGCCCGCGCTGGTGCTGTCGGGGGGCGAGACCACGGTGACGCTGCGCGGCAAGGGGCGCGGCGGGCGCAATGGCGAATTCGCCCTGGCGCTGGCCATCGCGCTTGACGGGCTCGACGGGGTAAGCGCGCTGGCGGCGGACACCGATGGCATTGATGGATCAGAAGAAAATGCCGGCGCCTTCGTCGATGGCAGCTCGGCTCGACGCATGCGCGAAGCCGGGATCGACCCGCAAGCGAGCCTGGCGCAAAACGATTCCTATGGAGCGTTCGAGGCGATCGGCGACCTGTTCGTCACCGGCCCGACCGGCACCAATGTCAATGATTTCCGCGCTATCATCGTGCGCTGAACGGTGATGAGCGGGTTAAAGCGCTTCGCGATCTTTCAGATTCGCTCCCTGCGCTTTAACCCTTTGTTTTGCCGCATGTCTTTATCCCGAAACCGGGGTCACTTTCGGGAGACATGCTCTAACGCACTGTTAACGTCGAGCGTAACCTTGGCGCATTGACGCGGTGAAAATGTCATAGACGCACAAAAATCATACTTATGCAGCGACAGGGCCTTGGCAGGCGGGGGCGAGGTCTGCTCTAAAACGCGCGAAGCCGGAGCGGGAGAACGACATGGCCAAGCGCAAGATCGCGGTGATCGGGGTGGGCAAGATCGCGCAGGATCAGCACCTGCCGGTGATCGAGGCCTCGGAGCATTTCGAGCTGGCCGCCACCGTTTCGACGCGCGGGGTTTCTCACCGGGGCCTGCCGGTGTTCCGCACACCGGGCGAGCTTTATGCCGCCCGGCCCGAAATCGACCTCGTTTCGGTCTGCACGCCGCCCGGCGTGCGTCACGCCTATGTGCGCGAGGCGCTCGAGGCGGGCAAGGACGTGATGATGGAAAAGCCGCCGACCACGACGATCTGCGAGCTGGACGATCTGATCGCCCGGGCGGAAACCTCGGGCCGCGTGCTCTATCAGACCTGGCACAGTCAATATAATGCTGCGGTGGACCGGGCCAAGGCGATGCTCAGCGCGGAGGGGGTGGCCGCGGCGCGCATCGACTGGCGCGAAAGCGTGCGCAAATGGCATCCGGGCCAGGACTGGGTGTGGGAGCCGGGCGGGTTCGGCGTCTGCGATCCGGGGATCAACGCGTTCTCCATCTTCACCAAGGTCATGCCGTTTCCGGTTTTCGTCGCGCGCGCCAAGCTGACCTTTCCCGCCAACCGGCAGACACCGGTGGATGTGGAGATCGGTTTCAAATCGGGCGAGGCGCACCAGCCCAAGCTCTCGGCCGGTTTTAACTGGCTGGAAGAGAGCGGGGAAATCTGGACCATCCGTTTCGAGACCCTGGCCGGCAACGAGATCAAGCTCGAAGGCGGCGGGCGGCGGCTGCTGGTCAATGGCGCGACGGTGCTCGAGCATGGCGACGACGAATATGCCGCCATGTATGCCCATTTCGCCCGCTTGCTGGAGCAGCGGCAGAGCGATGTCGACGCGGCGCCGCTGCGGCTGATGGCCGATGTGTTCTTGCTCGGCGCCCGCGAGAACGGACCGGCTTTCGAGTGGTAGGGTGGAGATGCCCGTCCCGGCGCATTGCTTGAGGGACGCGGGGGCCATTTCCAGATCTCGGGATGGGTCCCGCGTGACATGCGGCGAATAGCGATGGCGGCGCTGTTTTCGCCCACTATCCACACTTGCTATCGCGCCTCGCGCGTCTTTGTCCCAAAACCGGTGACCCTTTTGGGAGACATGCTCTAAGTTCACGGCTGCAAGAAAACTGATTCCGTGACCCGTATGGCCAGCCTGACCCAAGACATCGCCAACCGCATCGCCCTCGATATCGGGGCCAAGCCGCAACAGGCCGTGGCGGCCATTGCGCTGCTCGACGAGGGGGCGACCGTGCCCTTCGTCGCGCGCTATCGCAAGGAGGTGACCGGCGGGCTCGACGACACGCAATTGCGACTGCTGGCCGAGCGGCTCGGCTATCTGCGCGAGTTGGAAGCGCGGCGCGACACCGTGCTCGGCTCGATCCGCGACCAGGGCAAGCTGACCCCGGAGCTCGAAGCCAGCATCCTGAAGGCGCCGACCAAGGCGGAGCTGGAAGACCTCTACCTGCCCTATAAGCCCAAGCGCCGCACCAAGGCGGAAATCGCCCGCGAAAAGGGGCTGGGGCCGCTGGCCGAGGCGATTTTTGCCGATCGGGCCGCCGACCCGCTCACCCTGGCCCAAAGCTATATCAGCGAGGCGGTGCCCGACACCAAGGCGGCGCTGGAGGGGGCGCGCGACATCGTCGCCGAGCGCTTTTCCGAACAGGCCGAGCTTCTGGGCCGCTTGCGCGCCCATATGAAGGAGCGCGCCGTGCTGCGCTCGCGGGTCGTGGCCGGCAAGGAACAGGAAGGGGCGAAATTCTCCGACTATTTCGACCACGCGGAAAAATGGGCCAATGTGCCCAGCCACCGGGCGCTGGCCATGTTGCGCGGGCGCAATGAGGAAATCCTGTCGCTCGATCTCGAGGTGGATGCCGACGACACCAGCACGGTCAAGCCGGCGGTGCGGATGATCGCCGCGGCCTTTTCCATCGCCGGCACCTTGCCGGGGGACAAATGGCTGCTGGACGCGGCTTCCTGGACCTGGCGGATCAAACTGTCGCTGAGCCTGTCGCTGGCGCTGATGAGCGATCTGCGCGAGCGGGCCGACGAGGAAGCCATCCGGGTCTTTGCGCGCAATTTGAAGGATCTGCTGCTGGCGGCGCCGGCCGGAACCCGGCCGACCATGGGGCTCGACCCCGGCATCCGCACCGGGGTCAAGGTGGCGGTGGTCGATGGCACCGGCAAGCTCGTCGCCACGACCACGGTCTATCCCTTCCCGCCGCGCAACGATGTGGCCGGCACGCAGGCCGAGCTGGCCAAGCTGATACGCGCCCATGGGGTGGACCTGATCGCCATCGGCAATGGCACCGGCA
Organism: Devosia sp.; assembly: GCA_026126125.1. Lineage (GTDB taxonomy): Bacteria > Pseudomonadota > Alphaproteobacteria > Rhizobiales > Devosiaceae > Devosia. The sequence goes on from JAHCJW010000005.1 coordinate 52,735, forward strand.
GCCGGGAGACGGAAAAGCTCGTGGCCGATATGCTGGCGCAGCTTCCCGCCCCCAAGCCGACCAAGGTGATCGTTTCGGAAGCGGGGGCCTCGGTCTATTCGGCCTCGGAAACGGCGGCGGCGGAATTTCCCGGGCTCGATGTGTCGCTGCGCGGGGCGGTGTCCATCGCCCGCCGCCTGCAGGACCCGCTGGCCGAACTGGTCAAGATCGAGCCCAAATCCATCGGCGTCGGCCAGTATCAGCACGATGTCGACCAGCACCGGCTGGCGCAGATGCTCGACAGCGTGGTGGAAGACGCGGTGAACGCGGTCGGGGTCGATCTCAACACCGCCTCGGCGCCGCTTTTGTCCCGGGTTTCGGGGCTGGGGACAGCGCTGGCCGAGGCCATCGTCGCCCATCGCGACGCCAATGGCCCGTTCAAGAGCCGCAGGCAATTGCTCGACGTGGCGCGGCTGGGGCAGCGCACCTTCGAGCAGAGCGCCGGCTTTTTGCGCATTCGCGATGGCGCCGAACCGCTCGACGCTTCGGCGGTGCACCCGGAAGCCTATGGGGTGGCGCGCAAGATCGTCAGCGCTTGTGGGCGCGATGTCAGGGCGCTGATGGGCGACAGCGCCGCCTTGAAGACGCTCGACCCCAGGGTTTTCGTCGATGAGCGCTTCGGGTTGCCGACGGTGAAGGATATTCTTTCCGAGCTTGAAAAGCCCGGCCGCGATCCGCGCCCCGCCTTCAGGACGGCGAGCTTTGCCGAGGGCATCGACGACATCAAGCATCTCAAGCCCGGCATGCTGCTCGAGGGCACGGTGACCAATGTCGCCGCCTTCGGCGCCTTTGTCGATATCGGCGTGCATCAGGACGGGCTGGTGCACGTTTCGCAGCTGGCCGACAAATTCGTCAAGGACCCGCATGAGGTGGTGAAAGCGGGCGACGTGGTCAAGGTGCGGGTGGTCGAGGTCGACGTGCCGCGCAAGCGCATCGGCCTGTCCATGCGCAAGGATGGCGAGGCGCCGCCGCCGCGCGAGAGCCGGGGCGCAGCGCGGCCCAATACCCGGCCGCCGAGCCGAGGCGACGACAAGAAGGACGGCGGCAACAACGCCTTCGCGGCGGCGCTCAACGCAGCCATGCGGAAGAAATAGGGTTTGCGGCCGGGCGGAGAGTGATCCCCGCCCGGCCGGTCCCTTTCAGCCCAGCCAGATGCCGTCGCTGATCTGATCGAACACACGCGCCTTGTTCTCGTCGCTCTCGGAGAACTGCACCAGAAGATCGCTGCGATTGGTCTGTCCGCCATCGAGCCGACCGACCCAATAGTCATAGCCCTCCTGATCGAGATCGCGGCTCAGGGCATGCTTGTACAGCAGCTCGATGAAGCGGCCATTGGAGACGGTCGTTTCCGTGCCATAGGTCCCGACAAACTCAGGTGAATCGAGGAAACTCCGGGCAATGCTCGCCAGGTTGGTTTCACCAGAATCCAGTCGATGGATCCAGTAATGCAAGCCCTCGTCGTCCGGCGTGCGGTCGAAGGCGGCCTGATAGAGGCGATAGGCCTGGCCGGCATTGCCATTGATGTCGATGGCCAGAAGGCCGGTACCGCCGAAATCGATGCGCTCGATATTGGTCAGCGTATCGGTGCCCCAATCGCCCTTGAGATCGACGACGGTGACGGTGCCGGTGCCGATACCGGTGATCTTCAGATCGCCCTGGTCGCGATCCCAATAGGCCGCCGTGTCGAGACCGCCGCCGCCATCGATGCGGTCATCGCCGCCATAGCCGACAATGAAATTGTCCTGGGCATTGCCGATGATGGTGTCGTCATGATTGGAGCCGTGCACGCGGACGAAACCGACCAGCGTATCGACATCGCCATTGGCGCCATTGCTGGCGCGGCCGGCGGCAAGGTCGATGGTAAAGCCGGTGCCGATTTCCTGGCCCTCGCGCCGATAGTCGACATAGTCGTGGCGGTCGCCGGCGATGAGCAGGTCCGAGCCGCCCATGCCCGCCAGCCGCGTGGCGATGCCGTCATTGGCGCCTTCGATGACGTCGTTATAGTGGGTGCCGCGAAATTCCATTTCGGGCGTGACGGTGATGGTGTCCACCTCGGTGTTGAACTTGTAGACCTTGCCTTCGCCCAACAGGATCTTGACGCCGAAGAAATCGGGGTGACGGGCCATCGGCTCGTCGCGGCCGTAAAGCCAGTGATAGGAGATCGTCGCCCATTGCGGCGCATCCAAGCTGATGGTGTTGGAGCCGAAGCCGGGATTGACATGCACGTCGACGCCCTTGCCGAAGCGCAAGATGTCGGAAAAACGCGAGCCCTCGATATCGTTGATATGGGCCAGGGTGTCGGTGTCGCCATGGGTGTCGGTGACGGTGCCGCTGCCATCGGCGTTGAGCTGCAGCACGATGCCTTTGCGCCCGCCGTCATCACGGTAGGACACCCCGTTCCAGCCGCCCTTGCCGTCGATTTGATCATTGCCCGCGCCCAGACGCTCGAACCAGTCGTCCTCGTCGCCTCCGATCAGCCGATCGCTGCCGCTTGTGCCTCTGTAATCAGCCATTTCTGCATACCCTCGTCGCGATTGAAAAGCCCACGGCGCCATGGGGCGCCCTGAGGGAAAGGCTAGACGGAGAGGAAACCGGCCGGCCAGCTATCAGAACTGATAGGCGGGGCGGAAATTCTCTCTCCCGCTTAATCAGCACCAGAGTGTGGGAAAGCCGATAGAAGAGCGATCCGAAAACGGGTCGCGATTTCAGATGAGGTTGCGGCGCACGGCGATGGCGACGGCCGCTTCGCGCGAGCGAGCGCCGAGGCGTCGGCGGGCCGCCATGATGTGAAGATTGACCGTGACGGGGCGGATACCCAGCTGAAAGGCGATCTGGTCATTGCCCAGGCCTTGCGCCAGCAGGGTCAGCACCTCGGTTTCGCGGCGGCTGAGCCCCGCCTCGGGCCCATCATCCCCGGTGGCGGAGAGCACCACCAGGGCGAGAGCGTCACCAGCGGCGAAATAATCCTCTCCGCCGCGCAGAGCCAAAACGCGCGGCGCCGGCAGGACGCGAAAACTGCGCGGCCGGCGTCCCCCCGGCGCGCGCAGCTCGAAGCCTCGCCCCGCCGCCGTCAATTGCCGCTGGCCGAACTGTCCCAGCACACGCGCCAGCCAGCGATCGGCACGCGCGTCGCGAAAGACCAGACGATCGGCGCGACAATCGAGCGCCGCATCCGCGCCGCAAGCCAGATGCCAGCCCCGCCGGTTCGCGGCGACGATGCGCCGGTCGGCGGCGATGAGAAATGCCCCGGAGGCGAAGAGTTCGAGCTGTTCGGCCGGTGTTTCCACCCGGTCGCGCCCATGCCGGTAAATGGCGAAGGCGCGCCGAAGATGGGGCGCCAGCCCGTTGAGCGTATCGATGACAACAGGCTGCAGGCGGTCGCGATCGGCCAGGCGGATATTGCACGAGATGCGAAAGATCCGATGCGCATCGCGCGCCAGGGTGATGCCGGCGCCGGTGCTGATATCCTCCTGCGGGCGGATCCAGTCATTATACCATTCGGTGCGATAGAGCGCAGCGGGCGGCAGCAGCGCCTCCGAGGGTTGCGCCACGCCGATGCGGGCCCGCCCCGCCACCTCGGACCACGGGTTGATCGCGGCGTAATGGCGGATGAAGGAGTCGAGATAGGGCTTGGAATAGCCCACACCCACCATGCCGATATTGCGTTGCTCGAGCGTGTCATGGGCGTGCAGGGCCATATAGGCGTGATCGAAATCGACCCGCAATTGCGACAGCAGGTCCTGCCAGCCGGCACGGCCGGTGGCGGCCGCATAGATGGTTTCGACCAGATCGCTCAGTCGTTCGGGATCGATGGCAAGCATTTCCCCCCCAAATCTTCTTTACGATCACGCCACAGGAATTGGTTCGACGCAAGATTTATGTTGAAGCCAAGTTGTTTTGCCGCCTTGATTGCAGGCGATGGGGAAAAGGGAGAAGTCTATGCAAACGCAATCGATCGACACCAGCTATGGGCGCATTGCTTATCGAATGAGCGCGGGGACAGGTCCGACGCTGGTGCTCGTGCACTCCAATTCGTCCAGCGGCGGTATTTTCGTCCCCCAGTTTTCCGCCTTTGGCGAACGCTTGCGGCTGATCGCACTCGACCTGCCCGGCCATGGAGAGTCGGACGATCTGGCGGACCCGTCCGGGTATGGTCTGATGAATTTTGCCGCCTGCGTGGGGGAGGTGCTGGACCGACTGGACATCGACACGCCGCTGGTGGCCGGCTTTTCGCTGGGTGGCCATGTCGCGCTGGAAATGACGCGCATGCGCAGGCTGGCCGGGGTGGCGATCGTCGGCTCGCCCCCCTTTGCCAAGGACCCCGCGCGGATCGGCGAGGCCTTTCCACCCGACCCGGTGGGGGCCTTGTCCTTTGTGGGCGAACTCGACGCGACGCAGGTAGCCGCCTTCGCCGATGGGCTGAGCGATGGGCGGGGACATGAACCGCCATGGCGGGAACTGGTGCGCCGGACCGACCCTGCCATGCGGGCTGCGCTCGGGGCGAGCCTGTTCGCCCCCGAGGCCGGTGACCAGCGGCTGTTGGCGGAAACCTGCCCGGTCCCGCTCGCCGTCATCAACGGCGCCAACGACCGCTTCATCGATCTCGACTATATCGATAGCTTGGCCTATGCCAATCTGTGGTCGGGCCGCACGCACCGGATTGCCGGCGCGAGCCACGCCCCTTTTCATAGCCGGCCCGATGCCTTCAATGCCCTGCTCGGGCAGCTGATCGACAGCGTGTTTTAAGGGCAATCTGACGTCGACGCGCCGGAATGGCCGAACCTGGAGTGAGCGATGCGGATTGCCATGATCGGCAGCGGCTATGTGGGGCTGGTGAGCGGGGCCTGCTTTGCCGATTTTGGCCATGAGGTGATCTGCGTCGATCGCGACGAGAAAAAAATCGCGGCGCTGGATGCGGGACGGATGCCGATCTTCGAGCCGGGGCTCGATGTGCTGGTGGCCGAAAATGTCAAAGCCGGGCGTCTGCGCTTCACCACGGGGCTGGCCGAGGCGGTGCGCGGCGCCGAGGTGGTGTTCATCGCCGTGGGCACGCCGTCGCGGCGCGGCGACGGCCATGCCGATCTCAGCCATGTGCATGCGGCGGCGGCCGAAGTGGCGGGGGCGCTGAGCGGCTTTGCCGTGGTGGTGACCAAATCCACCGTTCCGGTCGGCACGGGCGATGCGGTCGAGGCGATCATGCGGGCGGCCAATCCGCAGGCCGATATCGCCGTGGTCTCCAATCCCGAATTCTTGCGCGAGGGGGCAGCGATCGAGGATTTCAAGCGGCCCGACCGGATCGTGGTGGGCACCGATGACGCGCGCGCCCGCGCGGTGATGACCGAAATCTACCGCCCGCTCTCGCTCAACCAGCCGCCGCTGATCTTCGTTGACCGGCGCACGGCGGAATTGACCAAATATGCCGGCAACGCCTTTCTCGCCATGAAGATCGCCTTCATCAACGAAATCGCCGATCTGTGTGAAAAAACCGGGGCCAATGTGCAGGACGTGGCGCGCGGCATCGGGCTCGACCGGCGGATCGGCGCCGAATTTCTCCATGCCGGGCCGGGCTTCGGCGGCTCGTGCTTTCCCAAGGACACGCTGGCGCTGGTCAGGACGGCGCATGATTTCGGGAGCCCGCTGCAATTGGTGGAAACCACCATCGCGCTCAACGAGACGCGCAAGGCGGGGCTGGGTGAAAGGGTGATCGCGGCGATGGGCGGGGCGGTAAGAGGCAAGACCATTGCCGTTCTGGGGCTCACCTTCAAGCCGAACACCGACGATATGCGCGACGCGCCATCGCTGCCCTTGATCGCGGCCCTGCAGGCGGCGGGCGCGACGATCCGCGCCTTCGACCCCGAGGGCATGGCAATGGCGCAGACGCTGCTGGACGAGGTGAGCTATGGCGAGGACGCCTATGACGCGGCGGCGGGCGCGCATGGGCTGGTGCTGGTGACGGAGTGGAACGCCTTTCGCTCGCTCGACCTTCTGCGGCTGCGCGCGGCGATGGCGGCGCCCCATTTCATCGATCTGCGCAATGTCTATCGAGACAAGGAGATGGCGGCGGCGGGCTTTGCCTATTCGAGCATCGGCCGGCCCGGGCGGGCGGAAGCGCCGGAGGCTGTGGCGCCATGAGGGTGTTTGTCACCGGCACGGCCGGCTTTATCGGCTTTCACCTGGCGCGGCGCCTTCTGGCCGACGGGCATGAGGTGGTCGGCTATGATGGCATGACGCCCTATTATGACGTGGCGCTGAAGCGGGCGCGGCACGCCCTGTTGCGCCAATCGAGCGGGTTTGTCGCCATCGAGGCGATGCTGGAGGACAGCGCGGCCCTCAACCGCGCGGTGGCCGATTTTGCGCCCGAAATCATCGTCCACCTCGCCGCCCAGGCGGGGGTGCGCTATAGTCTGGAGGCGCCGCAGACCTATATCGACACCAATCTGACGGGCATGTTCAACCTGCTCGAAGCGGCGCGGCAGGCAAGGCCCAGCCATCTTCTGTTTGCCTCGACCTCCTCGGTCTATGGCGGCAACGAGGCCATGCCCTTTGCCGAGGTCGACCGCACCGATTTTCCGGTGTCGCTTTATGCGGCAACCAAGAAGGCGGGCGAGGCGATGAGCCATGCGCACGCCCATCTTCATGGCCTGCCTACCACCTGTTTTCGCTTCTTCACCGTCTATGGCCCCTGGGGGCGGCCGGACATGGCGCTGTTCAAATTCGTTTCGGCCATCGAGCGGGGCGAGACGATCGAGGTCTATGGCATGGGGCGGATGCGGCGCGACTTCACCTATATCGACGATCTCGTCGAAGCCATCGTGCGGCTGATGGCAACACCGCCGGAAAGCGGGCAGCCGGTGCCGATCGAGGGGGGGCGCGATTCGCTCTCGCCGGTGGCGCCCTGGCGCAGCGTCAATATCGCCGGCGGGCAGCAGGTGGAGCTGATGGATTTCATCGCCGCCATCGAAACGCAGCTGGGCCGGCAGGCGGAAAAGATCATGCTGCCCATGCAGGCCGGCGATGTGGTGGCCACCGAGGCCGATGCGCGCCTCCTCGCAGCCCTGATCGGCTATGTGCCCCAGACCCGGGTCGCCGAAGGGGTCGCAGCCTTTGTCGAGTGGTATCGCGACTGGCGCCAAGGCGGCGGCGCGGGCTGAAGCGAGGAGCGCCCCCCCCGTGAAGCTGATGTTCTTTTATCGGGACCTGCAGAATGGCGGCGTGCAGAAGAACATGCTGCGGCTGGCCGAAGGGCTGGTGGCGCGGGGCCATGCGGTCGATTTCCTCATCGCCCGGTCGGGGCCGAACGAATTTGCCGTGCCCGAGGGGGTGAAGCTGGTGCGTTGCGCCGGGCACAATCCCGTTTCGCTGCTCATCGAGCTGGTAAAGCAGATCGACCAGCGGCGGCCGGATGTCATCTACACCGCCATGCCGAATTACAATGGCGTGGCGCTGCTGGCGCGTCTGGTGTCGCGGCACAAACCCAGGATCGTCATTTCCGAACGCAGCCATAATGGGGCCGAACGGGCCCATGCCCGGTGGGGGTTCTATAGCCTGTCGCTGTTGGCGGCCCCTTTTCTCTATCCCTTGGCCGACCGTATCCTGGCGGTGTCGGCGGAGACGGCGGAAAGCCTGGCGCAAAGCACCGGCATGGCCCGGGCGCGCATCGGGGTGCTGCACAATCCGGTGGTCAGCCCGGCGCTCGAGCGGGCGGCCGCGGAGGGGTTGCACCATGCCTGGCTGGAGCCGCCCTTCGAGCTGCTGCTGGCGGTGGGGCGGCTGACGGGGCAAAAGGATTATCCCACCCTATTGGCCGCCTTTGCCCTGCTTTTGGCCCAAAGGCCGAATGCACGGCTGGTCATTCTGGGCGAGGGAGAGGCACACGCGGCGCTCCTGGCCCAGGCGAGGGCTCTGGGCATTGCCGAGCAGGTGCAATTTGCCGGGTTCGACGCCAATCCCTATCGCTGGATGGCGCGGGCAAGCCTGTTCGTCCTCACCTCGCTCTGGGAAGGCCTGCCGACCGTGATCATCGAGGCGCTGGCCTGTGGCGCCACCATCGTCGCCACCGACAGCCCCAGCGGGCCACGGCAGATCCTCGGCACGGATGGTCGGCTCGGCTATCTCGCCCCGGTGGGCGACAGCGCGGCGATTGCCCAGGCGCTGAGCCTGGCCCTCGATCACCGGCTCGATGGCGCCGCCTTGCGCGCGGCGGCGCAGACCTATTCGAGCGAGGCGGCGGTGCTCGGATTTGACGCCATGCTGGCCGAACTGGTTGGCGCGACATGAAGGTGCTGGCGCTGACCAGCGAATTTCCGCCCTTTGTCGGCGGCATCGGCACCTATGCGGCCGAGTTGGCGCGGGCGGCGCAGGGGCTGGGCGTCGAGGTGACGCTGGCGGCGCCCGATTACGGGCTGGACCTTGAGGCATCCGATCGCCGCGATTTTCCCTTCGCGGTGATGCGCTATTCCGGCGGGCCGCACCGGGCGGCGATGCTGCCGGCCAAATTCGAGGTGACGCGGCGCCTGCTGCAGCGCGGCGGGTTCGAGCTGGTGCATGCGATGGACTGGCCGTTTTTCCTGCCGGCGGCGCTTTGCGCGCGCCAGCTGCCGCGCCTTCATAGCGTGCACGGCTCGGAGATCGCCGTCATGGCGCAGCCGTTGAAGCGGGCTGCCATCGCGGCGGCGGGCGTGTTTGCCGGCGAGAGCCGCGTGCTCGGCGTCAGCCGTTTCACCATCGAGTTGTTTCGCCGCCAGTTTGCCCAGGTGCCAGCGGCAAATACCGGTTTCGTTCCGCTGGGGGTGGGGCGAGACTGGCTGGCCTATCGCGAGCAGCCGGATCGCAAGGCGCTTGGCTTGCCGCAGGACCGGCTGGTGGTGCTGACGCTGGCGCGTCTTACCCGCCGCAAGGGGCATCTGCAGGCGCTCGCGGCGCTCGAATGCCTGCCTCAAGCGCTGAAAGCCCGGGTCTTTTATGCCATCGCCGGGCCGGACGGGGAGCCGGACTACAGGCGCGAACTCGACAGCGCCATCGCGGCGAGCACGGTGCCGGTGGGGCGGTTCGCCGGGCACGACCGGGCGGGCGTGATGGCGCTGTGT
>JAHCJW010000050.1 GCA_026126125.1 Devosia sp.
GTCCGCCAGGCCCATAATACCGTGGATATTCTGATCAACAATGCCGGCATTCAGATCCGCGGGCCGCTGGAAACCTATCGGCCGGACGATTTTGAGCGCCTGCTCTCCACCCATGTCATGTCGACCTTCACCGTCAGCCAGGCCGTGGCGCGGCAGATGATCGGGCGCGGGCGCGGCAAGATCATCAATATCTGCTCGGTGCTGACACAGGTGGCCCGCCCCACCGCCGCGCCCTACGGCGCAGCCAAGGCCGCCATCGCCAATCTGACGCGCGGCATGGCGGCGGACTGGGCCCCCAAGGGGCTCAACATCAACGCCATCGCCCCCGGCTATTTCAAGACCGAGCTCAACAAGGCGCTGCTGGCTGACGAAAAGTTCAACGCCTGGGTGGAGCAGCGCACCCCGATGGGGCGTTGGGGGGAAGTGGAGGAACTGGGGCCCGTCGCCGTGTTCCTCGCTTCCGACGCCGCAAGTTTTATCAATGGACACATTCTTTATGTCGATGGCGCCTTCACCGCAGTCGTCTGAGCCGGCCCGCATCATCATCGTGATGGGGGTCAGTTCATCGGGCAAATCCACCGTCGGCGCCGCGCTCGGCCGGGCGCTGCATGCCTCGTTTCTCGATGGCGACAAATATCATCCACAGGCCAATGTCGAAAAAATGCGCGCGGGCACGCCGCTGACCGACGAGGATCGCTGGCCCTGGCTCGAGCGGCTGAGCCTGGCACTCAAGGAGGCATCGAGCCGGAAGGGTGTGGCCGTGGGCGCCTGTTCGGCGCTGAAGAAAAGCTATCGCGATTTCATCACCGAGAAAGCCGGCGAGCCGGTGCTGTTCGTCTATCTGCATGGCGACAAGCAGGTGATCGGCGAGCGCATGGCCAAGCGCCAGCATGACTATATGCCGACGAGCCTGCTCGACAGCCAGTTCGCCACGCTCGAGCGCCCGGACCCGCAAACCGAGAATGTGCAGGAAGTGCCGGTGACCGACAGCGTCGACAAGATCGTCAGGACCGTGGTCGGTGGCCTCGACCACCTGAAGAGCTTCAGGCGCTGGCAATAAAGCCAGCGCCTGAGCGACGCCTTACTGGGCGACGTAACCGCCATCGACCAGGTGATACGAGCCGGTGATGTTGGAGGCGGCGTCGGACAACAGGAACAGGGTCAGCGCCGCGACCTCATCGGCCTGGCCGAGGCGGCCGACGGGATGAGCCGCCGACAGGGCGGCATGGGTTTCCTTGGGCAGGGCGGAGAGCAGCGGCGTATCGATGAACCCGGGGCCGACCGCAGTCACGCGGATGCCCTTTTTGGCATAGTCGATGGCCGCCGACTTGGTCATGCCGACCACGCCATGCTTGGCCGCGACATAAGCGGGCGCATTGGGGAAGGCCACCGAGCCCAGAATGGAGGCCATGTTGACGATGGCGCCGCCGCCGGCTTTGAGCATGGCGGCGATTTCATACTTCATCGAATAGAAGACGCTGTTGAGATTGACGTCGATGACCTTGTGCCAATCCTCGAAGCTGTAATCGCCCAACGGCGCCGTCGCCCCGCCAATGCCGGCATTGTTGACCGCGACATCGAGCTTGCCGAACGTGTCGAGGGTGAACTGCACGGCCTTCTCGACCTCGTCGATCTTGGCCACATCCACCGCAACCGCCGCGGCATCGCCGCCGGCAGCCTTGATCGCGTCAACCACTTTCTGCCCGTTTTCGAGCTTGAGATCGGCCACCACGACCTTGGCGCCGCGCGCCGCCAACTGCTTGGCCACGGCCTCGCCAATGCCCGACGCACCGCCCGTGACGAAAGCGACCTTGCCTGCAAAATCCTGTGACATGACAATCTCCTGAATGATCGTCCCTCACATATGGGGCGGCCGCGCCCCCTATTCCATGACCTGGATCAAGCAGAAAGGATGAACCCCGCGCTCAGACGTTTTCGGGCGGCACGCCGGGGTGGCGCGAAAGGCTGGCATTGGCATAGCGGTCGTCCAGGGTCACCTCGCGACCGATCCAGTCGGGCAAGGACACCACCTGCTCGGGATCGCTTAGCTCCACCTCGGCGACGACCAGCCCGGCATGCGCGCCCTCGAACAGATCGACCTCCCAGAGAAGGCCGGCATGGGGGACGATATGACGCTGTTTTTCCACCACCTCGGGCCGCGCCATTTCGAGCAGCGCCCTGCCCTCCTCGAGCGGCACGTCATATTCGAACTCGGCTCGCGAAATGCCTTCGAGCGGGCCCTTGAGGGTGAGAACGGCGCGCACATCATCGATGATGCGAATGCGCACCGTCGCCTTGGCATTGCTGGAAAGATAGCCCTGGCGCAGCACCGAGCGGCTGGTGACCAGCTCGCGCCACCTCGCATCGGTCACCAGAAACTTGCGCTCGATTTCGATGCCCATCTCTATGCGATGCCCATGTCTATGCTATGCCCATGTCTAAAATCCAAAACTCATCTGCCCGGCGGGAGTGCCCACGCTGACGCCCTCGAGCGCCAGCATGCGCAGCTTCGCCCCCGCCCCGCCGGGCGCCGAGAAACCGCCCGGCTTGCCATTGCCGGCCAGCACACGATGACAGGGGATGACCAGCGGCATGGGATTGGCCCCCATGGCCTGACCCACCGCACGGGACAGACCGACATCGCCCAGCGCCCGCGCCATCTCGCCATAGGTGGTGACCTGACCCCACCCGTAACCGAGCAGTAACCGATAGGCCCGGCAGTGAAAATCAGGCAGGCCGGAGAGATCGAGCGCGATATCGGAAAAATCCACCGCCAGGCCATCGGCATAATCTTCGATCCGGTCCATCAGGCGCCGAACCCAGGGCAGCGGTTCGCCAGGGCGGGCGCCATTGCGATTGAGGCGCTCGACCAGCACCGCATCCTCCTCGCCCGGCAATTGCACCCGCGCCAGCCCGGCATCGGTCCAGCCAAGGCCGAAAGTGCCCAAAGCAGTGTCGAAAATCGTCGTTTCCATGCTCCGATCATAGAGAGGGCACGGGACGAGGGCCAGAGAGGGCGGCAAGGCGCTACACGCGGTCATAAAAAAAATGGCCCCGAGCGGGGCCATTTTTCTTATTCGAGACACGCACGGATCAATGCTTGAGCGCCTTGCGCGCATCATCCTTGAGCTCGCCGGCCTTCTGCTGGATCTTGCCTTCGGCCTTGTCCAGCTTGCCTTCGGCCTGAAGCTTGGTGTTTCCGGTCAGACCGCCAACCGCGTCCTTGACCGCACCCTTGGCCTGTTTGCCGGCGCCCTTGATTTCGTCCTTGTGCATGATGGTCTCCTTTCGCGAAACTCGGCAAGACAACCGCCAGACCGCCCCGGCGGTTCCTTCACGAAATCGCGCCATTGCCCAAATCCGCTCCGCTCTGCTAGAGGGCTCACCATGCCCGGACCCATGCCCACGCTGGTCGACTATTTTCCGCCGACCGATCCCTATCTCAACGTGCTCCATGTCGACGACGATATCCTCGTGGTCGACAAGCAGAGCGGCTTGTTGAGCGTGCCCGGCAAAGACCCCTCGCTGTGGGACTGCGTGGAATATCGCGCCCGCCAGACCTGGCCGACCGCCGGCATGTGCCACCGGCTCGACAAGGACACCTCGGGCGTTTTGGTCATGGCGCTCAACAAGCCCGCCCATGGCCGCATCGGCAGCCAGTTCGAGCATCGCAAGACGACCAAGAGCTACATCGCGCGCGTTTCCGGCCTTATCGCCGAGGACAGCGGCCTGATCGACCTGCCGCTGGCCACCGACTGGGAAAACAAGCCGCGCCAGCGCGTGGACTATGAAAACGGCCGCGCCGCGCAGACCGAATGGCAGGTGATCGAGCGGGAGGCCAGGGCGACGCGGGTGCGGCTGGTACCGCTCACCGGACGCACGCATCAGCTGAGGGTTCACATGAAGGCCATCGGCCATGTGATTCTGGGCGATGCATTTTATGCTCAGGGCGAAGATCTGGCGGCGGCGGATCGGCTGCAATTGCACGCAGCGGAACTGGGGTTCACCCATCCGACGACCGGAGACTTCATGACCTTTGTGGCGCCGACGCCGTTTTAGAAAAACAGTCGCTTCCGGCGCTCGCCCCCTCGCCCCTCAGGGGAGAGGGTTGGGGTGGGGTGAAGGCCCATCAGCAGGAACTCCGACACTAAAACCCCTCATCCGGCCCTACTGGCCACCTTCTCCCCTCAGGGGAGAAGGGAGAGAACGAGAGGGACATCCACCCTATTCCGCTTCGCCGAGATAGCCGACTTCGATTTTCTGGAAGAGGCTGCCCTCTTTCATCGTGTCGAGCCAGCGGCGGAAATCGGCGACGTCCTTGAAGCCTGCGCGCTGGGCGTCGGCCTCGGTGACGTCCTCGGGGCTCATATCGGTGATGGCCTTGATGGAGAGCAGGCCAATTTTGGTCTTGAGCGTACCGCCAGCCTTGACGGTGGGACGGCTCCAGCGGCGGAAGATGAGGTCGATCTTACCGGCTTTGATCTGTTCGAGCAGGTCGCGTTTGAGCAGCATGTCAGTCGAGGACCGCCGTTGCCGTGATTTCGATGCGCAGGCCCTTGGCCAGCAACTCCTTGACCACGACCGTGGCGCGCACCGGGAAAGGCTGCGCGGTGAAGAATTCGCGATAGACCGCGTTCATGCCCGGCGCGTCGGCGCTCTCGATGAGGAAAATCTGCACCATCACCAGATTGGCCAGCGTGCCGCCCGCCGCCTTCACGGCGATTTCCAGATTCTGGATGCAGCGGCGCGCCTGCTCCTCGATGCCGCCAGGGACGATCTCGCCGGTGGCGGGATCCTCGGCGATAGCGACGAGCCAGAGATGCTTGCCGGCGCGCACGGCATCATTGATGGGCGCCGAGGACGGCGCGATGCCGGTATCGATGCGTTCGATCACGAAGACCTCAAAATTTTGGTGCGGGCGACGGGAATCGAACCCGTACGCCTAGCGGCGAGGGATTTTAAGTCCCTTGTGTCTACCAGTTCCACCACGCCCGCATGGTTGTAGAAAAATCAGTCCGTACCGCCGGAGATGGGGGCGACATAGGCGACGTCGAGATCCCAGGGGAAGAAAATCCAGGTGTCCTGGCTGACCTCGGTGATGAAGGTGTCGACCATTTCGCGGCCCTTGGGCTTGGCATAGACGGTGGCGAAATGAGCACCCGGCAGCATGTCGCGGACGACGCGGGCGGTGTTGCCGGTATCGACCAGATCGTCGACGATCAGGACCTTGCCGCCATTTTTGGCCAGGTCCAGCACCGGCTGGCTGATTTCCTTGAGCACCTTGATGCCGCTCTGATTCTGGTGGTCGTAGCTCTTGACCGACACGGTTTCGACGGTGCGGATATTGAGCTCGCGCGCGACGATGGCGGCGGGAACCAGGCCGCCGCGGGCGATAGCCACCACCGCATCGAAGCTGCCCATGCCGGCAAGACGCCAGGCCAGCGCGCGGCTGTCACGGTGGAACTGGTCCCAGGTGACGGGAAAGGACTTCTGGTTCGGATTGCTCAACGCTGGTCTCCTTGGGGGGCGGGCGGGCGCCCTCGATGTGTCTTTTCGAACCCGTCCTTAGCAAAGCTGGGCGCCGCCGCCAATCACTCGCCGTCAGGCGCGGCAATGCCGGCCTTGGCATGCGCCTCGGCCACCATGGCCCGCACCGCCTCGGCCGCCTCGGCCAGAAGCTCTGCATCGGATGAGCGCAGCACCAGCTCGGTCATCACCCGGTCGCGCCCCATTTGCGGATAGCTGCCCATCTTGACGTCGGGATATTGCTCCTGCAGCGCGGCGAACGGGCCGCCCACCGTGCCCTCGCCCACCGCCGCCTTGACCGTCACCGACAGCACTTTCTTGCTGCCCTTGAGCGTCGGCGTCAGCGCTTCGAGCATGGCCCGCATGATCACCGGCACGCCGGCCATGACGTGGACATTGCCGATGCGGAAGCCCGGCGCGGCGCTGACCGAATTGACGATCAGATCCGCCCCTTCGGGAATGCGGGCCATGCGCAGGCGGGCTTCGTTGACCTCGGTGCCGGTCTGCTGCCAGCGCGCTTCGAGCATGGCCCGGGCCTGGGCATTGATCGGCAGGGCGACGCCAAAGGCCTTGGCGATGGCGTCGGCGGTGATGTCATCATGGGTGGGGCCGATGCCGCCAGTGGTGAAGACATAGGTATAGCGCGCCCTGAGGGCGTTGACCGCCTCGACGATGCTCTCCTCGACGTCGCTGACCACGCGCACCTCGGTAAGATCGATGCCGAGATCGGTGCAGAAATCGGCGACGGCGCCGATATTGACGTCCTTGGTGCGGCCGGAGAGGATTTCGTCACCGATCACCAGAAGACCGGCGGTTACGCGCGATTGGCTCGACATGGGGCATTCCGTAATAGTGGGCGCAAGAGGAATGCTCCCCGCGCCGATGCACGTCAAGCCGCGGGCTCTTTCAATCATGGGGGCAAATGACTAGGTTGATTCTGGTCTATCGGAGTCCTCAATGGTTACCTATGTCGAAGCGTCCACCCAGCCCCGCCGCACCCCCGGCGTCATCCCGCTGCATGGCGAAGATGGCTTCGCCGGCATGCGCAAGGCCGGACAGCTGACGGCGCGGGCGCTGGATATCCTCACCGACTATGTCGAGCCCGGCGTTTCCACCGCCACCCTCGACAAGATCGCCTACGAATTCGCCCGCGACAACGGCGCCGTTCCCGCGACCCTGTTCTACAAGGGCTTTCGCCATTCGCTCTGCACCTCGATCAATCATGTCGTGTGTCACGGCATTCCCGACGATCGCGGCCTGCGCGAAGGCGATATCGTCAATATCGACCTGACGCTGATCGTCGATGGCTGGTATGGCGATTCGAGCCGCATGTATCCGGTGGGGGAAATCTCGCGCAAGGCGGAGCGCCTGATCGAGGTGACCTATGAAAGCCTCGAGGCCGGGCTTGCCGCCGCCAAGCCGGGCAATACCACCGGCGATATCGGCGCCGCCATCCAGGCGGTCGCCGAGGGCGAGCGCATGAGCGTGGTGCGCGATTTCGTCGGCCACGGCGTGGGGCGCCTGTTCCACGACGAGCCCAATATCCTGCATTTCGGCACCCCCGGCACCGGCGCACCGCTCAAGCCGGGCATGATCTTCACCATCGAGCCGATGATCAATCTGGGGCGCGCGCATGTGAAAATCCTCTCCGATGGCTGGACGGCGGTAACGCGCGACCGGACGCTGTCGGCCCAATGCGAGCACTCGATCGGCATCACCGAAACCGGTCACGAAATCTTTACGCTTTCGCCAGCAGGCCTGTTCAATCCGCTGGCAGCGCGGAGCAGCCGGTGAGCGACGACAAGGCCAAAAGCAAGGGCCTGTCGGAAGCGGCCCCCAAGCCGCATTATCTGGGCCACCGCGAGCGGGCGCGCGAGCGTTTCAACATGGTGGGCGGCGATGCCCTGGCCGACTATGAATTGCTCGAATTGCTGCTGCATATCATCCTGCCGCAGCGCGACACCAAGGCGCTGGC
Source organism: Devosia sp. (assembly GCA_026126125.1). GTDB lineage: Bacteria > Pseudomonadota > Alphaproteobacteria > Rhizobiales > Devosiaceae > Devosia. The sequence goes on from JAHCJW010000050.1 coordinate 7,502, forward strand.
CAAGGATTTGTTGAGCCGGTTCGGCTCCTTCTCCGAAGTTTTGGGCGCTCCCCCTGCCCGGCTGGCCGAGGTCAAGGGCCTGGGCGATATCTCGATCACCCATATCAAGATCATGCAGGCTGTGGCGCTGCGCTATGGACGCGACCAGATCGACACCGAAAAGCCGATCCTCGCCTCCTGGTCGCAGCTGATCGAATATTGTCACAGCGCCATGGCCTATGAGACGCTCGAGCAGTTCAGGATCCTGTTTCTCGACAAGAAGAACCGCCTGATCGCCGATGAAGTGCAGCAGGTGGGCACGGTCGACCATACCCCGGTCTATCCGCGCGAAGTGATCCGGCGCACGCTCGAGCTGTCCGCCACGGCGCTGATCCTCGTGCACAACCATCCGTCAGGCGATCCAGCCCCCTCGGCGGCCGATGTGCGCATGACGCGTGAAATCGCCGAAATCGCCAAGCCGATGGGCATAACGCTGCACGACCACATCATTATCGGCCGCTCGGGTCACGTTTCGCTCAAGGGATTGAAGCTACTCTGAGGGCTGCCGGCGCGCGCTGAAACGGTCGGCGAACTGGCGCAGATGGCGCAGGCCATTCTTGATGACCGGGCTGGCCTTGGCGCGTGCGCGCAGGATCTGGAAGGCCCGATGCGCGCCGACGACGGCGTGGCCGCGCCGGTTAAGGCCGATATAATGATGGCGCAGGGGCGTCTGCACATTGCACCAATGCCGCTTCTCGTCGGTAAATCCCGCCCCCATGTCGAACAGGGAAAAGCCCTCGCCGAACACGGTCTGCATGACGCGCAACAGGCATTGCTTGCCCGGCGAGCCGATCTGGATGGCGGGGTCGTCGCTCATCGAGGAGATGAGGCAGAACATGCGATCGCCATGCACGATATTGTAGCGGACGGCGACGATCTCGTCATTGAGGCGCAGCACATGCAGCCGCACGTCGAGGCCCGAGCCGGGCTGCATGGCGCGATGGTAGAAATCGATGAGATTGTCGGACACGAAAGTGTCGCGAATGCCCTGCGCGCGGAACCGGGCCGAACGCTGGCGGAACATGACGCCGATCACCTCGGCCCCAACCGCCGGATCGGTTACCAGCTCGAAACCGACATCGCCGAGCGCGGCGAGTTTTTCGCCCTGCTGCCGGTCATGCTTCCGGCGCGAGCGGCTGCGCTGGAGGCGATCGCATTCTTCCCAGGACGAGAATTGCACGCGGTAGAGGGTTTCGATGACCAGTGGCTCGCCCAACTCGTCGAACAGGGCCGGATAGCCGTCCACATCGATGGGGATCGAGCGCAGATAGATGGCGTCGGCCCCATCCAGCCGCTCGGCCATGGCCCGCCAGAGAGCGGCGCGGCCGGCGGGCCCCAGCGCTTCGAGCGCGGCGTAATCCGAAACGGGGGCGTAGCAGCCGACATGACTGCTGGGAAACCAGGTGTAGACCAGAACACCGTTTACACGCCGCCGATAGAGCGGCAGCAAGGCGACGGGCTTTCCCGCGATATGGGCCACGACATAGCGCTGGTCTGCCGCGGCGATATGCCGGTCGGCGATCCAGAGGCGGATGAAGTCGTAGCTCTGGCCGGGGGATTCGACGCCCGAGGCGGTCAAGGCCCGCCACACAGGCTCGACCTCCTCGATCCGCTGGGTCACGGTGACCTCGACATGCGCGAGCGCGACCGGCTGCGAGACAGCCGGCTGGGGTCGTTCAGCCTCGCCCGTCAACCGCGCCATAGGCTCGCTTCCTGCGCCCCCGCTCGTCATGGTCTCTGCCTTCGCCATTGCGGACAAATCCTGACGCAGGGGAGTAAACCCCAATTGAATATTTGGTGATCTATCCCGCTTCGAGCCAGTAATTGCCCGGAGGGTTAAGCCGGCCTTACCAATCAGCCGAAAGTGGCGAGCACCGGAAAGGTTTCGAGGAACCAGAAGGAAATGCGGGTGAAATTGCCGGTGAGAAACAGAATCCCCGTAACCACCAGGAGACCGCCCATCACTTTTTCCACGGTACGCAGATGGCGCTTGAAACTGTTGAAGAAGGTGAGGAACGGGCCGATGGCCATGCCGGCGAGGAAAAACGGAATGCCCAGCCCGAGCGAGTAGAGCCCGAGCAGCGACGCCCCTTCCCAGGCGGTTTCCCGGCTGGCGGCGACGGAAAGAATGGCAGCCAGCACCGGACCGATACACGGCGTCCAACCGATGGCGAAGGCAAGCCCGAGCAGAAACCCGCCCAGCGGACCCGACGCCACGCCCGGCCCATTGTGACGCAACTGCCGATCAAGCAGCGCGATCCGGTAGACCCCAAGAAAATGCAGGCCCATGGCAATGATGACGATGCCGGCGACGGGCGTGAGAATCGGCAGCAGCTGGCGGAACACCTGCCCGAAAGCCGTCGCCGTGGCGCCCAGCGTGACAAAGACCACCGAAAAACCCAGGATGAAGAAGAGCGAGGTGATCGCCACCCGCGCCTGCAAGCGGGTGCCCGACCCAGATTCGTCGCGCAACTGCTCGAAGCTCGCCCCGCTCATATAAGTCAGATATGGCGGCACCAATGGCAGAACGCAGGGGCTGAGAAAGCTCAGCACGCCAGCACCGATGATCAGAGGAAGAGAAAATTCCACCCGGACGCTCCTTGTTGCGCCTTGGTGTAACGCCATCGCCGCGCAAATCAATGAGCCCGACTGCCGCATCGCGACGATGTTATTGCGCTAGATCAAACACTGCGACAATAAAGCCTGGAAATTGCATTCGCCGTCAGGAAGATTGTTAACCAGTCCGAACCAAAATCTGGGCAGCGCAAAATCTGCACAAGATTTAATCATGTTTCCCATTCGCCTGACTATTCGCACAAGCCTCGTCACGCTTGTCTGCCTTCTTTCCCTCAATTTGATCTGGTTCGCCGGACGGGAAGCATTAACCGCCTTCAGCGGCAATCAGGAGGCCAGAGCCATGGCCTTTTCCACGAGGACTTCGGACCTGCTGCTGACCAGCGCCGCCGCCTGGGCCCTTGAGCGTGGCCTGACCAATACGGCGCTGGCCGCGACCGACCCAGCCAGCGCGGCAGTGACCACGCAGATCGCCGAGCGCCGCCAGGCCGGCGACGCCGCGCTTTCCGAAGCGATGGCCCGCATTGTCGAGGGCGATGAGTTCAACGGCAAAACGGCGCTGCTCGAGCTGGTGAACACCTCGGCGCAGCAGGTTGCGGTCGCCCGCGCCCAGGTGGATCAGGCGCTCACGGTGCCGGCCGCGCAACGCCCCAAAGGGCTCGCCAGCGGCTGGGTTCCGACGATGACCGAAATGATCATCGCCTCGCAGCGCCTGCGCGAGGGCGCCAAATATGTGGCCGATTCGACCGGAGCCCGCATCGCCATGCTCGAAACCGTGCGCGGCGAAATGTGGACCATGAGCGAATTCGCCGGCCGCGAACGCGCGCAAATCGGCGCCCTCATCGCCTCGGGCAGCGCTCTCGACATGGCCACCTTGCAGACGCTGAGCATCAATCGCGGCCGCGTCGAGCAGGCCTGGTTCAATATCGAATCCTATCTGGGCCTCGATGCGGCAACGCCGCAATTGCGCGAGGCCGCCGCCAACACGCGGAAGGTTTTCTTCGGCGATTTCGAAAACACCCGCCAGGCCGTTTATCGCGCCGGCACCTCGGGCCAGGCCTATCCGCTGAGCCAGGCCGATTGGGTCGCCCAATCCACCGCCGCCATCGACACGGTCCTGGCGCTCGCCAACACCTCGGTGCAGGTGGCGGACGAGGTCACCCATGCCGCAACCAATGCCGCGCAGCTGGCGCTCGCCGGGGCGCTGGCGCTTCTGGTGCTCGGCATCGCGCTGACCGCCATCGCCTTCTGGGTCACCGTCGTGCGGACAACCCGTCCCTTGCACAAGATCACCGCCAGCATGACCGAATTGTCGGATGGCAAGCTCGACGCCGAGGTGCCCTTCGTCTCCCGGCAGGACGAGATCGGCGAAATGGCCGCCGCGGTGCAGGTGTTCAAGGAAAACGGCATTCGCATCGCCGCCTTGGGCGCCGAAGAGGCCGACCGCATCCACGCCGCCCAGAAGCGGGCGCAAATGATGCAGACCTTCCAGACCGAATTCGACGGCGTCATCGCCGCGACGGCGGAAGGCGACTTCACCCGGCGGATCGAAGCGCATTTCGCTGACCCCGACATCGAGCGCATCGCCAGCAATTTCAACGGTGTGCTGGGCACGATCAGCACCGCCCTGGGCGAAGCGGGCAGCGTGCTCTCGGCCCTCGCCCGAACCGATTTGACCCAGCGCATGACCGGCGATTATCGCGGCGTCTTCGCCGCGCTGCGGGAAGACACCAATCTGGTGGGCGACAAGCTGACCGAACTGGTCGGGCAATTGCGGTTGACCTCGCATGCCCTGCGCACCGCCACCGGGGAAATTCTGGCCGGCGCCAACGATCTATCCGAGCGCACGACCCGCCAGGCCGCCACCATCGAAGAAACCTCGGCGGCCATGGAACAGCTTGCCGGGACCGTCAGCGAAAATGCGCGCAAGGCCGAAGCCGGAGCCGAACGCACCCGCGCCGCGGCGACCCTGGCCGAGGACGGCCGCTCGGTGATGAACGCGGCGACGGACGCCATGCAGAAGATCACCGCATCGTCGGGCCGCATCTCCAACATCATCGGCATGATCGATGACATCGCCTTCCAGACCAATCTGCTGGCGCTGAACGCCTCGGTCGAGGCCGCGCGCGCCGGCGAGGCGGGCAAGGGCTTTGCCGTGGTCGCCATCGAGGTGAGACGGCTGGCCCAATCGGCCGCGCAAGCCTCCGCCGAGGTCAAGCAATTGATCGAGCAGAGCGGCAACGAGGTCGATGGCGGCTCGCGCCTTGTCGCCAGCGCCGCCGACAAGCTCGGGGGCATTCTCGACGCCGTGCACGACAACGCCGCGCTCATCGCCGAAATCGCCAACGCCAGCATTCAGCAGTCCACCGCCATCTCCGAGGTGACCACTGCGGTCCGCCAGATGGACGAAATGACCCAGCACAATGCCGCCCTGGTGGAAGAAACCAACGCCGCCATCGAGCAGACCGAGGCGCAGGCCGTCGAACTCGACCGGATCATTTCCGTGTTCCGCATCGACCGCACCATGGCCCCCGAGGAGCGCCGTCCCCGCCGCGCGCTTCAATCGGCAGGCAATGCGGCGATTTCCGAAGACTGGTCGTCGTTCTAAGACCGACAAAGGCTCCCGTTCCGGGAGCCTTTCTTTTTGGGCGCCGGCGCTCGGCCCTTGCCCGCTCCCTCAACCCGCCCTATAGCAGCCTCATCCCCAAGCGCGGCCGAGGTGTCCCTGCATGTCCACCCTTCCTATCCGCATCGCTCCTTCGATCCTGTCGGCCGATTTCTCGCGGCTCGGCGATGAAGTCCAGGCGATCAGCGCGGCCGGAGCGGACTATATCCATATCGACGTGATGGATGGGCATTTCGTGCCCAATATCAGCTTCGGCGCCGTGGTGGCGAAATCCATTCGGGCGCTGACCGACAAGGTTTTCGACACCCATCTGATGATCGCGCCCACCGACCCCTATCTCGGCGATTTCGCCAAGGCCGGCGCCGACATCATCACCGTGCACGCCGAGGCCGGCCCGCATCTGCACCGCTCGCTGCAGGCCATTCGGGCGCTGGGCAAGAAGGCCGGCGTGGCGCTCAATCCAGCCACCCCGGTTTCCGCGCTCGAACATGTCATCGCCGATGTCGATCTGGTGCTGGTGATGAGCGTCAACCCCGGCTTTGGCGGGCAGAGCTTCATTCCCGAGGCGCTGACCAAGATCCGCCAGGCCAAGGCACTGATCGGGCCGCGCCTCATCGATCTCGAGGTCGATGGCGGTGTCACCGCGGAAAACGCCCGCGCCATTGCCGAAGCCGGCGCCAATGTGCTGGTGGCCGGATCGGCGGTGTTCGCGGGCAATGATCCCACGACCTATGCCGGCCGCATCAAGGCCATTCGCGACGCCGCCACGAGCATTCTCGTCTGACTGTCCGGGGGCTGCGGCTCAGTCCCCCATTCTGAATCAACTTCTGACCTACCGAGGCTAACCTTATGATTCCGCGCTATTCCCGCCCTGAAATGGTTGCCAACTGGTCGGCCGAGACCCGCTTCGCCATCTGGTTCGAAATCGAGGCGCACGCCACCTCCAAGCTGGCGGAACTGGGCGTCGTGCCCAAGCAGAGCGCCGACAAGATCTGGGACGTCATGAATGCCCGCAAGGCCGAGCTGGGCAGCTATGGTTTCGACGTGGAGCGCATCGATGAGATCGAGCGCACCACCAAGCACGACGTCATCGCCTTTCTGACCCATCTGTCCGAAATCGTCGGGCCGGACGCGCGCTTCGTGCATCAGGGCATGACCTCCTCCGATATTCTGGATACGACGCTGTCGGTGCAGATGGCGCGCGCCGCCGATCTGCTGCTCGCCGATATCGACGCCCTGCTCGCCGCGCTCAAGCGCCGCGCGCTGGAGCACAAGCACACCATCACCATCGGCCGCAGCCACGGCATTCATGCCGAGCCGACCACCTTCGGCGTCAAGCTGGCCGAAGCCTATGCCGAATTCTCGCGCAACCGCGCCCGCCTCGTCGCCGCGCGCCAAGAGATCGCCACCTGCGCCATTTCCGGCGCCATCGGCACTTTCGCCAATATCGATCCGCAGGTCGAAGAATATGTCGCTGAAAAGCTCGGCCTGTCCATCGAGCCCGTCTCGACCCAGGTGATCCCGCGCGACCGGCACGCCATGTTCTTCGCCACGCTCGGCGTCATCGCCTCGTCCATCGAGCGCGTCGCGGTGGAAATCCGCCACCTGCAGCGCACCGAAGTGCTGGAAGCCGAGGAATATTTCTCGCCCGGCCAGAAGGGCTCGTCGGCCATGCCGCACAAGCGCAATCCGGTCCTGACCGAAAACCTCACCGGCCTTGCTCGCCTCGTGCGCGGCATGGTGACGCCGGCGCTGGAAAACGTGGCGCTCTGGCATGAGCGCGACATTTCCCACTCCTCGGTCGAGCGCATGATCGGACCGGACGCGACGGTGACCCTCGATTTCGCCCTGGCCCGCCTGACCGGGGTGATCGACAAGCTCGTCGTCTATCCCGAAAACATGCGCAAAAACCTCGACCTGCTCGGCGGACTGCACAATTCGCAGCGCGTGCTGCTGGCGCTGACCCAGGCCGGCTATAGCCGCGAGGACAGCTATGCCGCCGTGCAGCGCAACGCCATGAAGGTGTGGGAACACCGTGGCGATCGCGCCGGCCTGTTTGCGCAAAATCTCAAGGACGACGCGCAAGTGACTCTGAGCGACGAACAAATCGACGCCATGTTCGATGAGGGCTATCATCTCAAGCATGTCGACACGATCTTCGCCCGCGTGTTCGGCGCATGAGGATCGCCGACTGCGATATCCTGATCCTGCCCGGGCTCGGCGGCGCCAAGCCCGGCCATTGGCAAACGCGCTGGGCCGAAAAAATGCGCACCGCCGCCATTGTCGAGCAGGCCGACTGGCTCGAGCCGGATCGGGACGACTGGGTGGATACCATCATCGAGGCCGTGAAACTGACCACGCGGCCCGTCGTGCTGGTGGCGCATTCGACCTCGGTTTCGGCTGTGGCTCATGCCGCTCCGGGCCTGCCGGACAATGTGCGCGGCGCCTTTCTCGTGGCGCCGACAGATGTCGAATTAAGTCCCGCCGCCCCGGAAACCACCCATGTTTTCCGGCCGATGCCGCGCGATCCCCTGCCCTTCCCCTCCATGGTCGTCGCCTCCAACAACGACCCCTATGTCACGCTGGAGCGGGCGGTGGAGTTCGCCACGTGCTGGGGCTCGGATTTCCATCAGGCCGGAGATGCCGGACACATCAATATCGCCTCGGGGCACGGGCCCTGGCCGGAGGGACTGCTGATGTTCACCCGGCTGATGCAGCGGCTGTGACGGACGAATACCAGATCCTGCCCCGCACACCCGGGGTCGAAGACTATCTGCGCCTGCGCATCGTTTCGGGCCTGAGCCCCAAAACCCTCGAACAGGCGCAAAAGGGGCTACCGAACACCTGGTTCGGCGTCTCGGTGTGTTTCGCCGGCGCAATCGTGGGGATGGGACGGATCATCGGCGATGGCGGCACCGCCTTCCAGATCGTCGATATCGCCCTCGACCCCGCCCATCACGGCCAGGGTCTGGGCAAGGCGATCATGGCGGCCTTGATGCGGCAGCTTGCCGATCATGCCCCGGAGGGCGCCTATGTGAGCCTCATTGCCGATGGCAATGCGCGGCATCTCTATGCAAAATATGGCTTCGAGCCGGTCATGCCCGCGTCCATCGGCATGGCCACGCGGGTGCGGGCCGATGATAGCCGGGGGAAAACCTGATGTATAAGCGCATACTTGCCGCCACGGACGGCTCGGACTTCGCCAACCAGGCGGTCGATCACGCGGCCGCCCTCGCCGCGGGCCTGGGCGCGCAACTGCTTCTCGTTACCGTCGGGGACAAGCTGCCGGTCTTTTCCAGATCCGAAATCGGCATGAGCCTGCCGCACGATATCTATGAGCGTCTGGGCAAGGCCGACGCGGCGAAGGCGCGGCATATTCTCGATGAGGCCACCGCCATCGCCCGGCGGCACGGGCCGGTCGAGAAGGCGATCCATATCCCGAACGAGGAGCCATATGCCGGCATTCTTGAGGCGGCGCGCGAAGAAGGCGCCGACCTGATCGTGCTCGCCTCGCGCAGCAAGACGCTCATGGACCGGATTTTCATCGGCAGCCAGGCGAGCAAGGTGCTCAGCCTGGCGCCCATCCCAGTCCTCGTGCTGAAGATTTAGCCTTCAGACGCGATCTGCTCGTTGGCGATCGACACCAGCTGATCCATCTTGGCGCGAATCGCGGCGTCGTCGAGGGCAACGCCCTTGGCCTTGAGATCGGCCGAAACCTTCTCCAACACGTCTTCGTCGCCGGGCTTGGCGAAATCGGCCGCCACCACTTCAGCCGCGTAGCTGTTTGCGGCATCGCCGTCGAGACCGAGCAGTTCCGCCACCCAAAGGCCCAGAAGTTTGTTGCGGCGCGCTTCGGCCCTGAACTTCTTCTCGGCGTCGAAGGCAAACTTGGCTTCCTGACCCTTCTGACGATCCTCAAACTGGCTCATGGTCTCTCCCATCTGGCTGTGGTCTTGCCGCCCAACCGGCATCGGCCTTGGACATAGGCGGTTGCGCCGCGTAAATCAACGAGGGAGCAGAAGCTGCGACGGCGTGACCCGTCCGCACCGCTTTCAACAGCACCGGCCGTGGCAATGCGAAAGGGCTTGCATTTTCGCCTCGTTCTGGCGCATGAAGCGCCCAGACACGATGCAGTCCCCCAGCACCGGAAACCTCATGAATCGTCGACGCAAAATCTACGAGGGCAAGGCCAAGATCCTGTTCGAGGGTCCCGAGCCCGGCACTCTGGTTCAGTACTTCAAGGACGATGCCACCGCTGGCAACGGCGCCAAGCATGAAGTCATCGACGGCAAGGGTGTGTTGAACAACCGGATTTCCGAGTTCATCTTCACCAAGCTCAATTCCATGGGCATCCCGACCCACTTCCTGCGCCGCATCAATATGCGCGAGCAGTTGATCAAGGAAGTCGAGATCATCCCGCTCGAAGTGATCGTGCGCAACTACGCCGCCGGCTCGCTGTGCAAGCGCCTCGGCCTTGAGCCGGGCACGCAACTGCCGCGCTCGATCATCGAATTCTGCTACAAGGATGACGCGCTGGGCGATCCGATGGTCTCGGAAGAGCACATCACCGCCTTCGGCTGGGCCACCCCCGCCGAGCTCGACGACATCATGAGCCTCGCCATCCGCATCAACGACTTCCTGACCGGCCTGTTCATGGGCGTCGGCATCCAGCTGGTCGATTTCAAGATCGAGCTGGGGCGCCTCTATGAGGGCGACCTGATGCGCATCGTGCTGGCCGACGAGATCAGCCCGGACAATTGCCGCCTGTGGGACATCAAGACCCGCAACAAGATGGACAAGGATCGCTTCCGCGAAGGCCTCGGCGGGCTCGTCGAGAACTATCGCGAAGTCGCCCAACGCCTGGGCATCCTGGTCGAGAACGACAATGCGCTGACCACCGGTCCGCGCCTCGTGCAGTAAAACGAGGACTGGCAGATGAAAGCGCGCGTAACCGTAACGCTCAAGGCCGGCGTTCTCGATCCGCAGGGTCAGGCCATCGAAGGCTCGCTGGCCAGCCTCGGCTTTGCCGGGGTCAAGGGCGTCCGCCAGGGCAAGGTGTTCGATCTCGTTCTCGATGGGCTGGACGCGGAAGCGGCCAAGGCGCAGCTGACGCAGATGTGCGAGAAGCTGCTGGCCAATACCGTGATCGAAAACTACGCCATCGAAATCCTCGCTTAACGCTTCTTTGCGATAACTTCTCTCGCGCCGCGTACTGGCGCAGGATCATACTATAATGCGTAAGACTCTCGCCCTCTGTGTGATGTTCGTTGCCTCGCTGGGGCTGCTGTTCGCAGCCTATGCGTCCGTGCCGCTTTGAGGCTGTTGCCTTAGGGCATTCCTTACCAGTTCTGCATTTGGCACAAAGCCGATAGCCCGCCTTAACCGGCCGGTCTGCCTCGGCGGCTAGACTGCGCTCCAAACACGGTTTGGAGCGCGCGGCAATGGCAACTGGCAAGCAACGGCTGGATTGGGTGGACATGGCCAAGGGCCTGTCCATTTTCCTCGTCGTCATCATGTATTGCGCGTCCAGCGTGGGCGAGGACACCGGCCAGACCGGTTTCCTGCACTGGACCATCGCCTTCGCCATGCCCTTTCGCATGCCGGAATTCTTCCTGATCTCGGGCCTGTTCCTGAGCCAGGTGATCGACCGGCCCTGGCGCGCCTATGCCGACCGGCGCGTGGTGCATTATTTCTATTTCTATGCGCTCTGGGCGCTCATCCATATCGTCTTCAAGCTGGCGCTCGTCGGGCGCGACCCCGCCGGAGCGCTGAATGCGCTGGGCTGGGCCATCATCGAGCCCTATGGCGTGCTGTGGTTTATCTACATGCTCGGCGTGATGGGCGTGGTGAGCAAGCTGCTGCATCAATGGAAAGTGCCGCATGGGGTGACGCTGGCCGCCGGCGCCGCCCTGCAGGTGGCCTCGGTTCACACCGGCAGCTATCTCATCGACCAGTTCGCCGCCTATTTCGTCTATTTCTACGCCGGCTCGGTTTTTGCCCCACACCTGTTCCGGCTGGCGGACTGGGCCAATGGCCATGTCGGCGCGGCGCTGGGGGTTCTGGCCGTGTGGGCCATCCTCAATGCCATCCTGGTGTTCTCGCCCGGCTTTCGCCTCGACCCCGTGCACATAGAGATGGGCTGGGCCGCCCTACCCGGCCTGCATCTGATCGCGGCGCTCGGCGGGGCCGTGGCCATCGTCATCGCGGCTGCCCTGCTGATGCGCCTCTCCGCGATGAACTGGTTGCGCTGGCTCGGCACCAAGTCGCTGGTGATCTATGTCGCCTTCGTGCTGCCCATGGGCATTGCCCGCACGCTGTTGCTGGCCGTGGGCATACACGAACCCAATCTCGTCAGCCTTCTCACCATGATCGCCGCCATCGCCGGGCCGCTGGTTTTGTGGTGGGTCACCGAAAAGATCGGATTTGGCCAGTTCCTCTTCGTGCGGCCGGGCTGGGCGCATCTGCCGGGAACCCGGCGAACGGCGGCGCTGCCGGCGGAGTGATTTTTGCGATACAATAGTTTTACCAGCCTGCGGTGCTGAAACCCTTGCCTTTTGCGCCAAGACTCACCACAAGGGCCTCGCGCAATCCCTGACAGAGCGAGGATCGACCGATGAAGGCTGCCGTCATCGTGTTTCCGGGTCTTAACCGCGACCGCGACATGATCGCGGCGCTGACCAAGATCGGGGGCGTTGCTCCCGCCATCGTCTGGCATCAGGATGCCGACATTCCCGATGTCGACCTGATCGTCATTCCCGGCGGTTTCTCCTATGGCGACTATCTGCGCTGCGGCGCCATCGCCGCCCGCTCGCCGATCATGGACAAGGTTCGCGAGCGCGCCGCACGCGGCGTCAAGGTGCTGGGTGTGTGCAACGGCTTCCAGATCCTGATCGAGGCGGGCCTCCTGCCCGGCGCCCTGATGCGCAACACCTCGCTCAAATTCGTCTGCCGCGAGGTCAAGCTCGAAGTGACGGCGACGGACAATGCCTTCACCCGCGGTTATCAGAAGGGTCAGATCATCCGCTGCCCCGTCGCCCATCACGATGGCAATTATTTCGCCGACGCGGAAACGCTGGCGCGCCTCGAAGGCGATGGCCGCGTGCCGTTCCGCTATGCCGAAGGCACCAATCCGAACGGCTCGATCCACGACATCGCCGGCATTCTCAATGCCGAAAAGAACGTGTTCGGGCTGATGCCGCATCCGGAAAACCTGATCGAGGCGGCCCATGGCGGCGATGACGGACGCGCCCTGTTCGCCGCCCTGCTCGATCGCGCCGCCTGATCAGACGACCCTGGCCGGCGACCTGCGCGAAACGGGAGGCGCACCATGGCTAAGTATGGTTTCTCCATCGCTATCATCCTGTTTTCCGGGGTCGAGGAACTCGACTTCGTCGGGCCCTGGGAAGTGTTTTCCATGGCCAAGCTGCTCGGCGCGGGCCTCGATGTCTTCACCATCGGCTGGCCGGAAAAGCGCATCGTCTGCGGCAAGGGCATGGTGGTCGAAGCCAGTCATGGCTGGGGCGAGCGCCCACCAGCCGACGCCGTGATCGTCCCGGGCGGCAAGGGCACGCGCACCCTGGTCAAGGAAACCGAGTTTCTGGGTGAATTGCGCAGCTATCTGGCCGACGCCAAATGGCACGTTTCGGTCTGCACCGGAGCGGCGATCCTGGGCAAGACCGGGTTTCTCGAAGGCCGCCGCGCCACCACCAATCGCGCCGGCATCGACTTCGTGCGCGAGCATGCCCCCAACACCGAATTTCTCGATGACCAGCGCTATGTGCAGGATAGCGGCGTCATCACCAGCGCCGGCGTCTCTGCCGGCATCGACATGTCCTTGTGGCTGTTGGGTCATTTGTTTGGGCAGGACACTGCCCGCGACACCCAGCGCGCCATGGAATATTACCCCGAGCCCCCCTACGGAACGACCCGATGACTCTTCGCAACGACATCGCCATCACCCCGCAGCTGGTCGCCGACCATGGGCTCAAACCGGATGAATACCAGAAGATCCTCGACCTGATCGGCCGCGAGCCGACCTATACCGAGCTGGGCATTTTCTCGGCCATGTGGAACGAGCATTGCTCGTACAAGAGCTCGAAGAAATGGCTGCGCACACTGCCGACCAAGGGCGAGCGCGTCATCCAGGGGCCGGGCGAGAATGCCGGCGTCGTCGATATCGGCGATGGTCAGGCCATCGTCTTCAAGATGGAATCGCACAACCATCCAAGCTTCATCGAGCCCTATCAGGGCGCCGCAACCGGCGTCGGCGGCATTTTGCGCGACGTCTTCACCATGGGCGCCCGGCCGGTGGCGGCGATGAACGCGCTGCGCTTCGGTTCGCCCGATCATGAAAAGACCCGCCATCTCGTCTCCGGCGTCGTGGCCGGCGTCGGCGGCTATGGCAACGCCTTCGGCGTTCCCACCGTGGGCGGCGAGGTGGAGTTCGACGCGCGCTATAACGGCAATATCCTGGTCAACGCCTTTGCCGCCGGCCTCGCCGATACCGACAAGATCTTCTATTCCAAGGCCGAGGGCGTCGGCCTGCCGGTGGTATATCTCGGCGCCAAGACCGGCCGCGATGGCGTCGGCGGCGCCACCATGGCCTCGGCCGAATTCGGCGACGACATCGAAGAAAAGCGCCCCACGGTGCAGGTGGGCGACCCGTTCACCGAAAAGCGGCTGCTCGAAGCCTGTCTCGAACTGATGGCCACTGGTGCGGTTATCGCCATCCAGGACATGGGTGCGGCGGGCCTCACCTGTTCTGCCGTCGAAATGGGCGCCAAGGGCGACCTGGGCATCGAACTCGATCTCGACAAGGTGCCCGTGCGCGAA
>JAHCJW010000051.1 GCA_026126125.1 Devosia sp.
CGAGATCGACGCCCAGCTTGCGCCGGTGCGCGCGGTTCCCTTCGTCGTCTTCCACGACGCCTATCAATATTTCGAGGCCCGTTTCGGCCTCGACGTCGCCGGCACCCTCACTGTCTCGCCCGACGTCATGCCCGGCGCTGCCCGCATTGAAGAGCTGCGAGCCAAGGTGCAGGAGCTGGGCGCCACCTGCGTCTTTGCCGAACCCAATTTCCAACCCGCCATCGTCCGCACCGTGATCGAGGGCACAGACGCCCGGGCCGGCACGCTCGACCCGGAAGGCAGTGCCCTCGCCGAAGGCCCCGATCTTTACGCCAATCTCCTGCGCCACCTCGCCGCCGGGCTGGTGGACTGCCTGGGCTAAAGCCTGTCTTCCGAAAGGGGGAACCGGTTTCGGGAAAAAACATGTTTAAATACAAAGAGCTAAAGCGAATGGAGCTGGCCTGAAGGAAACGCGATGTGCTTTAGGAAATCTGGACAGTCAGCCGGAACGCCGCTCTATTTCAGCGGACCCTTGAAGATGAAAAAGGCGCCGAGCGCAATCAGCGCGAAGCCGATGCCGTGGTTCCAGGTGAGCTTTTCGCCCAGATAAAACACCGCGAACAGCACGAAGACCGAGAGGGAAATCACCTCCTGAATGGTCTTCAGTTCCGCCCCCGAATACACGCCGTAACCGATGCGGTTGGCCGGCACGGCCAGCCAATATTCGAAAAAGGCGATGCCCCAGCTGATCAGCACCACCACCCATAGCGTGGCGCTGGGAAATTTGAGGTGCCCATACCAGGCAAAGGTCATGAACAGGTTCGAGGCGATCAACAGCCCGATGGGGGCGAGAGTAGCGACGTTGAAGCCCAAGGCCTCCTCCACAGCAAGCCGGCAGGACGCCGGTGCCGCTTTCTATCATCGCGCACGATAGCGGGAAGCCCGAATTTGCCGCGCGATCGCTACCAGGTGAAATAGAACATCGACTTCGCCAGGATCACGATCAGCACCATATGGATGAAGACGCTGATATGGGTGCGGCGGAAGCGGTCCGAGCTCATGCAGCCCGCGCCCGCCGCGCGCATGGCGCTGATGAAGTGCGCCAGGACGCTCAGTGCCAGCGCGATCTTGATCGAGAGCAGCACCGAGAGCGAATTGCTCCAGCTCAGCCCGCTGGCCGAAAACTGCTCATAGCCCAGATAAGCCCCGCTCAGGAACAACAGCCCGACCACATAGGGCATGATCTGCCGCGCCCGGCGCACCAGCCCCGCTTCTACCGCCTCCATGGTGGCATGGCCCAGATGCGGGCGCATGCCTTCGAGCATGAACACCTCGAAAAACACCACGCCGATAAAGGCGATGGCGCAGAGCAGGTGGGTGATCAGCGCGTAGGGATACAGCATGGAAGGGCGTCCGAAATAAGCTGACTATCTCAGTAATATTTCTGCCGCGCCGGTCAAGTGGTCGCTCAGCGCTGATGCCGTGTCACTTGCTCCAGCGCAAAGATGTCGTCGGAAAGATTGTCGACCTGCTTGCGCACCAGGACCTGTGCGTCATGCAGGCCCTGATTGTAGAAATAGGCGCCCATCTTGTCGGCGAAAAACTGCATCAGCATTTCGGCGGGAATGGCGCCGATCGACTGGTCCAGCTCATCGCGAAAATAGTCCTGGATGTCTCCGACGATCGCCTTGGTGGTATCGCGGTCGAATTTGATCGGTTTCATGAATAGAGTCTCTCCTTCAGCTCCGGTTCATAACCCGAGTCGCAAACTCCGGGGCGTGGTCGAAATGGTCACACACGACCGCTTGGGGAGAACGTCGATGCCTGTCCGCCTGTCCGCAATCGCCATGAGCGCGCTCGTGCTCGCCGCGACACCCGCTCTTGCCGGGCAAACCCAAATCCTCCCAGGAGAGGATTTTTCCTGTTCGGGCCTCTTTGCCCCCGACACCAGCGAGGCGCGTCTGCGCGCCGCGCTGGGCGACGACAATGTCGAAACCGGCATGGTCTATGGCGCCGAAGGCATGGAATTGCCGGCGACGATCCTGTTCCCCGACGATCCAGCGCGAAGCATGAACATCATCTGGTTCGATGAGGACAATCTGGCCTATCCGGCCTCGATCGAGTTGGCCGAGGGCCAGACCGCGCCGGGCGGCGTACGCATCGGCATGAGCATTGCCGAGGTGGAGGCGCTCAATGGCCAGAGCTTCCCCCTGGGCGGCTTCTGGTGGGATTATGGCGGCTATGCCTTTTTCGATGACGGCGCGCTGGCCCGGCCAGATCCCGATTGCTACCTCTCCCTGCGTTTCCTGCCCGGCGACAATTACGATGCGAGCATCGATGTCACCTCGGTCTCCGGCGATGTCGAGCTGACCTCCGACCTGCCGCTGCTCGGAAAAATCGATACGCGCGTCACCAGCATCAGCGTCGGCTATGACTGGCCGGAGGCGCTGGGCGAACAGCAATATTGACCCCTCCGGTCACTCCGGCGTAAAGCTTGGCTCGTGACGGTTTCCCGCGCCCGCTGCGGCAAGGGAATCAAAAGGGAACACGGTGCGGACTACCCATCAGGGGCCAAAACCGTGGCTGCCCCCGCAACTGTAAGCGGTGGGCGCTCTCGATAGGCCACTGCGTCCCTTTGGGGCGCGGGAAGGCGAGGGCGCTGCATTCACCGTGAAGCCAGGAGACCTGCCGGCACTCTGGTCGTTTCATCGCGACCACGATCAACCGGGCTTGCCGCCCATCTATTCCGTGCACGGAGGGTGCCACATGAATACCGCAGCCGTTTCCACCGGCCTTTCGTCTCTCTCGCTGTCCCAGCGCCTCATTGCCGCCGCTCTCGCCCTGTTCCTGGGTCTGACCCTGTTGGTGGGCACCGGCTTTGCCGGCGATTTCCGCCTCCATAACGGTGCTCATGACACGCGCCATGCCATGGGCTTTCCCTGCCACTAAGCAGGGGCCGGAGCGCTTCGTGTAAAAAAGTGTGAACCGGTTTCGCGGTTCCGAAGCGCTCTCTGAACAAGAGAGAACGAGATGTTTCGCAATCTGTTTTTCGCTGCGCTGGTCGCAGCGCTTTGTGCTGGCCTTGCCACGTCTGCCTTCCAGGCCTGGCGCGTCACTCCGCTGATCTTTGCCGCCGAAGCCTATGAGGGCGGCGAGGACGTGCACGAGCACGACGCCGAGGTCAGCGCCGACGCTACCGCAGTGGCGGCCGAAGCCCATGCCCATGACGAAGACGAATGGGCCCCCCAGGACGGCCTCGAGCGCACCGCCTTCACGCTGGTCTCCAATCTGCTGATGGCCGCCGGCTATGCCCTGATCATCGGCGCGGTTTCCCTCGCCTTCAACCTGCCGATCACCTTTGCCACCGGGCTCTATTGGGGTGTCGCCGGCTTTGCCGCCTTCTCTCTCGCCCCCGCTCTCGGCCTGCCGCCGGGCATGCCGGGCATGCCGGTCGCCGATACGCTGGCCCGCCAGGTGTGGTGGTTCGGCGCCGCCATTTCCACCGGCGCCGCCTTCATTCTGGTGGCCAGGATCCGCGCGCCCTGGGCGCTTGCCGTCGCGGTGGCGCTGGTGCTGCTGCCCCAGTTCATCGCCGCGCCCCTCGCGCCGACCGACCCCTCCGACGTGCCGCCGCGCCTCACTGCCGAATTTGTTGCCGTCGTGCTCTACAATTCGGCGATTTTCTGGGTCGTTCTCGGCCTGGTTTTCGGCTGGTTCAACGATTATCTGGCCCGCCGTCCGGCCACCCTGCCTAATGGAGTCAAGGCTTGACCACCAAGATCCCCACCACCGTCATCACCGGTTTCCTCGGCGCCGGCAAGACCACCCTGGTCCGCCACATGCTGGCCCATGCCCCCAAGGGCAAGCGCATCGCCTTGATCATCAACGAGTTCGGCGATCTGGGTGTCGACAAGGACATCCTCGCCGGCTGCGGCGACGACACCTGTCGCGAAGAAGACATGGTCGAATTGTCCAATGGCTGCATCTGCTGCACCGTGGCCGATGAATTCATCCCCACCATGCAGGCGCTGCTCGCCCGCCCCGAAAAATTCGATCACATCGTCATCGAAACCTCGGGCCTCGCTTTGCCCCAGCCCCTGATCCGTGCCTTCAACTGGCCCGAGATCAAGGCGCTGGTCACCATTGACGGCGTCGTGACGGTGGCCGATGCCGCCGCCCTCGCCGAGGGGCGCTTCGCCAATGACGAAGCCGCCGTCGACGCCCAGCGCCGCCTCGACGAGATGCTCGATCACGAAACGCCCCTGGGCGAATTGTTCGAGGATCAGCTCTCGGTCGCCGACATGGTCATCATCAACAAGACCGATCTGGTAGATCCGGCCCTGCTCGACAAGGTCGAGGCCAATATCCGCGCCGAGTTGCGCCCCGGCGTCGGCATCGTCCGCGCCGCCAATGGGCATGTCGATGTGGCGGCGCTGCTCGGCATGGGCATGGAAAGCGAGGCCGACATCGCCAATCGCCCCAGCCATCACGAGCTTGAGCATGGCGGGGAAACCCACGAGCACGACGATTTCGACAGCTTCTCGCTCACCCTCGCCGCCATCAAGGGCAAGGATGATCTGCTGGCCACCATCGAAGCGACGATCAAGGCGCATGATGTGCTGCGCCTCAAAGGCTTCGCTGCCGTTCCCGGTGCGGCGGCCCGCCTCGCCATCCAGGCGGTCGGCCCGCGCGTCACCGCCTATTTCGACCGGCCCTGGAAGGACGGCGAAACGCGCCAGACCGCGCTCGTGGTCATCGGCGAGCAGCCGCTCGACCGCGCGGCGATCACAAGGAGCCTGGAGCAGGCAGCGGCGTGATGAGACTCACGCCGACCCCAACCCCGGCCCTCCCCCTCGAGGGGGAGGTGCAGATCGGCGTTTTGAAGCGCTTGCCGGGCCAAAACCACCGGCCGGACACCCTCCTCCTTGAGGGGCGGAATCGAGGATGGGGGGCTTTCGGCCCCATGGCGGGAGCCCGCTGATGCACCTGCTCTCTGCCCAGGCCGGCGCCATTCAGCTCGAAGGCGAGGCCATCGATCTCGCCCAAACCCCGGGCGCCTACATCTTCGCCTCCTCGGCCGATAGCGAATTGGCCATGCTCGCCGCTGCCGCCGACCGGGCCGGGGAGCATGGCCTGCGCCTCGCCAATACGCTGCGCCTGTCCAACAATCTGTCCGTCGACATGTGGCTGGATAAAACGGTGTCGCAGGCCCGCCTCGTCGTTCTCCGCCTCATTGGCGGCGCCGCCTATTTCCAATATGGCGTCGACGAGCTCACCGCGCTTTGCGCCAATGCGAAAATCCCCTTGGCGCTGCTCCCCGGCGACGCCAATCCCGACCCCATTCTGCAGTCCCGTTCCACCATCGCCCCCGATGACTGGTCGCGTCTCCACGCTCTGTTTATCGCCGGCGGCCCGGCCAATGCCGACGCCATCCTGTCCGCCTTCACCACCCTCGCGGCCGCTTCCCCCTTCGCCCTTGAGGGAAGGGTGGCGCCGCCAAGCCCGGCGGGCGGTAGCGAAGCGGGGGAGGGGGTTCTGCGATCTTCCCCCCAAGCCTTTCCCCGTTTCGGCCTCTGGCACCCGGCCACCGGCATGACCGACGAAGCCGGATTGCTTGCCCTGCATGCCAAAATCCCCGCTCCATCGTCATTGCCCGGCGCGTCCGGGCCATCCATGGGCCAAGACGGCGTTTCCCCTCGCGCCCACATTCCGATCCTGTTTTACCGCGCCGCGCTTGAAGGCGCCGGCACCGCCACCCTCGACGCGCTTGTCGCCGAGATCGAGGCGCGCGGCCTGCTGCCGGTGCCCCTGCTGGTCTCCTCGCTCAAGGAGGCGCCCTGCGTCCGCTTTGTGCAGAATGCCCTTGCGGCCTTTCCCCCCGCCGCCATTTTCAACCTCACCGCCTTCGCGCTCGGCCTCGCCGATCTCGATGAAAAATCCAATCCCTTTGCCGCCACCGACGCTCCGGTGATCCAGCTCATCCAGTCCGGCCGCTCCGCTGTGCAATGGCTGGCCGATCCGCAGGGACTTTCGGCCAAGGACATGGCCATGTATCTGGTCATGCCCGAGCTTGATGGCCGCATTGGCGGCCTCCTTGTCGGCCACAAGGCCGACGCGGTCTGGCATGAGCGCACCCAATGCCCGCTCAGCGCCTATGCCCCCGATCCGGGCGGCATCAGCCGCGCCGTCGAGCTGGCGCGTAATTGGGCCCGCCTGCGCGCCACCCCCCGTGCCGAGCGCCGCATCGCCATGGTTCTTGCCAACTATCCCATCCGCGACGGGCGCCTCGCCAATGGCGTCGGCTACGACGCCCCCGAATCGACGGTGAGGATGCTGATGGCGCTGGAGCGGGCGGGCTATGACCTCCCCGCTCCTTCTTATCCCAAAACCTCCGCCGCCCTCATCGATTGCCTGCAGTCGGGCCCCACCAACGCCCATCCCCGGCGCGGCCCATCCGCCGCCATCCTGCCGCTCGCCCGCTACGCTCAGCTCTTTTCCGCCTTACCCGAAGAAACCCGCGCCGCCGTCACCGCCCGCTGGGGCGATCCGGCCGGCGATCCCTTCATCCGCGACGGCGCGTTCCATCTCCCGGCCCATCGCTTCGGCAATGTCGTGCTGCTGCTCCAGCCGGCGCGCGGCTACCAGCTCGACGAGACGCTGAGCTATCACGATCCGGCCCTGGTGCCGCCCCACGCCTATCTCGCCGCCTATCTCTGGCTCCGCCATGAGTTCGCCGCCCACGCCCTCATCCACAATGGCAAGCACGGCACCCTCGAATGGCTTCCCGGCAAGGCGGTGGCGCTTGACGCCGATTGCTACCCCGACGCGCTCTGGGGACAACTGCCTCATCTCTACCCCTTCATCGTCAATGATCCCGGCGAGGGGACGCAGGCCAAGCGCCGCACCGGCGCGGTCGTCATCGATCACCTCGTGCCCCCGCTCACCCGCGCCGAAACCTATGGTCCCCTGAAAGACCTCGAAGCCCTGCTCGATGAATATTACGCCGCCTCGGGCATGGACCGCCGCCGCCTCGCCGATCTCAAGCGCCGCATCCTCGATTTCACCCGCGATACCCGTATCGATCTCGATATCGGCCTTGTCGGCGACGACACCGAGGCGCTGATCCGTATCGACAACTTCCTCTGCGATTTGAAGGAAGCCCAGATCCGCGATGGCTTGCATATCTTCGGCCAATCCCCCACCGGCACGCTGGAACGCGATCTCACCGTGGCCCTCGCCCGCATCCCGCGCGGCGATGCGCCGCAAGAAAATTCCCTC
Organism: Devosia sp.; assembly: GCA_026126125.1. GTDB lineage: Bacteria > Pseudomonadota > Alphaproteobacteria > Rhizobiales > Devosiaceae > Devosia. The sequence goes on from JAHCJW010000051.1 coordinate 7,258, forward strand.
ATCCGTGCCTTGGCCGATGACCTCAGGCTCGGCCTCGATCCCCTGACCGCCCAGTTGGGGGAGCCCTGGATGGGGCCTGTCCCCGATTTGCCCGCGCCTGCCCCGAGCCCCGCCGTGCCATCGGGAGATCCGATGCTGGCCCTCGACGCGAGCCCGGGGGCGGAACGGCATTTGGGGCAGCACGATGCCAGGCCCTTCCTGGCGAGGCCCCGCACCTTGGGCGATGTGGTCGAACAGCTCGAAGCCCTCGCCGCCGACCTCATTTCCGGCGCGCGCGCCTGCCCTGAAGACTGGACTGCCACCTCTGCCGTGCTCGCCACGGTAAAAGCCCTGATCCAACCTCGCCTTGCTGCCTCGGGCCCCGCCGAAATGGCGGCGCTGCTCGATGGGCTCGACGGAAAATTCATCGTGCCCGGCCCCTCCGGCGCTCCCTCGCGCGGCCGGCTCGATGTTCTGCCCACGGGGCGCAATTTCTATTCCGTCGACGCCCGCGCCGTTCCCACGCCCACCGCTTGGGAACTGGGCCGGAAATCGGCGGAAAACCTCGTCCTGCGCCACCTTCAGGACCACGGTCATCACTTGCGCGCCGTCGCCCTCTCGGTCTGGGGCACCGCCAATATGCGCACCGGCGGTGACGATCTCGCCCAGGCCCTGGCCTTGATCGGCGCCAAGCCGACCTGGGATTCGGGCTCGCTGCGCGTCTCGGGCTATGAAATCCTCCCGCTGGCCAGGCTCGGCCGCCCGCGCGTCGATGTCACCCTGCGCATTTCCGGCTTTTTCCGCGATGCCTTCCCGGCCCAGATTGCCCTGTTCGACCGCGCCATCCGCGCCGTCGGCGCGCTGGATGAACCCGAGGATGACAACCCCATCGCCGCGCGTATGCGCGCCGAGGCGCTCGGGCTCATCGCGCAAGGCAAGTCCGAAGCCGACGCCAGCCTGGAAGCGGGCGCGCGTATCTTCGGCTCCCGCCCCGGCACCTATGGCGCCGGCCTTAATGCGCTCATCGACAGCGGCGAGTGGACCAGCAAGGCCGATCTGGCCGATCAGGTCCTGCGCTGGGGCCAATATGCCTATGGCGCCAAGGCCGATGGCATCGCGCTGCATGAGCGTTTCGCCGCCCGCCTCGGCCAGATCGACGCCGTGCTTCACAATCAGGACAATCGCGAGCACGACCTGCTCGATTCAGACAATTACTACCAGTTCGAGGGCGGCCTCTCCGCCGCCGCCGAAACGCTCTCCGGTCACAAGCCCGCCGCCTATCACAACGATCATTCCCGCCCGGAAACCCCGAAAATCCGCACGCTGGAAGAAGAGATCGGCCACGTCATGCGCTCGCGCGTCGTCAATCCGAAATGGATCGCCGGCATGCAGCGCCATGGCTATCGCGGCGCCTTCGAGATCATCGCCACCCTCGATTTCATGTTCGCCTTCGCCGCCACCACCGGCGCGGTCAAGAGCCATCATTTCGACCTTGCCTTCGAAGCCTTCGTCGAAAACGAGGCGGTGCGCGACTGGTTGGTTGACGTCAATCGCCACGGCTATGACGAGCTGCTCGCAAAATTCCGCGAGGCGCGCCAGCGCGGCCTGTGGTCGCCGCGCTCCAACGCCATCTATGCTGTCCTCGAGGGGGAAGCATGAACAACACCATCATCTATCTCATCGGCCATTATGGCGTCGGCAAGCTGACCATCGCCAGGCAGATCTGCAGCCTCACCGGCGCGCGCCTCTTTGATAATCACCTGGCCAACAACGTGGTTTTCTCGCTCATCCGCGAGGATGGCGCGACGCCGATCCCCGACACGGCCTGGGACATCATCATGACCATCCGCCGCCAGGCGCTGATCGCCATGGCCGATATCGCCCGCCCCGAAGCCTGTTTCGTGCTCACCAACGCGCTGATGGAAGACGATCCGCTCGATCGTCCGGCCTTTAACGAAGTGGTCGAAGTGGCACGCAAGCGCCGGTCCGTCTTCGTGCCGGTCATTCTTTCCGCCACCGACGCGGCCCATGCCGAGCGCATTCCCTCGGCCGAGCGCGAAGAGCGGCTAAAGATGACCGATGTGGCGGGCGCGGCCCTCGTGCGCGCCCGGCGACCCCTGCTGCGCATCGACCATCCCAACCGTCTCGATCTCGACACCACGACCCTGCCGCCCGATGCGGCGGCCCGAACCATCATCGCACATGCGGAGCGCCTTGCATGACCGACAAGCCAGCCAAGAAGACCGACAGCATGACCGAGGCGGAACGCGACGCCTATCACGCCGAAAAAATGAAGAAGAAAAAGGCGGCGCGCGACAAGATCCTCTCCACCAAGACCGAGGAGAAGGGCCTGCTCATCGTCCATACCGGCAAGGGCAAGGGTAAATCCACCGCCGGCTTCGGCATGGTGTTCCGCGCCATCGGCAATGGCATGCGCGTCGGCGTGGTCCAGTTCGTCAAGGGCGTCTGGAACACCGGCGAGCGTACCGTGCTCGACAAGTTCCCCGATCAGGTCACCATCAACGCCATGGGCGAGGGCTTCACCTGGGATGTCGCCGACCGCCAGCGCGATCTGGCCGCCGCCGCCAAGGCCTGGGAACAGGCCAAGGCGCTGATCCTCGACCCCAGCTACGATATGGTGCTGCTGGACGAACTCAATATCTGCCTGCGCTACGACTATCTGCCCATCGAGGACGTGGTCGCCTTCCTGCGCGACAAGCCGGCGGAAAAACACGTCATCGTCACCGGCCGCAACGCCAAGGACGAACTGATCGAAATCGCTGATCTCGTCACCGAAATGACCGAAATCAAACACCATTTCCGCGCCGGCGTAAAAGCGCAGAAGGGCATCGAGTTTTAAAGCAGCGGATCGAAAAGTGTCCTCACGGTTTTCGGGATAAAGACAATGCGACAAAACAATGGGTTAAAGCGCGGGGAGCTGATCTGAAAGGAACGCGCCGCGCTTTCGGGCGGTTCGGATCTTTAGGCAAACGACTGGCTTCCTGTCGCCGCGAGTGAAGCGATTTCACGCAAACATGAAATGCTCGGGGAGAGCGCCCAAGCCCCGCTTCCTTCGCCCTTCGGGGGGAGAGGGTTGGGGTGAGGGGCCTTTGTTCAGCGGCAAGGCCATTCCCCGCTCTCAGCACCTGCTGAAACTGCTCACCAGCCGCTCCACCACCCTGTCCATTTTTGGCCGGTCCACCTGCCCATATTCCATGCGGAACGCGGCATAGCCCGTCCCCTCGCACAGCAGGATCATGCGCTGATATAAAATCCTGCCGCCCTTGCTGCCTGACCAACTCGCCCATTTGGGGCTGGTCGCCTGATAGCTGATCGACCAGTTTTCCGCCGTGTCATACCCGATGCGCGCGGCGACCTCGCTCTCGAAGTCGTCCAGATGCCCGCCCCAGACCACAAGGCTCGTCACCCGACCCGGCAGCTCGAAGCGCTGCCCGTCGCCATTGGCGCTCTCGCCCTGCGCCACGAACCCTTCCGGCACCGCGATCGAATAGCCGAACCGGGCATTGTCGTAGCGCCCGCCGCCCTGAGCGAGGGCAGGGGTGGCAAGCGACAGGGCGAGGAAAAGCGTAAGGGCAAAGCGCATGCGCGCAAGTCTGCCTGCTTCGCGCCCCTCGCGTCCAGCGTTTTTGCGATAAAACTCCCGCCCCGTGCCGGCGCGAACCGCTGCTTGTACTTAAACCACCACGATGCCCGAATGCTTGGCCTTGTTCTCCGGCTCGACGTGAATGGTGATCTGCACGTCCTCGACGGCCTCGCGCAATTTGGCCTCGATGCAGTCGCAGATCGCGTGCGCGTCGTCCACGCTCATCGCGCCGGGCACCACCAGGTGGAAATCGATGAAGGTCAGCTTGCCCGCCTGCCGCGTGCGGATATCGTGCGCCTCGATGGCGCCGGAGGCGTTCCGGGCGATCACCTCGCGAATCGTCTTCTGCGTTTCGGGCGGCACGGCGACGTCCATCAGCCCGCCGACGCTCTCCTTGATCACGCCCCAGCCCGACCACAGGATATTGAGCGCCACCAGCGCCGCCAGCACTGAATCGAGCACGGCGAATCCCGTCGCATAAACCAGCGCCAGCCCTATCAGCACGCCGAAGGTCGAGACCACGTCGGTCATCAGATGCTTGCCGTCCGCCTCGAGCGCCGGCGACCGTGCCTTGCGCCCCTGCCGGATCAGCACCTGCGCCCAGATCACATTGATGATCGTTGCGCCGATGCTCAGCGCCAGTCCGGCCGCCGGCGCCTGGGGCAGGCTCGGCGCCATGAACCCCAGATAGGCCTCACGCAGGATCAGGATGGCGGCGACGATGATCATCACCCCCACCATCACGGCGGAGAAATATTCGGCCTTGTGATAGCCATAGGGAAGGGCGGCGTCGGCCGGGCGCTGGGCCAGCCGCACCGCGATCAGCGCCACGATGGCGGTCACCACATTGACGATCGATTCGAGCGCATCCGAATAGAGCGCGATCGAGCCGGTCAGATACCAGGCGAGGAATTTGAGCCCGAGAACCACGAGGCCGATGGCAAGGCTGGCCGTGGCGATGGCCATGGTCTTGTTGGTAATGGCCATGGACACTGGCTCCCGACGCTGTTGAGCCCTGCCCATAAACCTTTGGCGTAGGCGCCGCAAGTCGTTGTATTTGCAAACGATTTTCAGAAGCATTCCGACCTTCGCCCGGGAGGGGCCAAGCCATTGATTGACCACGCGCTTCCCCCGGCCTAGAACGAAAACAGCGCAGCGTTCCCCCGACGGAATTGAAACAGACTCCGGTGCGGTCGACCAAAAGCGGGACCAATCCCGGAAGCTGCTCCGGTTTTGAGCGAACCTGCCTCGTTCCAGCGAGGCGAGAGATGACGGTTTTCCTATCCGGGCTGCGGCCCGATCCAGAGCTTGCAGGTCTTCCCGACATTGTGGTGGGTCTTGGCGCGCGCTCCAAGGCGTCCGGGGCCGATATCCTCGCCCTCATTTTCGCTGCCCTGGCGCGGGCCGGGTTGAAGCCGCACGACATCGCCTTTTGCGTCACCCACGCCGAAAAGCTCGACCACGCGGGCCTGCGCGCTGCCGCCCAGGCGCTGGGGGTGCCGCTTCTGGCCGCCGAAGACCGCGCCTTTGTCCAATGCGTGCCCAACCCCTCCGCCACGGTGGAGCGCCTTATCGGCCGCGCTTCGGTGGCCGAAGCCGCCGCGCTCGCTTTCGGCCCGCTGCTGGCGGAAAAATCCCGCTCCGCCACGGCCACCTGCGCCATCTCGCAGCTCCGGGCGTTCTATTGGCCCAATTCCGCCAGCGCCGCCTCGACGCTCTCCACCTCCAGCGCCGGCCCATAATGCGGCCGCGCGATCATGATCACCGTGACGCCGAGGCGTTGCGCCGCTTCGAGCTTGGCCATCGTCTGCCGGCCGCCCGAATTCTTGCTGACGAGATGGGTGATTCGGTGCCGCTCCATCACCGCCATTTCATCGGCCAGCCCATGGGGCGGTCGGCTCAACAGCAATTGGGCATGGTCGGGGATGTCGATTTCCGGCGTCTCGATCAGCCGCACGATGAACTGGCAGTCATCGCGTTGCAGAAAAGTCTCGAGCCCGCTATGGCCGGTGGTCAGCAACACTCTCGCCTGGGCCGGAAGGCTGGCGGCGGCCTCGGCAATCGTATCGACATGTATCCAGTTCTGCCCCGGGCCCTGGGTCCAGCCCGGACGCATCAGCCGCAGCAGGGGAATGCCCGCGGTCTCGGCCGCCGCGACGGCATGGATCGAAATCTGCCCGGCATAAGGATGCGTCGCATCGACCACAAACTCGATTGCCGCCGCCCGCAGATAGGCCACCAGCCCGGCAATGCCGCCGAACCGCCCCATGCGCAGCCCGCCCGCTGGCACGATGGGTTCGCGTGTGCGCCCCGCCAGCGAGGTCGTCACGTCATGTCCGAGCGCCACCAGGCGGTTGGCCAATTGGCGGGCGTCACTCGTGCCGCCCAGGATAAGGATTTTCATGGCTCGCGCGTTTCCTGATTGGCGCCACTGTGCCCGCACATCGCCCGCGCCTCAAGCCCGGCGAGGCCAGGCATGAGCAGCACCCATTTTGCCTCTCTCGAGGGCGCCGATTTCCCGCCTTTTCTGGCGGGTAGCGTCTGGCTGGTCGGCGCCGGGCCGGGCGGGCCGGGCCTGCTCACCGTGCTCGCCTTTTACGCGCTGGGCGCCGCCGATGTCATCGTCCACGATGCCCTCGTGTCGCCAAAAATCCTGGCTTTGGCCCCGCCCCATATCGAGCGCATTCCCGCCGGCAAGCGCGGCGGCAAGCCCTCGCCCAAACAGGCCGACATCACCGGTCGCCTGATCGAGCTGGCCCGCGCCGGCAAGAAGGTGCTGCGCCTCAAGGGCGGCGATCCCTTCATGTTCGGCCGTGGCGGCGAGGAGGCCGGCGCGCTGGCCCGCGAAAACATCCCCTTCCGCATCGTTCCGGGTATTTCCTCCGGCCTTGGCGGCCTTGCCTATGCCGGCCTGCCGGTCACCCATCGCGACACCAATCACGCCGTGATCTTCCTCACCGGCCACGACGAAACCGGCGACGTGCCCTCCAATATCGATTGGGCCTCGGTCGCGCGCGCCACGCCCGTCCTTGTCATGTTCATGGCGGTCAAACACCTGCCCGCCATCGCCCAGCGCCTTCTCGCCGCCGGCCGCCTGCCCGACGAAGCCCTCACCATCGTCTCCAACGCCGCCAATCCGCATCAATCGGTGCTCGAAACCACCCTCGGCGCCGCGCGCACCGCCATCGATGTTCCCACCCCCGCCATCGTCGTCCTCGGCCCGGTGGCGACCTATCGCCAAAACCTCGATTGGTATGTCGAAGAGGTGCGGGGCCATGTCTTTGGCTAAAGCATCGGACCGAAAAGTGTCCTCACGGTTTTCGGGCCATCCAATGCGTAAACAAGGAATTGGAGCATCGGACCGAAAAGTGTCTTCACGGTTTTTGATGCCGAAACAAGGGTGGATTTTCCGAGTGGGGCTTGCGGGGCCAGCATCATGACTACCCCCAGCGGCCTCGTCATCGCCGCGCCGCGCTCCGGCTCCGGCAAGACCCTTCTCACCCTCGGCCTTCTCGCCGCGCTGCGCCACGCCGGCCACGTCGTCGCGCCGGCCAAGACCGGCCCCGATTATATCGACCCCACTTTCCTCTCCCGCGCCGCCGGCCGCGAGTGCATCAATCTCGATCCCTGGGCCATGGACGAAGATCAGTTGCGCGCCCTCGCCGCCCAGCAGGCCACCGGCGCCGATCTCCTCCTCCTCGAAGGTGTCATGGGCCTGTTCGACGCCGCCGCAGATGGCGAGGGCTCGACCGGCGATCTCGCCCAAACCCTCGGCCTTCCCGTCATCCTCGTCGTCGATGCCGAGCGCCAGAGCCAGTCCGTCGCCCCCCTGGTCGCCGGCTTTGCCCATTGGCGGCCCGGCGTGCGCATCGCCGGCACCATTCTCAATCGCGTCGCCTCGGCCCGCCACGAGCGCATGCTGTCCTCGGCGCTGGCCGCCACCCATATTCCGCTGCTCGGCGCCATCCCCGTCGCGCCGAGTTGGTTTTTGCTCGAGCGGCCATCTCGGCCTTCGTGCTCCCGGCCGAGATCGATGGTTTTGAGCGCTTTCACCGAGGCCTGGGACGCCATCGGGAGTTATGTCGATCTGGCCGCTCTCGAAAGCCTCGCCACTCCGGTACCCGACACCTTTGCGCCGCCGCGCGCTTTGCCGCCGCTGGGCCAGCGCATCGCCATCGCCCGCGACGCCGCCTTCGCCTTTCTCTACCCGCATTTGCTCGATGGCTGGCGCGCCGCCGGAGCGGAGCTCAGCTTCTTCTCGCCGCTGGCCGACGAAGCGCCGCGCCCCGATGCGGACGCCGTCTTTCTCCCCGGCGGCTATCCCGAACTGCATGGGGAAACGCTCGCCGCCGCCGCCGCTTTCAAATCCGGCCTCATCGCCGCCCGCGAGCGGGGCGCGCTGATCTATGGCGAATGCGGGGGCTTCATGGTCCTGGGCGAAGCCTTGATCGACAAAGCCGGCGTCAGCCACGCCATGGCTGGCCTTCTGCCCATGACCACCGGCATCGACCGCCCCAAACGCGTCCTCGGCTATCGCCGCCTCGTCCACGACAGCCCCTTGCCCTGGCCGGAAGGACTCAACGGCCACGAATTTCACTATTCTTCCGCCAGGGGCAGCGGCCTGCCGCCCCTGTTCCAGGCCCTCGACGCGGAAGCCATTCGCCAGCCTCCCATGGGCGCCATGCTCGGCCGCGTCATGGGCTCTTACGCCCATGTGATCGCTGCGGCATGATGATAGCTAAATTCAAATGCTGGTCAGGGACAGCCGATCCTGCCCCCATCGTCACCGCCGGGCTTGTCCCGGTGGTCGATAGGATGCCAAAGGAAGGTGGATTGCCCGGATAAGCCGGGCAAGGACGAAGGTGGGCAATCGTGAAAGTGCCAGTCGCGCCATGACCAAAGCACTGATGTTCATGGGGACGGGCTCGGACGTCGGCAAGTCACTGATCGTGGCCGGCCTCTGCCGCACCCTGGCCAATCGTGGCTTCCGCGTTGCCCCGTTCAAGCCGCAAAACATGAGCAACAATGCCGCCGTCACCGAGGATGGCGGCGAGATCGGTCGCGCCCAGGCGCTGCAGGCCCGCGCCTGCCACCGCACCCCTTTGACGGCGATGAACCCGGTTCTGCTCAAGCCCGAGGGTGAAACCGGCTCGCAGGTGGTCGTGCGCGGAAAGCGCCGCGCCAGCCTCTCCGCCCGCCAATATTGGGCCGATCGCGGCCAGTTGCTCCCCGAAGTGCTCGCCGCTTTCCACGATCTGACGAGGGACGCGGACTATATTCTGGTCGAGGGCGCCGGCAGCGCTTCCGAGGTCAATCTGCGCGCCAACGACATCGCCAATTTCGGCTTCGCCCGCGCCGCCGATATTCCGGTCATTCTCATCGGCGACATTCATCGCGGCGGCGTCATCGCCTCTCTCGTCGGCACGCTGGCGGTGATCGATCCGGCGGACGCGGCTTTGGTGCGCGCCAGCCTCGTCAATCGCTTCCATGGCGATCCGACCCTGTTCGAGAGCGGCAAGGCCTTCCTCGCCGAAAAAATGGCTGTGCCCTCGTTCGGCCCGGTGCCGCATTTCCCCGACGCGGCGAAACTCCCCGCCGAGGACGCCTTGGCCCTTGAAAGCTTTGCCGCCGGGCAGGGCGGTTCCTTCCACATCGCCGTGCCCCGTCTGCCGCGCATCGCCAATTTCGACGATCTCGACCCCCTGCGCGCCGAACCTGGCGTTACCCTCACCCTGGTCCAGCCGGGTGAGCCGATCCCTCGCACCGCCGATCTTGTCCTCATCCCCGGCTCCAAGGCCACCCGCGCCGACCTCGCCTCTCTGCGTGCCAATGGCTGGGATATCGACATTCTCGCCCATCACCGGGCCGGTGGCGCTGTGCTGGGCATTTGCGGCGGCTATCAGATGCTGGGCCGCACCATCGCCGACCCCGATGGCATCGAAGGGGAAGCCGGCGCCAGTCCCGGCCTCGGCCTGCTCGCGCTCGAAACCGTCCTCACCCCCACCAAGCAGCTGCGCATCGAAAACGCCACCCACGCCGCCAGCGGCGCCGCCATCGCCGGCTATCACATGCATCTGGGCGAGACCTCCGGCCCCGACCGCGCGCGGCCCTTCGCCCATGTCGGCGCCGTGCCCGAGGGCGCCGTCAGCGCCGATGGCCGTGTCATGGGCACCTATCTGCATGGCCTTTTCGCCGCCGATGCTTTCCGCCGCGCCTTTCTCGGCGCCGCCGCCAGTCTCGATCTGGGCTATGAAGCCGGCATCGAAACCACGCTCGATGGCCTTGCCGCCCATCTCGAAACCCATCTCGACATCGATGCGCTCTTGGCGCTGGCCCAACCCATCAGGAGCGCCCCATGGACCCGCTGATCGCCCCCCTGGCGCTGCTTGTCGAACGCTATGCCGGCTATCCCACCGCGGTTCTCAACCATATCGGCCATCCCGTCATGTGGTTCGGCCGGCTCATCGATCATCTTGAAACCCGCCTCAACACACCTGATCGCTCCGCCAGGCAGCGCCGCCACGCCGGCATTGTCGCGCTCGCCAGCCTGCTATTGGCCGTTTTGGTCTTCACCGTCGGCCTTCGCACCATTCTCTCCTGGCTGCCTCTGGGCTGGGTGGTGGAAATGCTGCTCGCCACGGCCTTTCTCGCGCAGAAGGAACTGGGCCGCGCCGTCGCCGCCGTTTCAGACGCCCTGCGCCGCTCGCTCGCCGAAGGCAGGGCCGAGGTCAGCCAGATCGTCGGCCGCGATCCGGACGCGCTCGATGAAGCCGGTGTCGCCCGCGCCGCCGTCGAAACCCTGGCCGAAAGCACCTCCGATGGCGTCGTCGCGCCCTGGTTCTGGCTCGTTCTTTTCGGCCTGCCCGGCATTGCCCTCTACAAGGCCATCAATACCGCCGATTCGATGATCGGCCACCGCAATGCCCGCTATGCCGATTATGGCTGGGCCGCCGCCCGGCTCGATGATTGGGTCAACTGGCTTCCGGCTCGCCTGTCCGCCATGCTGATCACCGCCGCCTGCTTTTTCGTGCCCGGTGCCAGCCCCGGCGCCGCCTGGGCCACGGCAAGCCGCGATGCCAGAAAACACGATTCTCCCAATGCCGGCTGGCCCGAAGCCGCCTTTGCCGGCGCCCTCGGCTTCCAGCTCGGCGGCCCCCGCGCCTATGACGGTGAAGTGGTTGACCTCCCCGCCTTCGGCTCGGGCAAATCCGCGCTCGGCCCCAGCGACATTTTGCGCGCCCTCTCCCTCTACGGCGCCACCCTCACCATAGTGTTCTGGCTCAGCCTCATCATCGCGCTGATGGTCTGGGCTGCGTAATCCCGGCCCCTCCCTCGCCCTTCGGGGCAGCTTCTCCCACAAGGGAGAAGGAAGGCGCTCGTTCAAAGTCCCGCCGCTTCGCCCTTCATGGTCAGCGGCAATCCCGCCGCGACGAAATAGACATCGTCGCACACCTCGGCCAGCCGCTGATGCGTCGAGCCGGCCAGATCGCGAAAAGTCCGGGCCATGGCGTTGTCCGGCACGATGCCCAGGCCCACCTCGTTGGACACCAGCACCACCTTGGCCTGCCGAAATTCCATCAGCGTGGCGCAAAGCTCGCTCACGGCCGGGGCCACATCGTCATTGGCCACCAGCAGATTGGTCAGCCACAGCGTCAGGCAATCGACCAGGATCACATCGTGATTCTGCCCGGCCTTGAGAATGGCGTGGGAGAGGTTGCGCGGCTCCTCGATGGTGGTGAAGCGCCCGGCGCGGCTGGCCTGGTGGCTCTCGACCCGATCCCGCATTTCGCCGTCCAGCGCCTCGGCCGTGGCCAGATAGACCGGCTTGGCGCCCGCGCGCAACGCCAGCCGCTCGGCAAAGGCGGTCTTGCCCGACCGCGCGCCGCCCAAAACCAGGCAATGTCGCATCATCCGCTCCTGTTTTGCGGCCATGGCCGCTCTCCGCCTCGTCCCGCTTCAGCTTGTCACAACCCGCGCCGACCGCAAGCCGTTCCCGGCAGGTTCATCCATGCCGCGACAATCCTCCGCCCGGCTGGTCGATTTTGTGGCCCATGCTACTTTCGTCTTAGCATCTTTCGCATTATGGTCCGCGCCGAAACGACACCTTAGGGTAGGCTTTGCGTCGGGGATGGGCTCAAGCGTCCACCGGCCCGGGGCGATCCGATCCAGCCCATGGAGAGACTTGCGTGACCCGATATTATCTTGGCGTCGACGGTGGCGGCACCAATTGCCGCGTTCGTCTGGCCGACGAGAATCTGGTGACGCTGGCCGAGGTCAAGAACGGTCGCTCCAATCTGCAGATCGACGATGGCGAACCGGCCTATAAGGCGATTCTCGACGGCACGCGCGACGTCTTCGCGGCGGCCGGCGTCGATTATGCGCAAACCGCCAATACCCATGCCTGTTTCGGCATGGCCGGCGGCCGCATGGATTCGGCCCGCGCCGAATTCGCAGCTCGCCACTGGCCCTTTGCCGGCGTCACGGTCTATGACGATATCGACATTGCCCATGCCGGCGCCCTGGGCGGCGGCGAGGGCGGCGTCGTCATCATCGGCACCGGCTCGGCCGCCATGTCCATCGTGGGCGGCCAGCGCTACCAGGCCGGCGGCTGGGGCTTTCACATCGGCGACCAGATGAGCGGCGCCATTTTGGGCCGCGAGCTGGCGCGCCACACGGTCGAGGCCAATGATGGTCTGGCCCAGGCCTCGCCCCTCACCGAAGCTGTCACGGCGGCGCTCGGCGGCGACAATCAGGCGATCATGACCTGGTCTTTCGCCACCGCCATGAACCTCAAGGTTCTCAGCGAGGATGGCAGCGAGGGGTGCGACGACGCGCTGATCGGCCGGGCGCCCGGCGAATTCGGCAAGCTGATGCCGCTCTGGTTCGACTTTCTCGAACAGCACGACCCGGTGGCGCTCAAGCTGCTCGAGATCCAGCTGGGCTATATCGACACTTATGTGCGCTGGTTCAAATCCCACGGCGCCCAGGTGATGGCCATTGTCGGCGGGCTTGGTCAGCGGCTTTTCCCGCGCCTCGAACAGCGTTATGGCAGCTTCGTGGTCCTGCCCAAATTCGAGCCCCTGCATGGCGCGGTCATCCTCGCCAAGCAGAATTTCTCCGCCGGATACTGCCCCCCGAAAAGGACTTCCCCCCGTGTCCAGCCGCATCATTCCCGTCCAGCCTTTCGACTATGTGGTGTTCGGCGCCATGGGCGATCTGACCAAGCGCAAGCTGATCCCGGCGCTTTATCACCGCTTCAAGGATGGCCAGTTCGACGAGGAAAGCCGCATCATCGGGGCCTCGCGCTCCAAGCTTAGCGAAGCCGATTTCCAGAACGCCGTGCGCGAAGCGATCGTGCAGTTCGTCGACAAGGACTATCAGGACGCCGCGACCATCGAGCGTTTCGTCAACATCTGCACCTATGTGCCGGTCGATGCCAGCAAGCCCGAGGAAACCGGCGATCTGGGCAAGGCGCTGCGCGACGATCCCAAGGTCGTGCGCGCCTTCTATCTGGCGGTGGCGCCGGACCTGTTCGAGCCCATCGCCGAATATCTTCATTCGCGCAAGCTCTATCGCCGCGACGCCCGCGTGGTCATCGAAAAGCCGCTCGGCCATGACCTTGCTTCCTCGATCGAGATCAATGACGGCGTCGCCAAGATCTTCAAGGAAGATCAGGTTTACCGCATCGATCACTATCTGGGCAAAGAGACGGTGCAGAACCTGCTTGCCCTGCGCTTTGCCAATACGCTGTTCGAGCCGGTGTGGAACTCGGCCCATATCGATCACGTCCAGCTCACCGTGGCCGAAAGTGTCGGTGCCGGCACGCGCGGCTATTACGACGAGAGCGGCGCCCTGCGCGACATGATCCAGAACCACATGCTGCAGCTTTTGTGCCTTGTGGCCATGGAGCCGCCGGCCAGCGACGACGCCAATGCGCTGCGCGACGAAAAGCTCAAAGTGCTGCGCTCGCTGCGCGCCATTACCAATGGCGATGTCGCCAAGCAGACCGTGCGCGGCCAATATCGCGGCGTCAAATCGGAAACCGCCTCCGTCGCCTCCTATCAGGACGAATTGCCGGAGGACAAGAAGGGCAGCCGCACCGAAACCTTCGTGGCGCTCAAGGCTCATATCGACAATTGGCGCTGGGCCGGGGTGCCGTTCTACCTGCGCACCGGCAAGCGCATGGCCGAGCGCGTC
>JAHCJW010000052.1 GCA_026126125.1 Devosia sp.
GCCCGATTCCTGATCCAGCGCCATTTCGAGCACATTGGCGCGGGTGGCAAAGCTGGTGCCATGCGCATCGAGACGCGACAGCAACTGATCGCCCTTGTCGCCGATGACATTGTCGAGCGCGTGCAGGCGCTCGTCCAACTGCCCGGTGATTTCGGTGAGGCGCGCATCGAACAGGCCGAGCGAATCCTGGCCGGCCGAGGACAGGGTGATGCGGGCGCGTTCGGAAGTGTCGTCCAGCGCGCCGTTGATTTCGATCAGCGCCGATTGCAGGCGGCTTTCCATGGCGTTGAGCTGGATCGACACCGATTCATCAAGCTGGCGGGAGAGGGCGCTGAGCAGGGCTTCGGCTTCGCGCGAGCGGCCGGTGATATCGTTGGCGACGCGGCCGCCGAACTGTTCGAGGGCCGCGTTGACCAGTTCGCCGCGTTCGCGCAGCTCATCCACCAGCTTGGTGCCGCCGATGGCCAGCAGATTGGCCAAAGCGTCGGTGCGGTCTTCATATGCCATGGTGAAGGCCGCCGTGTGCGCGTCGAGCGTGCCGCCGATCGAGCTTGAGCGGCTGTCGAGCGCTTCGAGCAAGGCCTGGATATGGCCTTCCACCGCCGCGGCCATTTCGGCCGTGCGCGACTCCATGTTGATATTGAGGCTTTGCGACTGGTCTTCCAGCGTCCGGGCGACGCGGGTGGCGCTGTCGTCCAGTGCCGAAAGAAAATCCGTGGTGCGATTGTCCACCAGCTGGGCAAAATCGGTCGAGCGTTCCGAGAAGATGGTGTTGAGCACGTTGCCGGTCGATTCCAGCGCGCGGGTCAGCGTGCCGCCGCTTTCCACGATGGTGCCGGCGATGCGCTGGCTGATCATGTCGAGATCGAAAACCAGCCCGGTATGGCTCTCGGTGATGGCCTCGCGCACGCGCTCGGTATTGGTCAAGACGCTTTCGCGCTGGCTGGCCAGCTCGGCGATCAGCGCGCGCATGCGCGATTCATTGTCCGAATAGGTGCGCTCGAGCGCGGTGACCTCGTTATGGATCATCACTTCGAGCTCGCCGGCGCGCGAGAGGGCGCGTTCGAGGCCGTCACCCAGGGCATTGACCTCGCGGCGCACGGCCTGGCCCACCGAGGCGACCTTGTCGGCGGCGGTGACCTCGGGCTCGGCGAGGCGAATGGCGGCCTGGGTGATCGAGGAGGCGGCGTTGCGCAGATCCTGCGCGCGACGGATCAAGGTGGCCACGGCAAAAAAGCCGAGCACGGGCAGAACGATGATGGCGAGAATGGCGATGAATTCGATGGTGCCGGCGAACTGGCCGAAATTGGCCATTTCCGAACCATAGCGCAGCACGGCGACGGTGCCCGCCGCCGTCACCCACAGGATGGAAAGCACCATGGCCAGCCAGGTCGGCGTGGCCGAGGAACTGTTCTGCAGGCCATAGAGCAGGCGCGAGGTCGAGGCGCGGTCGTCATTGGCGACGGCGCCGGCCTGCTGGGCGATCTTGTCGGCGGCGCGCAGGCGCTCGGAGCGCGAGGTTTCGCCCGTTTTGCGTTCGGCGGTGCGATTGTTGGGATCGAGGCTGAACACCGACTCCTTGAGGGCGTCTTCCACTGCCGAAAACGCCAGCGCGGCAGGATCGTTCTGGGGTGTCGGGTTCTTGGCCATACTCTCTACAACTCTCGCGTCGGCACTACAGCGACAAGGCGGACATAAGGAGCAGTTTCTTAATCCCGCGCCCCTTTCGGAGCCCGTGGTCAAACCGGAACAATTCGATGCAAATGCCCCGCACCGTTCCCCAACCCTTCGCCGCCGCGCGCTGGTTCAGCGTTCACTATTACATTCAATTTGATGCAAACCGAACTTTTTCCTAGCGAAAGGTTAATTTTCGCGTGGGAAACGCGCGGAGAGGACCGGCAAACAAAGGCGAAGCTGTGGCTTAAGGAGCTGTTCACGCCGGCAAACTACGGTGAGGGGGCGAGAAGGCCATGGGTGGCCGCTCCCGGTCTCGCGGGGGAGTTTGAGGCATGGCGCAGAATACGGCATTTTCGGCTCCGCAGGTCGAGACAAGTCCGCGGTTGCGCTCCATGCGCCCCATCGACCTGGTGCATCTGGCCCGCCAGTGCCTGGGCGATGAACGGCTGGAACTGGAAATTCTGGGCCTCTTCGATACCACCATCGCCACCTACTACGCGCAGTTGCACGCGGCCAGCGCGCATGACGATCTGGCGATGAGCCTGCACGCGATCAAAGGCGCCGCCGGAGGCGTCGGGGCTTGGGTGATCGCCGATATGGCGCGCGCTCTGGAAGCCGAACTGCGCGCCGGCCGTCCTTTGGCGCCCGAACGCATCGACGATCTGGGCCTTGCCGTCGAAGACGCGCGCAGCTTCATCGCCCGCATGATCGCCGCCGCCCAGTCGGACGCATAGCGCCGGCCCCCCGGCGCAATGCCTATTAAACGCTACCCCCTCCCCAACCCTTCCCTTGAAGGAAGGGTGGTGGGGCGGTTTGACCGCCGCCGCCGCTTCTTTTATACAGCGCGCAAATTTCAGTCGTCCGCGCCGGACTTGGGTTCGGCGTCCACGAGGCTTCGTGCGCTTCCATGTCCCTATCGCCTTCCACTGCCGGGGCCTCGCCTCGCGCCGCTCTCGAACCGTTCCGCACCCGCCGGACCTTCGCCATCATCTCGCACCCGGACGCGGGCAAGACCACGCTGACCGAGCGGCTGCTCGCTGCCGCCGGCGCCATTCAGTCGGCCGGCGCGGTGCGCGGCAAGGCGGGCCAGCGTTCGACCCGCTCGGACTGGATGGAGATGGAGCAGCAGCGCGGCATTTCCATCACCTCCTCGGTGATGACCTTCGATTATGACGGGCTGACGCTTAACCTGCTCGACACGCCGGGCCACTCGGACTTTTCCGAGGACACCTATCGCACCCTGACGGCGGTCGATGCCGCCATCATGGTCATCGACGCGGCCAAGGGTATCGAAAGCCAGACGCAGAAACTGTTCGAAGTCTGCCGCCTGCGCGACATTCCGATCATCACCTTCATCAACAAGGTCGACCGCGAGGGCATCGCTCCGCTCGATCTCATCGATGAAATCCAGGACAAGCTGGCGCTGGACCTCACCCCGGTGCTCTGGCCCATCGGCATGGGCGTGGATTTCGGCGGCTATATCGACCTCGTGGAAAAGCGTGTGCTCAACCCGCAGGGCAAGACCATCGCCGAGTTCGAGCAGCTCGAAGACCTGCTTGATGTGCCCCAGCTGGCCGATAACGCCGTCTTCATGACAGCGCTCGAAACGCTGGAAATGGCCAAGGCCATGCTGCCCGAATTCGATCTCGAAACCTTCCACCAGGGCCATCTGAGCCCGGTGCTGTTCGGCTCTGCCCTGCGCGGCATTTCGGTGGCGGAGCTGTTGCGCACGCTCGGCGAATGGGGCCCAGAGCCTCGCCCGCAGCCGGCCTTGCCCGCGCCCATCGCGCCGTCCGAAAAGAAGGTGTCCGGCTTCGTGTTCAAGGTGCAGGCCAATATGGACGCCAACCACCGTGACCGCATCGCCTTTGTGCGCCTGTGCTCGGGCACCTTCACCCGCGGCATGCGCCTGCGGAATGTGCGCTCGGGCAAGGATATGGCCGTCTCCAATCCGATGTTCTTTTTCGGCAATAACCGCGAGTTGGCCGAAGAAGCGGTGGCGGGTGACATTGTCGGCATTCCCAATCACGGCACGCTCTCTGTCGGCGATACGCTGACCGAAGGGGCGACGGTCAATGTCACCGGTATTCCCAATTTTGCGCCGGAAATCATTCGCCGCGTCCGTCTGAGCGATGCAATGAAGACCAAGCAGATGTCCAAGGCGCTGTCCGATATGGCGGAGGAGGGGGTGACCCAGGTCTTCCGCCGCATGGTCGGCTCCGACTGGATCGTGGGCGTGGTTGGCCAGCTTCAGCTCGAAGTGCTCGCCAGCCGCGTTGCCAAGGAATATGGCGTGCCGATCACCTTCGAGGCCATGGGCTTTGAAGTGGCGCGCTGGGTCGAAAGCGACGACGCGGAAGACCTCGAGCGGTTCATCACCGCCCAGAAGATGAACATGGCGGAAGACCGCAGTGGCGCGCCGGTTTTTCTGGCGCAGAACGCCTGGTGGGCCGATCGCGCCAAGCAGGATTGGCCCAAGATCAAGTTCCTGACCACCAAGGAACGGCATTGAGCGCGCCCGATCGCATAGAGGACTTCGTCCTCGCGCTGGAAGCCGCCTTTGTCGAGGGATCGCTCACCCGCCTCAAATGCGGCGGCTATCACGGGCCGGAAGCGGAGCTGAAAAGCGTCGAGGCGCGCAAGGTCGCGCTCAAGGCCGGCGCGCGGCTGAGCTTGGTCTTCCGTTACAAGACGCGGGACATCACCAAGAACCTGACCCTTGAGGAGGCGATGGACTTTGTGCGCTCGGGTCTGGTGGGTCAGTTTCGCAGCGCCCGTCTTGAAACCACCGATTTCGACCTGCAATTCGAGCGGCAGGGGGACAAAACCCGGCTGAAAAAGACGGAGGTGGCGCGCGCGGCGGCGGAGGAGGGCCACGACCGCGTGAAGAACCGCCCCTTGGGCGAAGGCGGCAAGACCTGGATGCAGGCGCTCGGCATTACCGGCGCCGACGGCAAGGTTCTGGCCGCCTCGCAGGACAAGTTCCGGCAAATCAACAAGATGGTCGAGATTTTTGCGCCCCTGATTCAGGAGTTGAGCGCCAAGAGCCCGAGAATTGTCGATATGGGGGCCGGCAAGGGCTATCTCGATTTCGCCCTGGCCGATTATCTTGCCGGGCAAGGTGGAAACGCCCAGATCATCGGCGTCGAGATGCGGCCGCAACTGGTGGCGGACGGCAACAGGCTTGCTGCCCAAAGCGGATTTTCCCATCTCTCCTTCGTTGCCGGCTCGATCCTCGATTATGACGCTGGCGGTGCCGATGCGGTCATTGCCTTGCATGCCTGCGACACCGCCACCGACGACGCCATTTTCCAGGGGATCAAGGCGGGGGCGGAACTGATCGCGGTGGCCCCCTGCTGCCACAAGCAGATCCGCCGCCAGATCGAGGCCGGTCGCGCCGATGGCCGGCTCGACTTCCTCCTGCGCCATGGCACTTTCCTTGAAAAACAGGCCGAAATGGTCACCGATGGGCTGCGGGCGCTGCTGCTTGAAGCGAGCGGCTATCGCACCAAGGTGTTCGAGTTCGTTTCCGACGCGCACACGCCCAAGAACAATCTGATCGTCGCCCAGAAGGGCAAAGCGCCCGCCCGCGCGCCCACGCTTGCGCGCATTGCCGAGGTCAAGGCGATGTTCGGCATCGAGCGGCATTATCTCGAAGGCCTGCTCGACCTTCCCTGAACGGCGCCAAACCCTTATATCCCTCGGATACAGCAAGCCCCCTGAGATCCATGACCAAGATTACTTTTGTTACTTCCAGCGGCGAACGCATCGAAACCCAGGCCGAAAACGGCGCGACCGTTATGGAAACCGCCATCATGAATGCGGTGCCCGGCATCGTGGCCGAATGCGGCGGCGCCTGCACCTGCGCCACCTGCCATGTCTATGTCGATGACGCCTGGCGCGAAACGGTCGGCGGCCCCTCGACGATGGAGGAAGACATGCTCGACTTCGCCTTCGATGTGCGCGATGCCAGCCGCCTGTCGTGCCAGATCAAGGTTCGCGACGCCCTTGACGGGCTGGTGGTGCACGTTCCCACCCGCCAGGGCTGATCCTCTTCCGCCGGCCGGCGGGTAGAATTTTCTAACTCCGGCGCCGCCAAAGATTCATTTGGCGGTTTCGACGCCCTCCCGCGCTTGGAATTCCAAGCGCGGCGTGTCGGGGGAAATATAAAAGCTATTGAATTTCAAAGCCTTGTGACGCAAGTTCCATTCGGATTATTTTGCCCTATCAGATCAATAGGGTACCAATGGGACATCTCAACACATTTCCGTTGAGCTATAAGGTCAGGGGCAAGCGCATCATCATCGTCGGCGGAGACGATGAAGCCCTGAACAAGGTTCGGTTGGTTTCTAAGACTACTGCTTCGATAGAGATTTACGCCCGCCACCTCGAAGCCGATTTCTCCGCCTTTCCCTGCGCTATACTGCGTGAGCGCGCCCTGCGCGCCGAGGATATTGCCGGCGCGGCGCTGGTGTTTGTGGCCGGGGAGGGCGAAGATGCCGATCTGGCCAAGACCGAAGCCCGGCGGATGGGCATTCCGCTCAACGTCGTCGATGTACCCGCCGAATGCGATTTCTATACGCCGTCCATCGTTGAGCGGGCGCCGCTGACCGTTGCTATTTCAACCGAGGGCGATGCGCCGGTGCTGGCGCGGCTGGTGCGGGCGCAGATCGAGGCCTTGCTAGCGCCGGGCATCGGCAAGATCGCCCGCCTGGCCGGAAGCCTGCGTCACCGGGTCGAGAGCCTGCTGCACGACGGGGCGGCGCGGCGGCGTTTTTACGAAGATCTCGTGACGCGGCCGGGCCTTGATGATGACGGGGCGGAGCAATTGCTCCGCTCGCACGCGTCCCATGGCGCGGGGCAGGGTGTGGTCTGGCTTATCGGGGCTGGCCCCGGCGCCGAGGATCTGCTGACCCTGCGCGCCCAGCGCCTGCTGCAACAGGCGGACGTCATCGTTCACGACCAGCTCGTGCCGACCGCCGTGGTCGAAATGGGCCGGCGCGATGCCGAACAGATTTGCGTGGGCAAGGCCAAGGGTCATCACTCCTTCAGCCAGGCGCAGATCAACACGCTGCTGGTGCGGTTGGCGGGCGAGGGCAAGCGCGTTGCCCGTCTCAAATCCGGCGATCCGATGATCTTTGGCCGGGCCGGCGAAGAAATCGCCGCCTTGCGCAAGGCCGGCATCGCGTATGCCATCGTGCCCGGGGTCAGCGCGGCGTTGGCGGCGGCGGCCGATACGGCACCGCCCGTCACTTTGCGAAAACTGTCGAGCGGTTTCGTCATCGCCACGGCCCATGGCGCCGATGATGGCGACCTCGCCCACTGGGCGGCTCTGGCCCGCTCCGGCCTTACCCTGGCGCTTTATATGGGCAAGTCGATCGCCGCCGAAACCGCCTTGCGCCTGTTGGCTCATGGCGCGGCGTCCGACCTGCCCGTGGGCATCGTGGTCAATGCCGGCCGGTCCGACAGCGCCTCCTATTCCGGAGTTCTGGGTGATCTGGCGCGGGGGGCCGTTGATTTCGCCGCGGGGCCGGCCGTCATTCTGGTGGGTCGCGCCGTGGCGCATGGCGACTGGTCCGCGGCTGTTGCCGCGACCACGCGAAATTTCAAGGTGGCGTAATCAAATGGAAATTCTGACCGGTAACGAGCTGGTGTCGGGCGCAGCGGTCTATCTGGCCAGGAACGATGTCTGGATCGGGGATCTGCAGGCGGCGCGGCTCTTTGCCAAAGACGAAACGGCCGCGCGCGATGCCGCCATTGCCGCCACCAAGGCGACCGGCCGCATCATCAGTCTTGAAATCGAAGATGTCGAACAGGTCGAGGGCAAAATAGTGCCCAAGCGCCTGCGCGAACGCATTCGGGCGGCGGGCCCCACCGCGCCCCTCACTCTCAATGGGCAGGCTTACGACCGCCAGCATCTGGGTAAGGACGGTCATGTATCGATATGACGAATTCGACGCGGCCTTCGTTGCCGGCCGCACCGCGCAATTTGCCGATCAGGTGAAGCGCCGCCTTTCGGGCGAATTGTCCGAGGATCAGTTCCGGCCGCTGCGGCTGATGAACGGGCTCTATCTGCAATTGCATGCCTATATGCTGCGCATCGCCGTGCCCTATGGCACGCTGTCGTCGCGGCAGATGCGCAAGCTGGCCCATATCGCCCGCACTTATGATCGCGGCTACGGACACTTCACCACGCGGCAGAACATCCAGTTCAACTGGCCCAAGCTCAAGGACATTCCGGTGATCCTCGAAGAGCTGGCCAGTGTCGAGATGCATGCCATCCAGACCTCGGGCAATTGCATTCGCAATGTCACCACCGACCAGTTCGCCGGCGCCGCCGCCGACGAGATCATCGATCCGCGCCCGGTGGCGGAAATCCTGCGCCAGTGGTCGAGCCTGCATCCCGAATTTTCCTATCTGCCGCGCAAGTTCAAGATCGCCATCACCGGCTCTCCCAATGACCGCGCGGCGATCCGCTTCCACGATATCGGCCTGCAGGCGGCGATCAATGGCGCGGGCGAGATCGGCTGGGAAGTGTGGGTCGGCGGCGGGCTCGGGCGCACGCCGATGATCGCCAAGCTGATCAACTCCTTCGTGCCCAACGAGCATCTGCTCGCCTATCTCGAATCCATCATGCGTGTCTACAACCGCTATGGCCGCCGGGACAACAAGTACAAGGCGCGCATCAAGATCCTCGTCCACGAAGAGGGGCTGGAGAGCATCAAGGGCCAGGTCGAGGCGGAGTTTGCCGAAGTGCGCGGCGGCGTCCTGACCCTGCCGGCCGAGGAAGTGGAGCGCATTTCGGCCTATTTCGCGCCGCCCGAATTTGCCGAGCAGAGCCTGACGAAAATCGACGTCGCTTACGAGGCCATCATCGATCCGGCCTATGGCCGCTGGCTCGACAACAATCTGCATGCGCATCGCCAGCCCGGCTATGCCTCCATCACCGTGTCGTTGAAGCCGGTCGGTGGGGCGCCGGGCGATGCCACCGACACGCAGATGGATGTCGTGGCCGATCTGGCCGAGCGCTATTCGCACGACGAATTGCGCGTCACCCACGAGCAGAACCTCGTCCTGCCCCATGTGGCGCTGGGCGATCTGCGCGCCGTCTATGACGCCCTTGTCGCCGCTGAGCTGGCGGAGGGCAATACCGGCACCATCGCCGACATGATCTGCTGCCCGGGTCTTGATTTCTGCGCCCTGGCCAATGCCCGCTCGATCCCCATCGCGCAGGAAATCTCCAAAACCTTTGCCTCGCCGGAGCGGCAGCGCCAGATCGGCGAACTCAAGATCAAGATTTCCGGCTGCATCAATGCCTGCGGCCATCATCATGTCGGCCATATCGGCATTCTGGGCGTCGAGAAGAAGGGTGGTGAACTCTACCAGATCACGCTGGGCGGTGACGCCACCGAGAAGGCTGCGGTGGGCAAGATCATTGGCCCGGGCTTTGAGGCCGAGCGCGTGCCGGCCGCCATCGAAAAACTGGTCGATTGCTATATCTCGCGTCGGACCGGCGCTGACGAAACCTTCATCGACGCCTATCGACGCCTCGGCGAGGCCCCGTTCAAGGAGGCGCTTTATGGCGATGCCTAGAGGATTGGTCCGATGCGTAAACAAGCGCTGAGAGCAGCAGTTTGCGTTCGACAGAACGCAAGCCACGCTCTCGATGGCTTTGTTCCCTCTTCCCCCATGGGCGAGGGGGCCGTGGACCCGATGCAGCCAGTTCAGAAACAGGGGAAGCCCTATGGGATTGCCTAAACTTGCCCCGACGCCCGTTGCCAATGACAAGCTGCGGGCCCTCGGCATTCTCGCCCTCAATGGCATGTTCGACGAAATGGATGCGGTCGGCGTGTTGCGCTATGCGGTGAGCGATGTGTTGCCCGGCGATCTCGCCATCGTCTCGTCCTTCGGCGCCGATTCCGCCGTCTTGCTGCATATGGTGGCGCAGGTCGATCCGTCGATGCCGGTCTACTTCCTCGAAACCGGCAAGCATTTTGCCGAGACGCTGGCCTATGTCGAAACGCTGAAAACCCAGTTCGGTCTTCTCAACATCCACGCCGTCCATCCCAATGCGGATGACGTCCAGCGCTTCGATCCCAACGGAAATCTCTGGGAGAGCGACCCGGATTCGTGCTGCCATATCCGCAAGACCGAGCCGCTCGAACCGATCACCGAGCAATATGGCGGCTGGGTCACTGGCCGCAAGCGCTACCAGACCAGGGAGCGCGGTGTGCTGCCGCATTTCGAATTGACCACCGATGATCGCATCAAGGTCAATCCGCTGGCCTATTTCTCCGACGCCGATGTGGTCGCCTACCGCCAGAAGCATAACTTGCCCGAGCATCCGCTCTATGCCAAAGGCTATAAGTCCATTGGCTGCGCGCCCTGCACCTCGATTGTTGCCGAGGGCGAGGACCCGCGCGCCGGACGGTGGCGCGGCCTCAACAAGAAGGAATGCGGCATCCATTACGATTTCAGTGGAGCGATCGCCAATCCGATGACCGCAGCAAATCGTCACAGGCTCTGGAAGGACGGTGCCTTCATCGCCGATCCATTCAAGGAGTGGCAGGAGGGGACCAATCCGGCCGAGGCGCGCTATGTGCATGTGCCGCTGCCGGTGTTTCTGGCTGATCGCGCTGCCTTTTTGGCCAATCCGCATCCGCTTGGCCTCCTGGTTTCGCCCGGCGATACGATCGAGGATGTGGCCGGAGATCTCAGCCGTTTCGCCTCGATCGCGATTCTTTTTCCTGCCTTCAGCGATGGTCGCGGCTATTCCACCGCCCGCCTTCTGGCCGAGCGTTACAAATATGCCGGTGAAATCAGGGCTGTAGGCGATATTTTGCAGGATCAGATTCCGCATATGCGCCGCTGCGGCATTACCGCGCTGGTGGTGACGCACGAGCCGAGCCGCCAGGCGCTGATCGAGAACCGCCTGCCCGAAGTGGCGATTTTCTACCAGCCGGTGGGGGTTAGCGAGATTCCTGTGGGCACTCGCCCCTTTCTTCGCCGCGTTTCCTAGGGTAAGCCGATCACACCCATCATATTAACGCCGTGTCATTCCCGCGAGAGCGGGAATTCCGGTTTCCCTAAAACAGAGATTTCCGCGGTCGCGGGAACAATGCCGGGGCAGTCAGGGCGCCCCGGCTAGTTTGGACATGAGTGAAATGAGCACTGAGATCACCACCGACGTTGTCGTTATTGGCGCAGGGCCCTGCGGCCTGTTCGCGGCTTTCGAACTCGGGCTGCTCGATATCAAATGTCATTTCATCGATATTCTCGACCGCCCGGGCGGCCAGTGCGCCGAGCTCTATCCGGAAAAGCCGATCTACGACATTCCCGGCTTCCCCACGATTACCGGCCAGCAACTGACCGATAATCTGATGGCGCAGATCGCGCCGTTCGGGCCGGAGTTTCACTATTCGCGCATGGTCAACACCATCGAGAAGCTGGAAGACGGCTCGTTCAAGCTCGAAACCGATGCCGACGAGACGTTCTTTGCCAAGGTGGTGGTGATCGCCGCTGGCGGCGGTTCGTTCCAGCCCAAGCGTCCGCCGGTCGAGGGGATCGAGCAGTACGAAAACAAGTCGGTTTTCTACGCCGTGCGCAAGATGGAAGATTTCCGCGACCAGGACGTGGTGATCGTCGGCGGCGGCGACTCGGCGCTCGACTGGACGCTCAGCCTGCAGCCCATTGTGCGCACGCTGACGCTGGTGCATCGTCGCGATGCCTTCAAGGCCGCGCCGGCCTCGGTCAACAAGATGAAAGAGCTGGTGGCCGAGGGGAAGGTCAATTTCCAGCTCGGGCAGATCGCCAAGCTGGACGGCGAGAACGGCCAGATCAACCATGTGCATCTGACCACCGATGCGGGCGACCTTTCCATCCCGGCCACGCGCCTGCTGCCGTTCTTTGGCCTTACCATGAAGCTGGGTCCGGTGGCCGATTGGGGGCTGGAGCTCAACGACAACACCATCGTCGTCGACACCGAGAAGTTCCAGACCTCGGTTCCCGGCATCTTCGCCATCGGCGATATCAACTGGTATCCGGGCAAGCTCAAGCTGATCCTTTCCGGCTTCCACGAAGCCGCGCTGATGGCCCAGGCGGCGAAAGCCATCGTGTCGCCAGGCGAGCGCGTGGTGTTCCAATACACGACCAGTTCCACCAAGCTGCAAAAGAAGCTGGGTGTGGCGTAAAGCCGGCCCGTTTTGGGTCGTCATTGCCCGGCTTGTCCGGGCAATCCAGTTTGCGAAGGCATCGACGATCCAGTTGGTCTTGCCGTTTTGACATTGGGACGCTAATCCCGTCGCGCTGTTGAGGAGCGCTCCATGAAAATCACCGTTACCGATCAGGCAGGCGAGGTGCACGAGCTCGAAGGGCTCGAAGGCTGGCGCGTCATGGAAGTCATTCGCGACTGGGGCCTTAACATCAAGGCCGAATGCGGCGGCGCCCTGAGCTGCGCCACCTGCCACTGCTATGTCGACCCGGACTGGCTGGAGGTGGTCGGTGCGCCCAGCGACGAGGAAGAGGACATGCTCGACAGCGTCGGCGACGTGAAATCGAACTCGCGCCTTTCCTGCCAGATCCTGTGCTCGGACGCGCTGGACGGGCTGAAGCTGACGCTGGCGCCGAGCGCCGCGAAGGACTGAGCCACACCCGATCCCCTGGGATCGGTGTGCATTCACCCGGTCACGCTATCCTCTCTTGTCGTCTCTCACCGCTTGTTTGCGCAGCGGATGACCCGAAAACCGTGAGAACAGTTTTCGGATCGATCCTCTGGCCATGCGGTCTTTTGGCTTTCAGTTCGAGCCGGATCGCCCCGCCTCGCTCGTCACCTTCACCAGCTCGGGAATGAAATCCCGCACCATGGGCTGGGGCAGTGTGGAAAAGGGCAGGGGCCGCACCACGCGCATGGCAGCGATGCCGACGCGCACCGTCATCAAGCCATTGACCACGCCTTCTCCCAGCCGCGCCGAGAGCTTGGCCGCCAGGCCCTGTCCCACCAATTGCTCGACCACGCCGTCGGTCAGCACCAGCCCGCCGGTCACCGCCAGATGCGCCAGCACCGAACCGGCCAGCCGCCAGAAGCCGAAAAAGCCGGGACGCGCGCCATAAAGCGCTGCAATCGCCCCGGCGAGGCGGATGCTTTCATAGATGACGAAGGCGATGTCGATCAGCGCGCGCGGGGAAACCGCCGTCACCAGCGCCACGCGCCGGGCCGAGGCGGCGGTCAGCGCCTTGGCCCTGGCGTCAAGCGGGCTCATCAGGCTGCGTTCAGCCAGGGTAATGACCTCGCCGCCATCGAACAGATGTTCGAGATTGGTTTTCACCGCCTCGCGGCCGCGCGCCAGGTCGGGCCGGTCGGCATAGATCGCTTCGAGCCTGTCGGCGACATGGCCGGCCAGTTTGCGGTTATTGTCGCCCAGTGCCCGTGCCGCATCGGCCTTGAGCGCGTCGAGCACGCGCAGGCGGCGCAGGGCGAAGATTTCGCGGGCGACCAGCGCCAGCACGGCAATGACGAAGGCGCCGAGCACGCCCAATCCGATCCAGCCCAGAAATTCATAGGTGGCGAAGAGATCGCGGATCAGCCGCTCCGCCGCCAGCCCCAGCCCGGCCGAGACGAGCACGCCGCCTGCCGTCCAGGCGATGCGGCCGATCCAGCCCAGGCGTCGGGGCGGCGGCGCCACCAGTTCCGCCTCGGGTTCGGGATCGAAGGCGGTGTCGACTATTTCGGCTGCAGTCGGCGCGAAGGCGCGGGGCAGGCGCACCGGCGCTTCGTTGGCCTCCTGACCTTGCGTGGGGCGGGCGATGGGCCGCTTCATGCCATCCAGTCTCCGATGAGATAGTCGAGGGCCCGGTCGAAGCGGATATGGGGCAGCACCGCTTCGCCCGCCGTGTTGCGCTCCAGCTTTTGTGGCGGGGTGAAGCGCAGGAAGTTGAGCGCTACCGGCGTGCCGTCCTCGAACAATGAATCCGGGCGCTCCGGCAAGTCACCGGGAAACAAGGCAATTTCGGTTTTGCCGTCATAAGTCACGCCATCGAGCGTTTCCCCGGCAATCGGCGTACCGATCAGTGTCGCCAGCGTTTCGCCATTTTCGCGGATGGTGCCTTCGCTGGTGGCGCGCACCGCGGCGAGGGCGAGCGAGCGCGTCTGTGCCCCGGCGAATTGCGCGCGCCGCGCGGCATTGGCCACGAGGCGATTGAGAATGGCCTCCAGCCGGTCATGACTGGTGTGGTGCACATGATCGGCCTTGGTGGCGGCGAACAGGATGCGATCGATGCGTTTGACGAAGGGCCGCAACAGCGGATTGGCCTCGCCCTGGCGGAAACAGGCCATGACTGCCGTCAGCGCGGTTTCGAGATCGGCCACCGCCGCCGGTCCGGCATTGAGTGCCCGCAAAGTATCGACCAGCACCACCTGCCGGTCGAGCCGGGCGAAGTGATCGCGGAAAAAGGGGCGCACCACGCGGTCCTTATAGGCCTCGTAGCGGTGTTCCAGCATCGCGTAGAGGCTGCTGCCGCGAATGGCCTGGGTCGGGCGGGGCAGGGGGGCGAAGGTCAGCGCCGGCGAGCCTTCGAGATCGCCCGGCAGGAGGAAGCGGCCGGGCGGCAGGGTGGAGAGCGCGCCATGCTCGCGGCTGCGCCGCAGATAGTCGGTGAAGGCGGTTGCCAGCAGTTCCGCGTCGGGGTCGCTGGCTTGCTTTAGCGGATCGATGCTGGCGAGCGTTTGCAGAAACGGTCCGGCCTCCTTGCCCGAGCCGGGCCGTTGCGCCCGCTCCAGTGCCTCCGCGCTCCACTCGGCGAAGCTCAGCCCGAGCAGCGGCAGGTCGAGCAGCCACTCGCCGGGATAGTCGACGATATCGAGATTGAGCGTCGCCGGCCCGGTCATCCCCGCCCACCATTTGGCCGACTGGAATTTGAGCACGATGCGCAATTGCGAAATGCGCCTCGTGCTCTCCGGCCAGATCGGGGGCGATGCTGAAAGCGCGGCCAGATGTTGTTCATAGGCAAAGCGCGGAATGGTCGCGTCGGGATATTCGGCGAGCTTGGCGCCGATAAACCGTCCATCGGCCAGCGGCGCGAAACCGGGCAGGCGCCCCTGGGTCAGCAGATTGTGCACCAGCGCGGTGATAAAAATCGTCTTGCCGGCCCGGCTGAGGCCGGTCACTCCAAGGCGCAGGGTGGGGGTAAGAACGCCGCTGGCGCTATCGGCGAGATTGGCGAGGGCGATGCCCAGCTCGTCGGTGATGGTGGTGGGCGGCTGCGGCAAAGATCGAGATCCCCGTTTGCCTTGCAAGGTAGGGGTTGGAGGAGAGTTTGCAAGAGGGGGCCGGGCTTGCCTCTGCCGCTGCTCGGCAACGATCGTCATTGCCGGGCGTGTCGCGGCAGGCCATTGCTCGCCTCGGCCTCTCCTGAGCCACCGGGACCAGCCCGGTGGTGACGATGCGAAACAACTATTTTCCTGCTGTGGCCAACAGCCTTCTATCCCCCGATCTTGTCCAGATCGTAGGGCGTGGTCTGGTAGATCTCGTTGATCCAGTTCTGGAACAACAGATGCGCATGGCTGCGCCAGCGGTTTTCCGGCTCGGCGCTGGGGTCGTTATCGGGGAACAGATTGACCGGCAGTTCCGTCTCCAGCCCGGCCTGCACGTCGCGCTCATATTCGTCGGCCAGCGAGCGGTTGTCATATTCGAGGTGGTTGAGGAAATACACCGCCTTTCCACCCCGATCACCCAGCATGCACAGGCCGATATCGCTATCGACCAGCACTTCGAGATCCTCGCCCACGCTTTGCCGGTCGATGTCATTGTAGCGCGATACCGGCACCAGCGGGCTGTCCGACATGCCGCGCAGCACCGGGGCGTAGGGATTGACGATCCGGTGGCGGAAGACGCCGAACGCCTTCTTGTCCATGCGGTAGCGCTTGACGCCGTGAAAATGGTGCAGCGCCGCCTGCGCCCCCCAGCAGATGAACATGGTGTGGTGCACATTGGTGCGCGTCCATGCCATGATTTCGAGCATTTCGGGCCAGTAGCGCACCGCCTCGAACGGCATATGGGCAATGGGCGCGCCGGTGACGATGAAGCCGTCGAACTTGCGCTCCTTCACCTCTTCCCAGGTCTGGTAGAAGCTGTTGAGATAGTCTTCCGAGGTGTGCTTGGACTGATGGTCGGTGATGCGCACCAGGCTCAGATTGACCTGCAACGGGGTCGCCCCGATCAGTCGCGAAAACTGCGTCTCGGTGCGCTCCTTGTTGGGCATCAGGTTCAGAAGGCCGATTTCGAGCGGGCGGATATCCTGCCGCGCGGCGCGGCTGGAATCCATCACATTGACGCCCTCGGCCTCCAGGGTTTTGCGGGCGGGCAGATTATCGGGAATGCGAATAGGCATGGTGGCCTCATGAAAGGGGCAACGGAAAAAGCGATGGGCAAGGCTGCGCGTCCCGCTTGGGACGCGCTAGCGCATTCGCTTTTCGATCGCCGATGCCACGAGATCGATGAATTCATCGCCGTCGCGCACCGTCGCCAGGTCCGATGCCTCGATAGTATAGCCGAAATTATCGGCTAGCGCCTGATAGCGCGGCAGGCGATCGTGCAGCAGGGCCTCGAAGCCCCAGGCGCCGAACTTGGCCGGGTCGACATCGTCGTCTTCGAGGATGCCTTCGATATGCTTGAACTCGGCCCATTTCTGGAGGAGGAAGGCCGGGCGGTAATACATCGGCTTGGGGCTTTGCCGGAAGCGCCGCACCAGCTCGGCCGCATCCTTGTCGGTGCCGCGAATATAGAGCAGCAGCGTGTTTTCGGTCAGCGCTTTCACCACCGGGTCTTCCGGGTCGGCGTGGTCGATGACTTCGATCAGCGAGCCGCCGGTATCGGCGATGAAATCGCTATAGCCATAGAGCGTCTTGGCCCGGTCGATAAAGTGCGGAACGTCGAGCAGGGCCGAGATTTCCGCCACGCGGTGCTGTTCCTGCCGGCGCTGATATTCGGCGAGCGGCAATCCGCCCAGCTTGGCGTTGCCCGGCGTGCCGAGATAGCTCGAGAGCGGGTCGAGATTGTCGAAGGTGATGTTGGACGAGATATAGATCGAGTCCGAGCGCAGCAATTGCGCCAGGAACGGCACCTTCATGGCTTCCGCCTTGAAGTTGTCGACGATGAACTCGCCCATGTGGCGCGTGCCGATGCGGTAGTCCACCGAATAGTGGAACCAGCGGTTCTTGCGCAGCAGGTTCGACAGACGTGTCTTGCCGACCCCGGCCATGCCGAACACGGTGATGGCGCGGCGGGAGGAATGAATGAACGCGTCGGGGCTGTCGAACAACATGGCGGGCTTTTCGTGTTTTCTGCTGCGTTTAGAGCAATCGTCCCGAGGACACAAGCGGGCGTGGTTTCCGGCGCAGAGCCCCCTCCCACAACACGGCAGTTTTTGCCACCTTCCCGCTCCATCCTTGCCGGGTTGCCTGGTTCTGCACGCCCTTCATTCCCTCGAAAACATAGTTAATTCATGTGGTTAACAAGTTGGCATCGCGTTTGCATCGCTGGGGGCAAACAGGCGTGTGCCTCTTATCGAGGAACTGGAGTTATAGATGGGTATTTTTGGCGCTCTTCAAAGTGCGGTCTCGGGTCTCAAGGCGCAGTCGCACGCCATGGAGAACATCTCGGGCAATATCGCGAACTCGCAGACCATCGGCTACAAGCGGATCGATACGAGCTTTGTCGATATGATCGCGGATGCTCCCGTCAAGAGTCAGGTGGCGGGCGCCGTCTCGGCCTTCTCGCGCTCGATGAATACCTTGCGCGGCGATATCCAGAACGCCGATGTCGAAACCTATATGGCGCTCAACGGCTCGGGTTTCTTCGTCACGGAAAAGGCCGATGGCAGTGCCGGCACCTATTATACCCGTCGCGGCGATTTCGACATCGACCGCAACGGCTATCTGGTCAATGGCGCGGGTTACCGCCTGACGGGCCTGGACATGAGCAACGGGGTGGTTACCGGTTCGGTCGCCAAGGCGATCCAGGTCGACAATTCCTTCCTGCCGGCCAAGAAGTCGACCACGATCAACTACCAGCTCAATCTGCCGCAGATGCCCAAGACGGCGGCCTATGTGGCGACCACGCCGGGCAGCGAGCTTTTCAAGCCATGGTCCTATTCCTCCTCCCTCGATCCTCTTGCCGCTCAGCCGTACAGTCCTGAGTTTATCGCCGGGGCTGTGCCCAACCCTGCCGGCTTCACCAATGGTGATGAGATCGAGATCAAGGTGGCGGGTGTCACGCGGTCCTATGTGCTCGATACCGGTGCCTTGCCAGCGCCAACGGTGACCGCTCCCGCGATCCGCATCAATGCCAGCGGCACGATCGAGGAGGCGCTGGGTGCCATCCAGGCTGACCTGCGCACCAATGGCGGCCCGGATGCGAGCGGCGCCGTGCTCAAGATCGACTCGGTTACCGGCTTCGCCTCGATGACCTTCCCGGGCAATTATCGCTCGAATGTGGAGATTGACGGAACGGGTCTGGCGACGCTGGGCTGGACGGCCAGCACGCAAGTGGCCGAGGCCGGCACCGTCACCGACATCGCCGGTGCGGACTCCGAGCTCTTCGTCAAGGAATCCATCTCGGGCGGCGGCATCACGGTCTATTCCCAGACCGGCGAGCCGGTGAACATCCAGATGCGCTGGGCGAAAATGAGCAATGCGGCCGGCGCCGAAAGCTGGGGCTTGTTCTATGCATCCGACTCCAGCCCGGGCGCCACCAAGGCCTGGACCAAGCTCGCCGACTACACGTTCAACGAAGGTATTCTCGAAACGGTCACCGGCGCCAATGGTGTCGAAGTGAGTGGCAATGAACGCCTGACCATCGGCAACGTCACCATCAATGGTCGCAATTTCGGCAAGCTCTCCATCGATCATGGCCTCAAGGGCATGACCCAGTTCGCCGACAATGGCGGCATGGCCACCACCACCACGCTCAAGCAGGACGGGTTTGGCGCCGGCGAGTTCATTTCGGTCGGCATTTCCGATGACGGTCGTGTCGTGGCTTCCTACACCAATGGCGAAACCCGCGAAGTCGCCCAGATCGTCACGGCCAGCTTCTCCAATCCCAATGCGCTCAAGCGTGGTGATGGCGGTGCCTACACGGCCACCTCCGAATCCGGCGAGCCGATCATCGACCAGACCGGCCAGGGCATTGTGGGTTCGTCCACTGAAGCCTCCAACACCGACATTTCCGAAGAATTCACCAAGCTGATCGTCACCCAGCAGGCCTATTCGGCCAATACCAAGATCGTGACGGCGGCCGACGAAATGCTTCAGGAAGCACTCAACATGATCCGCTGAGGTCTTCCATGCCTTTGGAATGTCGCCCTTTTCCCTACCGGCCTTACGGGCTGTCTGGCCGGTCAATGCCTCGCCTGGGCGGGGAGGGGTGCGGCATTCCCTTTTTCTTGATGGTCCCGGCGCTTGCGTCGGGACTCGGCATTTCAACTCTCCCTCGCGTGTGCCGCAGCGTTCCTAGCGTTTTGCGGTGGCTGTATTCCAAAGGAGACCCGCTATGGGTTTGACGGTCGCTATCGGGAATGCGCTTTCGGGCCTCAAGGCCAGTCAGACGGCGCTGGAAGTCATTTCCCGCAATATTTCCAACGCCGGCACGCCCGGTTATCACAAGCAGACTTTGAACGTCGTCGAAGTCGGCCGCGGCGACAATTCCTATGTGCGCGCGGGGCAGGTTGATCGTGCCTTCGATTCCATCCTGCAGAACTACTACACCAAGCAGGTGCCCGAGACGGCCTATTCGGCCACGCGAGGCACTTTCCTCGATCGCCTGCAGACCTCGCTGGGCAAGCCGGGCAGTGCCGGCTCGCTCGACACCATACTGGGCAATCTGCAGAATGCCCTCGATGCCCTGGCGACCAGCCCGGATAATTATGCCACCCGCGCCGATGCGGTGACCAAGGCCAGCGATATGGCCGCGACGCTCAACCGGCTGTCGCAGGAAGTGCAATCCATGCGCCGCGAAGCCGAAACGCGCATGGCATCGAGTGTCGATCAGCTCAATTCGCAGCTGAGTTCGCTGCGCGACGTCAATCTGGTTCTCGCCGACTATGGCGTCGACCAGAACACGCGCAACAGCTTGCTCGACCAGCGCGACCGGCTGGTTTCCGGCATTTCCGAACTGATGGATCTGAGGGTCGACTACAACCCCGATGGTACGGTGCGGCTGGCGACCCGCGCCGGCACCTCGCTGCTCGACGTCAAGCCGTCGCTCCTGGTGTTCGAGCAGGCCGGCTCCCTGACACCGACTTCGGAATTCAGCATCAACGATGCGCATAACAGCGTCGGCAAGCTGATCATTGAAACCCCGAATGGCACCCGCGTCGATCTCGTCAAGGAAGGGGCGATCAAGTCGGGCACGCTGGGGGCGCTGATCGAGCTGCGCGACACCACGCTGCAGGATGCGCAAAAGCAGCTCGACGATATCGCCGCAGCGCTGGCACAGGTGTTTTCGACGATCCAGACCCCCGGGACGGTGCAGCCGCCCGCTCCGGCACCGGCGATTGGCTATGATCTCGATCTTGCCAATCTTCAGGATGGCAATGATTTCGTGATGAAATATCGCGGGACGGACGGTGTCGATCGCACGGCCCGTATCGTGCGCGTGGACGATGTCACCAAGCTGCCGCTGACCAGCCCGGACAGCAACGGCATGCAGGTCGTCGGCATTGACTTCCACAACAAGGCGGGCGGCGGTACTGCGGGCACCATCGACATGGCGCATATCGCAAGTACCCTGAACACAGCGCTCAATCTGGGTCCGACATTTTCCGGCACTGGAGCGCCGGGCGATACCACGCTGGAAATCCGCAATAACGGCAATGCCACGATGGTCTCGGCGACCTCGCGCTGGACGGCCACCGAGCTTTCCTCGGGCGATCTGGGCCTGCCGTTGTTTCTCGATTCCGAGGGCAGGGCCTTCACCAATGCCTTGGGTGGTCAGGGGCAGAAGCTGGGCTTTGCCGCCCGCATCACCATCAATCCGGCCGTCGTCCAGGACAACACGCTTCTGGTCAACTATGCGAGCGGCACCGCCTCGGGCGACAGCAAGCGGGTCGATTATCTGGTCGATCAGTTCGCCTCCCTGCGGTTCGGGGCAAATTCTGCCGTAGGCGCCAAGAATGGCGGCTTCCGCCTCAGCGGTTCGCTGTCCGACATGGTCAACCAGATGGTTGAATATCAGGGCAGCACCATCGCCACGGCTCTCGCCGCCGACCAGACCAATCG
>JAHCJW010000053.1 GCA_026126125.1 Devosia sp.
CACTCCACCACAATGCGAGCGCTTCATTCGGTATATTGCTGCCAGATAATGCCCACATTAGTCTGAGCGCGTCGTAGATGCACCCAAAGACACCAACGAGAACTTCGAGACTGTCCTTGCTTCCAGCAAATAGCTTCTCCGGCCGTTTGCGAGGAATGTAAGGGTTCGTTGGGTTGTGACGGAATTCAGTCACCGAAGAGTTTGTTGGATCCGCCGCCGACAACCCATGAAATATAGCATTCCTGCACTCAAATGCAGGTCTGGCCGCTAGGCACCATGAGGAAACGAGTTTGCCGACACCCACAACAGTCTGCTTGGGTACGGCCGCATCGAAACGCCTGATAATTTCGGTGATCGGAAGTGAGTCGGTGCGCGAAAATCCCTTTGCGTCTGTGATTGCGCCTTCTTCTATGCCCCACAACGTGTATTCGGCATTGAACTCCACCCCTGCCGCCAGAATCGCAATAGCGCCAACCAGTTCAAGTTTTTCGGCCGTCATGCCCGCACCGGCAATTGCTGGATGCCTGTAGCGAGGCAGGAAACTCATGGCGGAAAATCTCCAGTAGATTGCAGCACCAGCCCACAATCTCGAATGAGCGCATCGTTCTGCGCATGGATCAAAACCCGATCAAGAAAATCTTTCGAATGGGTTCCCGACCAAACTCCCGGAAATCCTCGGAATTTTCCCGAATTCACTCTCGATGCTACCGAGAATAGCTCGGATGATCAAAACCCGATCAAGAAACTATGCCCAGAAGGGGATGTAACCCGCACGAGGGTGCGCTTCATCCGCGGCCTTGATAAAGCCCTGCTGTAAAGCCAAATTTATCACTTGAGAGGCTTGCGCAGCATTTTGCCTCGCAATCCCGAACCTGTCACAAAGCGACGCATTTTTCATTCGTTCGCCGCTCAGGAACTTGAGAACGGCATGTTGGTAACAGGCGCGCACCCTTTCATCCGGGGTCATCTGCGCAAATCTCCTAGGGCCGTATAAGACTGCCTGCAGAGCACCTTCGCTTGCTTTGAACAGCGGCGCCGGTAATTGGAAAAGCTCCGCCTGGGCGACAACCTTATCCAGGCCACTGCCCTGCTCCTCACAAAGCCCCATCCGGCGCATAAGAGATGCAATCGTCTCGTTTCTTGAACGTGGCGGTAAATCGATCATCCGTTCTGGCTTGACCAGCGGCGAACCCGGATTGGTAATTTCGATCCTGTCGGAAAACATCTCGATTTGGGGACCCGCCCCGGTCACCGTCATGTCCTGATGAATGAGCGCATTTGCCACAAGCTCGCGGATCGCCAGCTCTGGAAATAATGGATGCTCAACTCGTAGGGCTTGTCCAATATGCTCGTTCTTGGGCAGCAAGCCGTTGATAAAGGAAATCAGCCCTTCGAACCCTGCTGCATAACCTCGCACGCCGTCTCTGCGATTGGTTACGTTGCTCGCTTTATTGGTGCCGTTATATGCTACGAACCTGACGCCCTTTCTAGCCAAGGCCGGAGAGAATTGATTCAGGTCGTTAGCGAAGAGCAGCGCCCCAAGATTGGTGACGTTCCAGCGGCCACCAACGTCAGGGGCAATCAATTGATCAGCTTCCATCCGCTCCAGAATACCGCTGCGATTGTCAGGCAGCGGCTGTTTGGTCAGACGAAAATACTGGGGGTAATCGAGCAGCGTGAGCACATCCTCTGACGTGACATATTGCACAGCGATGCCGTGCTCCCACGAAAATGGGCTCAAGGCCGCCAGCAAAGCTTGATAGCGTTCGGGATAGTCTATCAGCTTGGGAGTTGCACTTCCGATCCTGATATAAGGTATGCCACTAAAAGACACCGGTGCTGTCGTGGCTGCAGGCACTTCTAGCAAAACCACCCTACCGTCACCGTGTTCAATCGTATGGAACTGGAACGCTATCGAGGGCGACAAACGTTGAGCTAGCCAAAACGACAGCACCTGATTACCCACCGTTTGGCTTTCAGGCGCGAAGGTGGTCCCGACAACACCGCGATCCCCGTCTTTGACACCCCAGAGTATGAACCCCGTTTGCTCCCCAGCAACGCGCGCCGCATTTGAGATTGCAGACAGTCTGACGCCGATCATCTCCGCATCGGAATTATTATGTTTGAGCTCGATCCAAGAGACCTCGCCCTGCGCTAGTAGGTGGTCCACAAGGTGTATGAAGCGCTGAGGGTCGATAGGAGCCATTGATCCGGTCATTCGTTACGGCCAATTTGTTCAATGGCCTCAACGTCTGGTACCGCCATTCCAGAAGTGCCTTCAAGCCCCGTTTCTTGCACGCGGTGGCGACCCGGTGGCGACCCAACACCATGCACGATCAAGCGCATACGCTGCCAGATTGCAAAAACACCAACGATTTCAAAGGGAAAAATGGTGCCGCTTACGTGACTCGAACACGTGACCCCATCATTACGAATGATGTGCTCTACCAACTGAGCTAAAGCGGCATTGTCGGGCGTAGGCCCGATCGGATGGCGGTCTTTTACTGGGGGTTTTGCGAAGGCGCAAGAGGCAAGACGGGGTCGGTCTCGCTCAATTCACGCTGGTCCGCGTTTCCCGGCGGCGGCAGGGAGACGGGGCGCGTCGTACTGACCACCGGCACTTTCCACTCGAAGGCATCGAGCCGGCCCGTCACCGGCGACACCGGTTCCCATTCGTCGCTGACGATGCCATCGGCGGTCCAGGCCGGATCGCGCGGCGCCCGCATGGCGCGGGCGAGCCATTCGCGCGCCTTGCCCTGGTCGCCGTTTTCGCCTTCTTCGATCTCGGCCAGGAGGCTGGCGACCCCCTGGGTCAGATCGGGTCCGGCATAGGGCAGAAGCAGCTCGCGCGCCAGTGGCCAGTCATAGGCGTCGATGGCGCCGCGGGCCAGCACCATGGCGGCGGCGCGGTGCGGCGTTGGCGTTTCGATGATTTCGCGCAGGCGTTTCAGCCGCTCGACGGCCGAGGCTCCCGGCTGGGCGTGGGCATAGAGGCTGGCACTGTCGGGATGACCGGTGGCCCGCCAGATGCGGCGCAAAAGGCTCATCGCCTTGCGCGTATCGCCCTGATTGATGTGCACGCGGGCGGCGATCAGCGCGGCCGGCACGAAATCGGGCCAGAGCTTGAGCGCCGTCAAGGCGTGTTCGAGCGCCGCCAGCGGCTGGCTCTGTTCGGCCTCGCGGGCCCTTGCCGTTTCGATGACGGCCTGGCGGCGGCGTTTGCGCGCCTTTTCCTCGCGGCTCGATGTCGGCTCGAGATTGACCATGGCCACCGCTTCAGCCCACTGTCCGCGCCGCACCAGATCGTCAAATACCGCACTGGCGGCCCAGCCGCTATCGGGGGCCAGCGCCAGCGCCTTGCGGGCAAAGGTCAGCGCCGCTTCCGGCCGGTTCTGCGTCCGCGCCTGGTCATAAAGCCCCGTCAGGGCCGCCACCGCCGTCTTTTCGCTGGCAATGAGCGCGCGATAATGTTCGCGCGCTGCGGGCATGTCGCCCAGCGCCAGATCGGCCCGCGCTTCAAGAAGGCGCGCGGCGCTGTTTTGCGGCAGGCGCGCCTGCGCTTCCCGCGCCAGGATCCGCGCTCGGGCCGGATCGCCGGCCTGCAAGGCGACCACGGCATCGGAAAGTGCATCGACGCCCTGCTCGCGCCGTTTGGCCGCCCGCTTGCGCGCCATACTTTTCGGTGCCCCGATCAGCCGCCGCACCACGGCCCAGACGACGATGACCAGCGCGGCGAGCAACAGCAGCACCACCACCGCCGTTCCCAGGCGCGGCTGCATGCGATAGCCCGACACTTCCAGCGTCAGCGTGCCGGGCAACGCCATCAGCCAGGCGGCAAGCGCGGCAATGACCAGGCTGGCCACGATCCAGAGAGCCAGCCGGATCATGCCGGGCCTCCATTCCCCAGCGCAGCCTGGCGCAGCGCCAGCAGAAAGGCGGCGGCGTCGGCCTGGGCCGCAATATCGCCCGCCACCACGCCGGCAGCCGCCTGCATCGGTTCGGGCAGGCGCAAAAATTCCGCCTGGGCCAGGGCAAAGTCACGCCGCGCCAGCGCCGCTTCGAGCCGGGCGATACGCGCTTCGGGATCGTCGCCCGCGACATCACCGGTGGGGCGCAAGGCGATAACGCCGCGGAACCAGTCCGCCGTAGCCCCTTGCCAGCCCGCCTCGCCATCCAGCGGCCGCGCC
This sequence comes from Devosia sp., assembly GCA_026126125.1. GTDB lineage: Bacteria > Pseudomonadota > Alphaproteobacteria > Rhizobiales > Devosiaceae > Devosia. The sequence goes on from JAHCJW010000053.1 coordinate 4,188, forward strand.
GCCAGAATATCGGGGAGCACGGCGTTGAACGCCTCGACGATGGCGTCGGGGCGCGTGATGCCGGTCATGGCGGCGGCGGCGATGGTATCGGGCACCGGCAGGTCGGGCAGTGCCTCGCGCAGCGCGGCAAGCTCGCCATCATAGCTGCGCCCGGCCGCAAAAGCCGTCTCGAAGCCGGAAAGAATCAGCGGCAGGCGCACCCGGTTTTCTTCCAGGCTGACGCTGGCCTGCTGCTTGGCCTCGAGCGCCGCGATGCGGGCAGTGACGGTATCGATGGCGCTGGTCGCGCTCTGCTTGAGGGCGACGAGGTCGGCCTCAAGCGCGGCGATGGAGCGGAGCTGATCGTCATTTTCGGCATTGGGTGGAACGGCTTGGGTCACCAATTCGTCCACGCGCGCCTCAAGGGCGGAAATCTCGGCGCTGAGCGGCGCCAGATCGACGCCCGTCGTTGCCACCCCGGCCGGTTCGCGGTTTCCCAGCGCGGCGACGCGATCGGTCAGCACGGACAATTCGCTCTGCACGGTATGGGCAATGGTCTGCAGCTCCGGCATTGCCGTCGCCAGCTGCGCGACGCGCGGATCGGCGGGAGCCACAGGCGGCGTCTGCGCCGGCCAATAGCCGAATAGCGCCAGGGCGAAGGCGCCCCCCAGCCCCAGGCCCCCGCCGACAATGCCGGCCAGCAAAGCCGGACCGAAGCTAGACCGGCGCGCGGGGTCGGCCAGCGGCCGCATGGCGGGTTTTGGCTCGGGCTTTGCCGGGTGTTCGAGCTTGGGCTTTTCCTCGGGCTTTTCCAGTGTACCCGGTTCCGGCTTTTTCGTCGCCGCGGGCCGGGCCGCGCCCTCAAGCACAGGCGGCTTTACCGCTGCGGAGCGCGCGGGCTTGGCATCGCTCGCCGGGGTTGTCAGCTTGTCCTTGGGATCGGCCATGTGCCCTCCTTGCGCTTGCTTGCGATCATGACCCAGTTTGCTCGCGGGCAAAAGCCAGGGCCAGCGACATCATCGCCTCCTCGCTCGGGTGATCGGAGAGATAAAGGCGGTTGAAACGCGCCCCGATCAGGGGCTGCGCCACTTTTTCCGAAAGACAGATAAACGCCAGGTTTTTTCGCGCATCCGGAGACAGCGACGTGGTCGCCGCGCAGAAAATTTCGGCGGTGCGCTGCGAATAGACGAGCACGGCGTCAAACGCGCCCGCTTCGATTTGTCCCAGCACCTCGGACGACAAATCGGGCTGCGCCACCATGTCGTAGACGGTGGTGGTCACCACCATCAGACCATGGGCGGCCAGGGCATGAGCAAGATCGCCGCTCAGATGCTTGCCGGCGGCATAAAAGATCGGCCCTTCCACGCGCGCCCGCGCGATGGCGGTCACCAGCGTGTCGAGCGTGCCTCCGGCGGCATAGACCTCGGTAAAACCCAATTGCCGCGCCTCATGCGCGGTCCGGTCGCCGACGGCAAACAGCGGCAGGTGCAAAAAAGCCGCCAGCGCCTCCCGCTCGGCAAGGGCGCGCAGCGCATTGGTGCTGGTTACCGCGACGGCGGAAAACCCCGCCGCCGGCGGGGCGCTAAAGCTCAGCGTGCGCCGCACCATCAGCGGCGCGGCCACCGCCTCGATCCCCAGCGCGCCGAGGCGCGCCACACTCGATTGCGCATCAGGCTCGGGGCGCGTCACCAGCATTTTCATCGTTTACCCCTGCCATTGGGCCAGCCAGCCGGGACCGGCCTGAGCCAAAAGATCACGCCCGAGGCTTTCGCCGAGGCGCTGCGGATCGCGCCCCGCCGCTTCGGCCCGGAACGTGGTCTGCCCGTCAAGACTGAGGATCTCGCCCTTGAGCGTGTAATTGCCGTCGGCGCCCGAACTGAGCGCCCCCACCGGCGTGCGGCAGGAGCCATCGAGCACCGCCAGCATGGCCCGCTCGGCGGCAATCGCAGCATGGGTCTGACCATGGTCGAGCGGCGCCACGATATCGGCATAGCGCCGGTCTTGGCTGCGGATGGCGATGCCGATGGCGCCCTGGGCGGGCGCGGGCATGAAATTGTCGACATCGAGCACCGAGGTCACCCGATGCGCCTCGCCCAGCCGGTTGAGGCCGGCCATGGCGAGAAGCGTTGCGTCTGCCACCCCGCCGAGCAGTTTCTGCAATCGCGTATGCACATTGCCGCGGAACGGCACGATTTCCAGATCCGGCCGCAAACGCCGGACCTGCGCCGCCCGGCGAATGGACGAGGTGCCAAAGCGGGCGCCCTGCGGCAGGCCGTCGATATCTTTCACCGATACCGACAAAAACGCGTCGCGCACATCTTCGCGCTCGAGAAAAGCGGCAAGGATCATGCCTTCGGGCAGGCCGGTGGCCACATCCTTGCTCGAATGCACCCCGATATCGATTCGACCCGAAAGCAGGGCTTCGTCGATCTCCTTGGTGAAAACGCCCTTGCCCCCCATGGTCGCGAGGCTGAGATTGTCGGCTTGGCTGCGGTCGCCGCCCGTGGAAAAAACGTCGATCAGAATCGCGCTTTCCTCCACGCCATGGGCTTGGGAAAGAAGCGAGCGCACCAGATGGGCCTGCGCCAGCGCCAATGGGCTGCCACGCGTTCCGATCCGGGCGAAGGGGGCTGACGATTGCATTATCCGTCCGTCCTAGTGTAGGCGATAAGCTCGTTGATGGGAGTAGACCAGTTCGCCGTGACCGGGCAAGCACAAGCCGTCATTCTGGGTATCGAGACCAGCTGCGACGAAACCGCCGCCGCCATTGTCGTGCGCGATCAATCCGGACACGGCACCATTCGTTCCAATGTGGTACGCAGCCAGCTCGATGAACATGCCGCCTTTGGCGGCGTGGTGCCCGAACTTGCCGCCCGCGCCCATGTCGAATGGCTCGACCATATCATCGCCCAGGCGCTGGACGAAGCCGGCCTGCGCCTCGACGAGGTCGACGCCATCGCCGCCACGGCCGGTCCGGGCCTGATCGGGGGCGTGCTGGTGGGCCTGACCACGGGCAAGGCGCTCGCCGCCGCGCTGGGCAAGCCGCTTCTCGCCATCAATCACCTCGAAGGCCATGCCCTGACGGCAAGACTGACCAATGGCGTCGAATTTCCCTATCTGATGCTGCTGGTCTCGGGCGGACACAGCCAGTTCGTGCTGGTGCGCGGCGTCGGCGACTATCAGCGCTGGGGCGGAACCATCGATGACGCGCTGGGCGAAGCCTTCGACAAGGTGGCAAAGCTCCTGAGCCTCGGCCATCCCGGCGGCCCGGCCGTCGAGCGCATCGCCCGGAGCGGCGACGCCCTGCGCTTCAAATTCCCCAAACCGCTATTGCGCGAAGAGCGGCTCGATTTTTCCTTTTCGGGCCTCAAGACCGCGGTGCGCCTGCAAGCCGAAGCCCTGGCACCGCTGAGCGATCGGGATGTCGCCGACATCGCCGCCAGCTTTCAGGAAACGGTGGCCAAGATCATCGAAACCCGCGCGCGCCAGGCGCTGGAACAGTTCGAGCGGCTTTTCCCCGGCCAGCCCAAGCGGCTGGTTGTCGCCGGCGGCGTCGCCGCCAATCGCCGGATCGGGGACGCGCTCGACACCGTCTGCCGCCTGGCGGGTGCCCAACTCATCGTGCCGCCCATCGCCTTGTGCACCGACAATGGCGCCATGATCGCCTGGGCCGGTGCCGAACGCCTGGCTCTGGGCGCCGATGATTCGCTCGCCGTCGCGGCCCGGCCGCGCTGGCCCCTCGATACGCCCGACATGGTGGTGACCCCCGATGCGGCTTGAAACTGTAGCGGTGATCGGCGGCGGCGCCTGGGGCACGGCCCTGGCCCAGGCCGCCGCCATGGCCGGACGCTCGGTCGAACTGGTGCTGCGCAATCCCGAGCTGGCCCAGGCGATCAACACCACGCATGAGAACGCGGCCGCCCTGCCCGGTGTGCCGCTGCTCGAAGCCATCGTCGCCACCACGAGCCTGTCGTCCGCCGACATCGTCGTTCTCGCCGTGCCGGCCCAGGCCACCCGCACCCTGCTGGCCAGCCTCGATCCGGCCCTGCTCGCGGGCAAGGCGGTGGTGCTCTCGGCCAAGGGGCTGGAGACCGGCACCCTGGCGCGGCAGAGCGAGATCCTGGCCGACATGGCCCCCGATTCCATTGGCTTCGTGCTTTCCGGCCCCAGCTTTGCCATCGATGTCGCCCGAGGCCGGCCGACGGCGGTCACCCTGGCCGGGGAGGACGCCAACCAGACTTCGGAACTGGCGACGGCGCTGGCCGGTCCCAGCTTCCGCCCCTATGCCGCCGATGACCGCATCGGGGTGGAAATCGCCGGAGCGCTGAAAAACGTCTACGCCCTGGCCTGTGGCGCCGTGGAAGGGGCGGAACTGGGCGCTTCCGCCCGCTCGGCGCTGATCGCGCGCGGCTATGCGGAAATGGCGCGCATGGTCGCCGCGATGGGCGGCTCGGCCCATACGCTTACCGGCCTGGCCGGTCTTGGCGACCTCACCCTCACCTGCACCTCCGTCCAGTCGCGGAACTACCAGTTCGGCATGGCGCTGGGCGCCGGACGGCGGACGGCAGATATTCTGGCCGGCGGCGCCAAGCTCGCCGAAGGGGTGGCCACCACCCCCGTCGCCGCCGCGCTGGCCCGAAGCCTCGACATCGACGTACCGCTGATCGACGCCGTCGACGCCGTGGTCACCGGCCGTGCCGATATCGCCACCATCGTTGCGGGACTGATGTCCCGCCCGCTCAAGAGGGAACACTGAACATGCTTTACGCCATGATCGCCAAGGACGCGCCCGATTCCGGCCAATTGCGTCTCGATACCCGCCCGGTTCATCTCCAGCATCTCGAATCGCTGGGCAAGAAGCTGGTATTTGCCGGCGCCCTGCTCGACACCAATGACCAGCCCGAAGGCTCGCTGGTCATCCTGGAGGCCGAAACGCTCGCCGAGGCGCAGAGCATGGCCGCCGCCGACCCCTTCGTCGCCGCTGGCGTCTTTGCCAGCTATGAAGTCAAGCGCTGGCGCCTCGCCATCAACACCACGGCCGCGGAGTTCTAGGCCCATGGCCTATTGGCTGATGAAATCCGAGCCGGACGTGTTTTCCTTCGACGACCTGGTGGTCAAGACCGCCAAGGGCGAAGCCGAGGAGTGGCACGGCGTGCGCAATTATGCGGCGCGCAACAATATGAGGGCCATGCAGGTCGGCGACGAAGCCTTCTTCTACCACTCCAATATCGGCAAGGAGATCGTCGGCATCATGCGGATCGTGGCCCCGGCCCATCCCGACAGCACCGCCGACCTCAATGCCAGGGGCGAAGTGGTCTGGGAATGCGTCGATGTGCAATCGGTCAAGCCGTTTCCCCGGCCCGTGACGCTGGCCGAGATCAAGGCAACCCCGGCGCTCGAGACGCTCGAACTGGTCAAGCTCTCGCGCCTCTCGGTGTCCAAGGTCAGCGCCGAGGAATGGGCACTGCTGTTGAAAATGGGCGGGCTGGAGCCGTAGGGCTATCGCTCGACGAACCCGAACTCGGCCTCGTTGCCGCCGGAGGGATCGTCGGAGACCTCGAGGGCCAGATTGCCCTTTTCGAGCGCCGCGAACCACTCTTCCCAGCTGACCAGCTGGAAGCCATCGACGCGGTCCGGCCCTTCATTGCCGGTCGCGTTGAGCGCATCCTGCCCGAATGTCAGTTGCAGGATGGTGCGCATGCCCGAGCCATCGGGCACATCCATCAGCACCGGATTGCCGCCCCGCGCCGCGACCCATTCGCGGATCGCCTGCCGGTCGGTGAGAATTTGCGACATCAAGACCTCCTTTTGCACTCTTCCGACAAAAGCCTTTGCCGGGGGTCAAGGTTCCACATTTCCCCCGCCGCCGGCTCCTGCTAAGGGACAATCACAACCACAAGGGAACCGAGGCGATGGTCACGCCAAGCAATCGCATCCTCATGGGCAGAATCGGTGCCGCACACGGTATCAAGGGCGAAGTGCGGATCACACCCTTTACCGAAGAGCCCGAAGCCATCGCCGATTACGGATCGCTCGACACCGACCGCCCCGGTCTGGTCATCACCATCCTGGCCGCGCGGCTGAGCAAGAATGTGCTGATCGCCAGGCTCAAGGGAATTGCCGACCGCAGCGCGGCTGAAGCGCTCAATGGCGTGTCGCTCTATATCGAGCGCAATCGCCTGCCCGAGCCCGAGGACGAGGACGATTTCTACCATGCCGACCTGATCGGGCTCGATGCGCGGCTCGAAAATGGCGTCAGCATCGGCACGGTTTCCGCCCTGCCCAATTTTGGCGCCGGGGATCTGCTCGAAGTGCGCGACGCCCGCTCGGGCGACACCTTCCTCTACCCCTTCACCAAGGCCGTCGTTCCGGCCATCCGCATCAGTGAAGGGTATCTGGTGATCGCCCCGCCGCTCGACGCCGATCCGGGTGAGGAAGAACCGGCGTGACGTTTTCGGCCCATATCATCACCCTGTTTCCCGAACTGTTTCCCGGCCCGCTGGGCGCCTCAGTGCTTGGCCGGGGGCTGGCCGATGGCTTGTGGGCGCTGCAAGCGACGCAATTGCGCGACTTCGCCCTCGACCGCCACCGCACGGTGGACGACACCCCTTCCGGGGGTGGCGCCGGCATGGTGCTCAAGCCCGATATTCTGGCCCGGGCGATCGATACCGTCGCGCCCGAGACCGACCCTCGCCCCCGCATCCTGATGTCGCCGCGCGGCAAGCCGCTGACCCAGGCCCGCGCCCATGAGCTGGCCACCGGCCCCGGCGCGGTCATCGTCTGCGGCCGGTTCGAAGGCGTCGATCAGCGGGTGATCGAGGCCCGCCAGCTGGAGGAAATCTCCATCGGCGACTACGTTCTGGCCGGCGGTGAAGTGGCCGCCATGGTGCTGCTCGAAGCGGTGGTGCGGCTTATTCCCGGCGTCCTGGGCGCCCTCGACAGCCGCGACGAGGAGAGCTTCGAGAACGGCCTGCTCGAATATCCCCATTACACGCGGCCGCAAATATTCGAGGGCCGGGAAATTCCCGCCGTCCTCACCTCGGGCGATCACGGCAAAATCGCCAAATGGCGGCAGGAACAGGCGCTGGCCCTGACCCGGGCGCGGCGGCCCGATCTGTTGCCACCCGAAAAGCGATAAACCCCGCGCCCGCACTGGACTCTTCGAGTGTTTTCGCCTATGAGCCGCCCATTCGTGCGACCGGCCATTTCGGAGCTGGTGCGCGGCAAAAACAAAAAGACGACCCTTCCGTTAATAACCAAGACCGGGCGGCGGGCCAAAAGCCCAGCAAGTCGCCCCTGAGAAAAGATCAGAACGGATCGAAAAATGGCCAATATCATCGAACAGCTCGAGGCCGAGCAGATCGCCAGCCTCGCCGCCAAGCGCAATCTTCCCGAATTCACCCATGGCGATACCGTCAAGGTGTGGGTCAAGATCCGCGAAGGCGACAAGGAACGCCTCCAGGCCTATGAAGGCGTGGTGATCGCCCGCTCCGGCGGCGGCATCATGGAGAGCTTCACCGTGCGCAAGATTTCGTACGGCGAAGGCGTGGAACGCGTGTTCCCGCTCTACTCCCCCAACGTCGCCTCGATCGAAGTGATCAAGCGCGGTAAGGTGCGTCGCGCCAAGCTGTATTATCTGCGCGATCGTCGCGGCAAGTCGGCTCGTATCTTCGAATCGACCAACGCCCGTACCCGCAAGATCGAAGCTGGCGAACGCGAGGCCGCTCAGGCCGCCCGTGACGCGCGCGAAGCCGAAAAGATCGCCGCTGCCGAGGCCTTTGCCGCCGAACAGGCCGCCAAGGAAGCTGAAGCCGCGGCAGCCGCTGCCGCCGCTGAAGGCGAAGCCAAGAGCGAATAAGACCATTTGCATGCGTCGTGCATGCTATCGGACTGAAAACCCGGCGCCCTCGTGGCGTCGGGTTTTTTCTTGCCGCAAGGATTCACGTGAAACGCTGCGCGTTTCGCCTCGCCATGCACCGCCGCCATTTCCGGCTTTACCCAACCGGTCGGCTTGGCCATAAGAGGCCTCGACCTGCCTTACCCGGACGCCGCCCATGACCCTTTCCGTCGTCACCTGGAACATCAACTCGGTTCGCCTGCGTATCGGCATGGTGCTCGATTTTCTGGCGCAATATCAGCCCGACGTGTTGATGCTGCAGGAAATCAAATGCACAGACGATCAGTTCCCCCGCAATGCCTTTAGCGAGGCGGGTTATCCGCACATGGCCGTGCATGGGCAAAAGGGCTATCACGGCGTCGCCATCGTGTCGAAATTCCCGCTGACCGATATTTCGAGCCGTGTCTTTTGCGAAATCCCCGAATCGCGCCACGTCTCGGCTCTGGTCGATATCGGCCATGGTCCGCTGACCCTGCACAATTTCTACATCCCCGCCGGCGGCGACGAGCCCGATCCGCTGATCAATCCCAAATTCAAGCACAAGCTGGGCTTTCTGGACGAACTCAAGACCTGGTTCAACGAACCCATGTTCCAGCGCGGCCAGCTGATCGCCGGCGATTTCAACATCGCTCCGCACGAAAACGACGTGTGGAGCCACAAGCAATTGCTCAAGGTTGTCAGCCACACCCCGGTGGAAACCGAAGCCCTCAACGCCCTGCTTTCCGGCGGCCATGGCTGGGTCGATCTGGTGCGCAAGCATGTGCCTTACGACCAGAAGCTGTATTCCTGGTGGAGCTATCGCGGCCTGGATTGGGAAAAGTCCGATCGCGGCCGGCGCCTCGACCATATCTGGTCCACCGCCGACATCGCCGAGCGCTCCATCGGCGCGGAAATCATCCGCCCGGCCCGCGGCTGGACCGACAAGCCCTCCGACCATGTCCCGGTCATCGCCCGCTTCGTCAGGCCATAGAACGCTACCGATCCGCCACCGGCAGATCCAAGGTCAAAGGGCGGCGCAGTCGAGCGGCGCTCAGCGCCCTTTCATCTTGCGGCGCAGCGGATCGAGGGCGTTGAGATAGAGATTGAGCTCGCGCTCGACCCGCTGCGCCGCCTTCTGCGCCAGATCGGGATAGTTATGCAAAAGCTTGAGAAAGGCCGAGCGGGGCACGAACAACAGATCGCAATCGGTGACGGCGGTAACGGTGACCGGACGCGGCTTGTCGAGGATCAGCGCCGTGGGAGAAATGACGCTGCCCGGTTCGCTCAGCGCATAGGGCTTTCCGGCCTCCGCCCCTTCATGCTTCGCCTTGAGCGTACCCGAAATCAGCACATACGCGCCCCGGGGAACGTCGCCGGCCTTGTAGACGACCTCATCGGCGTCGATATGCTGGCGGTCGCTGGCAAAACCCAGCATGGCCCGCTGCTCGTCGCTGCACATATCGAAGAAGTCGGCCCGTCCCAGAACGGCGGCCGCATCGTCCATTCTCATCGGTCAGACCCAACTGTGCCCCACTTGCCGGAATGTCTCCGGCAAGTCATCGCGCACAGCTATAGGGCAGTTCGGTTTGGGTTTGAACCTCTTTGTCCCCTCGCCTCGAGCCTGTCTTTCAAAAAACGCTCACCGATTTCGGCCCGTTACGGGACCAGCCGATAGCCACCATCCTCGGTCACCAGCAGGCGCGCATTGGAGGGATCCCGCTCGATCTTCTGGCGCAGCCGGTAGATATGGGTTTCCAGCGTATGGGTGGTAACCCGGTTGTTATAACCCCAGACCTCCTTGAGCAGCACGTCGCGCGTGATGGTCTTGGGGCCCTGACGATAGAGATATTTGAGGATCGAGGTTTCCTTGTCGGTCAACCGCACCTTGATACCGTCACTGGTCTCGAGCATCTTGGCCGCCGGCTGGAAACTATAGGGCCCGATGGTGAAGACCGCGTCCTCGCTCTGGTCGTGCTGGCGCAGCGCCGCATTGATGCGCGCCATCAGCACCGGAAAGCGAAACGGCTTGGTCAGATAGTCATTGGCCCCCGATTCGAGGCCCCTGATTTCATCGGCCTCGCTGTCGTGGCCGGTCAACATCAGCACCGGACTTCTGAACCCCTCTTCGCGCATGATCTTGACGGCTTCGCGCCCGTCCATATCGGGCAGACCGACATCGAGAATGGTCAATTCGACATTGTTCTCGCGCATCGCCTTGAGCGCATCATTGGCCGTACCGGCCTCGATAATATCGAAGTCGGGTTGACCGCGCAGTTGATCGATCAGGGTTTCGCGAAGATCCGCATCGTCGTCCACAACAAGGATGCGTCGCTTATTCATAGGCTTCTCCGGTCTTTCGCGTACCCAGACCAAGGTCACATCATTGCGACTGGTTTGGGGCCGATCAATCACATCGGCGTTACTCGGATAAGCAACGTGCGGAACAGGGAAAAGTTGCATCGCCCCTTCGGCGTCAGCGCTTTCCAAACAGCGCCGAACCCACCCGCACCGAGCTGGCGCCCATGGCGATGGCGGTCTCGAAATCGCCGCTCATCCCCATCGAGAGCTGGGCGACTTGCGCCTGCCGGCCCAATTGCGCCAGATGGGCGAAATAGGGTCCGGCGGGCTGCCCATCGGGGGGGATGCACATCAGCCCCACCACATCGAGCCCATGCACCTGCCGACACCGCGCGACGAACGCGACCGCCTCGCCGACGCCGATACCGGCCTTTTGCTCTTCGCCCCCGATATTGACCTGCACGAAACAGGGCAGGCGCCGGCCGGCCCGCGCCATTTCTTCGCTCAGCACCGCCGCGAGCTTTTCACGGTCGACCGTCTCGATCACATCAAACAGGGCCACGGCCTCGCGCGCCTTGTTGGTCTGCAATGGCCCGATCAGATGCAGCTCGATATCGGGATATTGCGCCCTCAAGACCGGCCATTTCTCCTTGGCTTCCTGCACGCGATTTTCACCGAACACACGCTGGCCCGCCGCCAGAAACGGCGCGATGGCATCGGCGCTGAAGGTCTTGGACACGGCGACGAGTTGAACCGCCTGAGGCGGAGCGCCGAAGCGCCGGCGCGCCTTTTCCATCCGCGTGGTGATGTAGTCGAGCGCGGTTTTCGCAACAGCGACGCTGTCCGCTTGTCTATCGGCCATGGCACGGCCCCGTTTCTGTTGACCTTGAGGGGGATTTCTGGTGATGGTCCGGGTAGCCAAATACCCCGGAAAACGCAAGCTATGCCGCTCTTTGCGCGACAGCTTGTGACCATCTTGCAAGGACGAGAACAGTGAGCGGCGAACGCTACAATCCGCGCGAAAGCGAACCGAAATGGCAGAAGGTATGGGACGATAGCAAGACCTTCGTCACCGCCAATGACGATCCGCGCGATCCCTACTACGTCCTCGAAATGTTCCCCTATCCCTCCGGCCGCATCCATATGGGCCATGTGCGTAACTACGCCATGGGCGACGTCGTCGCGCGCTATCATCGCGCCCGCGGCAAGAACGTGCTGCACCCCATGGGCTGGGACGCCTTCGGCCTGCCGGCCGAGAACGCCGCCATCGAGCGCAAGACCCATCCGGGCACCTGGACCTATTCCAATATCGAGGCGATGAAGGCCCAGCTCAAATCGATGGGCCTGTCCATCGACTGGACCCGCGAGATCGCCACCTGCGATCCCAGCTATTACCGCCACCAGCAGTCCATGTTCCTCGACATGCTCGAAGCCGGGCTGATCACCCGCAAGAGTTCCAAGGTCAACTGGGACCCGGTGGACATGACGGTGCTGGCCAATGAGCAGGTGATCGATGGACGCGGCTGGCGTTCCGGCGCGGCGGTCGAGCAGCGCGAGCTGACCCAGTGGTTCTTCAAGATCTCCGATTTTGCCGAAGACCTGCTCGAGGCGCTCGACACGCTGACCGAATGGCCGGAAAAAGTGCGCACCATGCAGCGCAACTGGATCGGCAAGTCCGAAGGCATGCGGCTTCTGTTCGAGCTGGTTGAAAACGACAAGACCGAGGCGACCAGCATCGAAGTCTTCACCACCCGTCCCGACACGATTTTCGGCGCGTCCTTCGTCGGCCTCTCCCCCGACCATAAGCTGACCGCCCAGCTGGCCGCCGCAAATCCGGCCCTGGCCGAATTCGTCGCCGAGTGCCATCGCCACGGCACCGCCACCGAAACGCTGGAAAAGGCAGAAAAGCAGGGGTTTGACACCGGCCTGCGGGTCAAGCACCCGGTCATCGAGGGCGAGACCCTGCCCGTCTATGTCGCCAATTTCATCCTGATGGACTATGGCACCGGCGCCATTTTCGGCTGCCCGGCCCACGACCAGCGCGACCTTGACCTCGCGCGCAAACATGGCTTGGGCGTCACCCCCGTGGTGTTACCGCCCGGCGCCGATCCAGCGAGCTTCGTCATTGGTGAGGAAGCCTATGTTGACGCTGGTAACATCTTCAACTCCGCCTTTCTCGATGGTCTGTCGATCGATGAGGCCAAGAAGGCGATCGCTTCCCATTTTGCCGCCCGCCAGGTCGAGGGCAGGCCGCAGGGCCAGGTGGAAGTCAATTATCGCCTGCGCGACTGGGGCATTTCCCGCCAGCGCTATTGGGGCTGCCCGATCCCGGTCATCCATTGCGAGGTCTGCGGCACCGTGCCGGTGCCCAAGAAGGACCTGCCGGTGGTGCTGCCCGAGGATGTCAGCTTCGACAAGCCCGGCAATGCGCTCGACCATCACCCGAGCTGGAAGCACGCCGCCTGCCCGCAATGCGGCGGCGCGGCGCGGCGGGAAACCGACACCATGGACACCTTTGTCGACAGCTCCTGGTATTATACCCGCTTCACTGCCCCCGATGCCGACACCCCGACCATTCCCGAGGTGGCCAACCGCTGGCTGCCGGTCGATCAGTATATCGGCGGCGTCGAGCACGCGATCCTGCACCTGCTTTATTCGCGCTTCTTCACCCGCGCCATGAAGGCCACCGGCCATGTCGACCTCGACGAGCCGTTCAAGGGCCTGTTCACCCAGGGCATGGTCACCCACGAAACCTACAAGTCGCAAAGCGGCGAATGGGTCAATCCGACCGAGATCATCATCGAGACCCTTGGCGAAACACGTACGGCCAGGCATGGGCAAACCGGCGCGCCGATCACCATCGGCTCGGTGGAAAAGATGAGCAAGTCCAAGAAGAACGTCGTTGACCCCGACGAAATCGTCGCCACCTATGGCGCCGACACCGCTCGCTGGTTCATGCTCTCGGATTCGCCGCCCGAGCGCGACGTGCAATGGACCGAGGCGGGCGTCGAAGGCGCCAGCCGTTTCCAGCAGCGCATCTGGCGGCTGGTTCACGATCTTATCGAGCAAAACACCAAACAGTCTTCTGATATTGTTGTCCCGAATGACGACAATGATGCCCTCGCCCTGCGCCGCATCACCCATCGCGCCGTGCATGGTGTAGCCGAGGACATTGAAGGCCTCCGCTTCAATCGTGCCGTCGCCCAGATCTATGAGCTGAGCAATGCGCTGATCAAAAGCGCCGGCAGGGAGGCCCTCGGTCCCAACCAGCATGCGGCGCTGGCCGAAGGTGTTGAAAAGCTGATTCAATTGCTCTCGCCGATGATGCCGCATCTGGCTGAAACCTGCTGGGAAGCCCTGGGCAAGCACGGTCTTGTTGCCGATGCGCCCTGGCCGAAGGTGGAAGCGAGCCTCCTCGAAGACGACACCGTCACCCTGCCGATCCAGATCAATGGCAAGCGCCGCGCCGAAATCGCCGTTGCCAAGGATCTTCCCGGCGCCGAAGTGGAACAATTGGTCTTGTCACTCGACGAGGTTATCCGCATTCTGGACGGCAAGGCGCCCAAGAAGATCGTCGTGGTGCCCAACAGGATCATCAATGTCGTTGTCTAGGCCCTTGCGCACCGTCCTCATCACCGCCGCCTTGTCGGCGTCGGTGGTGCTGGGCGCCTGCACCTTCCAGCCGGTCTATAGCGGCCGGCTGGCGCAAACCGCGCAAATGCCGCTCGCCTATGCCGCGCCCAATTCCCGGCTCGAGCAGATCATCTATACCGAATTGGCGTTCCGCCTCGGCCGGACCAGCCTCGACAGCGCGCCCCTGCTCGCGGTCAACGCCGTGCCCTCGATCAAGGCGCCCTATCTCAGTGTCACCGCCAATCCCAACACACCGCATGAGGCGATCGTCACGGCGACCCTGACGATCACCCCACGCGATGGCGGCGGGGAGAGGCCGATCACCCTGACGCGGACCGCCACGGCGCAATTTACCCGCAGCGGCCAGGCTCTGGCCGACAGCGCCGCCGAAATCGAAGCGCAGGAACGGGCGGCCAAGGCGGTCGCCGAATCCCTGCGCCTCGCGGTTCTGGCCGCGCTTTCCCGCTAATGACCGCCCTCAAGGCCCATGAAGTGGCGCGCTTTCTCGCCCGCCCCGATCTCGATGAAGGCATTTTTCTCGCCTATGGCCCCGATGGCGGCCTGGTGCGCGAGACCGCGCAAAGACTGATACGGCAATTCAGCGGCGACGATCCTGCCGCCGCCAGCCTCACCATTTTTGACGGGCCGGAGCTTGAGGCCGAGCCGGGCCGTTTGGTGCTCGAAGCGCGCAGCGTGTCGCTGTTCGGCGGCAAGCGGATCATTCGCGTGCGCAATGCCGGCAAGGCGCTAGTGATGCCCCTGACCGAGCTGCGCGACGACCCGGGCGGTGCCGCCATCATCCTGGAAGCGGGCAATCTCACGCCCCGCGATGCCTTGCGCGCTTTGGTGGAGGCCGCCCGGCTTGGCCGCGCCCTGCCCTGCTACCCCGACACCGACGAAACCCTCGCCAATCTGATGCGGGAAACCTTCAATCAGCACGGTATTCGTGTCGATGCCGACGTCATTCCAACCTTGCGCGATATTTTGGGTAATGACCGCGAGATCACGAGGCGCGAGCTTGAAAAGCTGACGCTTTATGCCGCGAGCAGCAAGGCTCTGGCGCGCGAAGAGGTGCTGCTGCTCTGCGCCGATAATGGCGCGCTGGCCATCGACGCCATTCTCGACGCCTCGGGCGGCGGCCATGCAGAAAAGCTGGAAATGGCCCTCAATCGAGCCTTGGCCGCCTCGGTCAATCCGCAGCAATTGCTGGCCATGCTCAATACGCATTTTGCCAATCTGCGCCGCTGGCGGGTCGAGGTCGATGCGGGAAAATCCCCTCGCGCCGTACTCGATGGGCTCAAGCCCAAGCCGCATTTTTCACGCATCGGTAATCTGGAGCAGCAATTGCGCCTCTGGAGCGAACCGGCGCTGGCCAATGCCACCGATCGGTTGCTCACCGCCACCAGCGACAGCCGCCGCCGTCCTGCCCTCGCCGAAACCATCCTGCGCCGCACCACTCTGGCCCTGTGCATGGTGGCGGCCACGCATTGAGAGAGAGGCATGGTTTCACGTGAAACCTGCGCCTAAAGCATGTCTTCCGAAAGGGGCAGCCGATTTCGGAAGAAAGACGCGCGTTAAAACAAAGAGCTGAAGCGAATGGAGCTGATCTGAAAGATCGCGACGCGCTTTAGTTTGTCTGGCCGGTCAATTTGTTGCAGATCCCATCCAGCTGCTCCAGCGTGCGGTAGCGGATTTCCAGCCTGCCGCCGCGTTCGGAGTGACTGAGAGACACTGAAAGCCCAAGCGCATCCGATAGGCGTCGTTCGAGAGCCACGGTATCCGCATCACGGCTGGTTTCCTCGCGAGGCTTCGACCGCGCCGGAGGTTCGCGCTGCTGGCTGAGGGCCTCCGCTTCACGCACCGAAAGCCCCTGCTCGACGATTTGCCGCGCCAGATGACCCGGGTCCTCGACGGTAATCAGCGTCCGCGCATGCCCGGCCGTCAGTGTACCGCTGGCGACCATGCCGCGCACCTCTTCCGGCAATTTGAGCAGGCGCAGCGTATTGGCCACATGCGAGCGGCTCTTGCCGATCACCTGCGCCAGATCCTGCTGCGTATACTCGAACTGCTCGATCAGCTGGCCATAGCCCATCGCCTCTTCCAGCGCATTGAGATCGGCGCGCTGCACGTTCTCGATAATCGCCAGCTCAAGCGCTTCCTTGTCATCCACCTCGCGGATGATCACCGGCACATCGTGCAGTCCGGCCTTCTGCGAGGCGCGCCAGCGACGTTCACCGGCGATCAGCTCGAAAATATTGGGGTCATCGGTCGGACGCACCAGCAGCGGCGACATCACACCCTTCTCGCGGATGGAATTGGTCAATTCCTCCAGCTGATCCGGATCGAAGCTGCGGCGCGGATTGGCGCGGTTGGCGATGATGAATTCGACCGGCAGCCGCTTGCTGCCGGAATTGGATTCGGTAACGCGCGCGCCTTCCATCGACGCCATATCGCCGATCAGCGCCGCCAGGCCGCGGCCCAAACGTGTGGGTTTGTCGGTCATCTTCGGCTCCTAGGCTGCGTTCAGGCGCCGCTCACGGCGAATGACTTCGGTGGCAAGGCGCAAATAGGCCTGGCTGCCGGCACATTTGAGATCGTAAAGCAGAGCGGGCTTGCCATAGGACGGCGCTTCGCTCAACCGCACATTGCGCGGAATGACCGTGTCATAGACCAGTTCGCCCATTTCGCTGCGCACGTCCGCCAGAACCTGTTCGGACAGATTGTTGCGCTTGTCGAACATGGTCATCACCACGCCCTGGATCGACAGGCGCGGATTGAGCGTCGAGCGGATCTGCTCGATCGTCTGCAACAGCTGGCTGAGCCCTTCCAGCGCGAAGAATTCGCATTGCAGCGGCACGAGCACGGCGTCGGCAGCGACAAGCGAATTGATCGTCAGCAGGTTCAA
>JAHCJW010000054.1 GCA_026126125.1 Devosia sp.
CCGGATCACGCCGCCCTCCGGTCCGCCACCGGCAAAGAAGGTCTTGTCGCCTTCGAGCTCGATGGCGTCGATGGTGGGGGGCTGATGGGCAAGGATCGGCGCGGCCGGCGCAGTGTCGACGGGACGCTCCTCCACCGCAGCGGTCTGGACTTCCGGCTCGGCGGCGACCGGCTCCGTCGCGGTTTCGGCAACGGCTGGCGGCGGCGGCGTGAGGGGTGCCGGCTCGGCAGCCGGTTCCGCGACAGGGGCAGCCGGCTGTTCGGGCATGGCCGGCTCGGCCGGAGCCGGAGTGGCGGTCGGGGCCGTCTCGGGCTGCGGCGCAGGCTCGGCGACAGCGGCGGCGGGCTCAGGGATTGCCGCAGGCGCGTCCATGGCGGGTGCCGGCGGCGCGGCGATGGGCGCATCGGCGACCACAGAAGGCGCCGGGGGCCCGGGCGTCGGGGCCGCAGGTTCCGCATCCGGCGCTTCCGGGGCGGCGTCGGGCGATGGCGCCTCGACAGCGGGCTCGGCGGGTGCGATGGCCGGCGCGGCGGGAGCGGGCTCAGGCGTCGGGGCGGCCGGCGAGGCCGGCGCTTCGGCAGGCTTGGGCGGGACCGGCGGAGCGACGGGAGCGGCGGCGGCAACCTCGGTGATTTCGACCGGCGCCGGGCGCTCGAGGCCCTGCAGGATATCGCTGGCCTGTCCCGGCCTGCTGGCGACCACCAGCGGCTGGGAAATGCGGTCTTCGTTGATCACGACAACGAAGGATTGCGCGGCCTGGCCGGCCTTGCCCTTTTCACCCAGGGTGATTTCGAGCGCGCCGGGCGGCAGGGGCACATCGGGAACCAGTACCCAGTCGCCGCTGGTTTCGACCGTGGCCCGGCCGAGCAGCGAGCCATTGGCATAGACTTCGATCTCGCTGCCCGGCGTGCCGCTACCGGCAATGACCACGGAGCCATCGGGCTCGGCCCGCAACAGGCCAAACGTGGCGGCGATGAGATTTTCAGGGACTTCGGCGGGTTCAGCGGCGGGCACGACATCGAGCGCGGGCTCGGCGATGTCTTCGGCCGGCTCGGCCGGCGCAACGGCGCTGGCCATGGCGTCGGCGGCGGGTTGCTCAATCTCGGCCAGGGCGGGCGGCGCTGCCGGGCGCGGCAACAGGCCGGCATCGGCGAGCTTGCCTTGCAGGCACTGGCCAAAGCCGTCCGCGCTGCTGGCGCAATTGACGATAGAAGGACCCGTCAGCACACCGACGATAATGAGAACGGTAACGGCTGCTGCTCCAATGGTGAGAGCAAGAGGTCGTTTTGGAGCAGTTTCGGCCAGTTTGTCCTCCCGGACGGTTGTCAGCCGGCGCGCTGAGCCGGCCGATGGAGATCCCCTCGTGTCGAATCCTGTGCCGCCTCAGTCTTCAACAGCTTGTATGTGATTGATTCATACAGAGCTTCAAAGGACGCATCAATGATATTGGGCGACACGCCGATAGTTACCCAGCGTTCGCCGCTGCCGTCACGGCTTTCGACCAGCACACGGGTGACCGCGCCCGTGCCGCCGTCGAGGATACGCACCTTGAAATCGGCCAGTTCCAGATCTTCGATCCGCGCCGAATAAATCCCCAGATCCTTGCGCAAGGCCAGGTCGAGCGCGTTGACCGGACCATTGCCCTCGGCCACCGACATCAGCAGTTCACCGGCGACACGGATCTTGACCACCGCCTCGGTGACGATCACCTCCTCGCCCTGGGCATTGTGGCGGCGCTCCACCATGGCCCGGTAATTCTCGACATCGAAGAAGCTGGGCAGCGTGCCCAGAACCCGGCGGGCGAGAACGGCAAAGGACGCGTCGGCGCCATCGTAGGAATAGCCGCGCGCCTCGCGTTGCTTGACCGTGGCGAGGAGGGTTTCGAGGCGCGGATCGTCCTTGTCCAGCACGATGCCGTGGCGCGCGAGGGCGGTGAGCAGATTGGACTTGCCCGCCTGCTGGCTGACCATGATGGCGCGTTCATTGCCGACGCTTTCGGGCGCCACATGCTCATAGGTGGAAAAATCCTTGAGCAGGGCCGAAGCGTGAATGCCGGCCTTGGTGGCAAAGGCGGAGGCGCCGACATAGGGCGCCTGCCGCGCCGGGGCGCGGTTGAGCCGATCGTCGAACGCGCGAGAAATATGGGTGAGCCGCTCGAGCTGGGCCGGGGAGACGCCGGTTTCGAAGCGCTCGGCGTAATAGGGCTTGAGCACCAAGGTGGGGATCAGGGTGATCAGATTGGCGTTGCCGCAACGCTCGCCCAGGCCGTTGAGCGTGCCCTGCACCTGGCGCACGCCGGCCTCGATGGCCGCCAAGGCGTTGGCGACGGCCTGGCCCGTATCGTCATGGGGATGGATGCCGAGCTTGTCGCCGGGGGCGAATTTGAGCACCTTGCCCACGATCTGGCGCACTTCGGAGGGCATGGTGCCGCCATTGGTGTCGCAGAGCACCACCCAGCGCGCGCCGGCATCGAGGGCGGTGGTGACGCAGGTCAGCGCATATTCGGGATTGGCCTTGAAGCCATCGAAGAAATGCTCGAGGTCGACCAGCACTTCCTTGCCGGCGGCGGCGGCCGTGCGGACGGTGTCGGCAAGCCCTTCGAGATGCTCTTCGGTGGTCGAGCCGAGGGCCAGCTCGACCTGATAATCCCAGGCTTTGGCGACGAAGCAGGTGGCGGCGGCGGCGGATTGGACCAGCCCCTGCACGCCGGGATCATTGGCGGCGGAGCGCCCTGCCCTCTTGGTCATGCCGAAGGCGGTAAAGGTCGCCTTGTGGGTGCGCTTCCTGTCGAAAAACTCGGTATCGACCGGATTGGCCCCCGGATAACCGCCCTCGATGTAATCGACGCCCAATTCCTCAAGCAGCCCGATAATGGCGATCTTGTCCTCGAGCGAAAACTCGATGCCGGCCGTCTGCGCGCCATCGCGCAGGGTCGTGTCGAAGAGGTAGAGGCGGTCTCGGGACATTTGGGGGCCTTGTCGAAAAGAAGTCTTTTATTGAGGGGGCCAGACAGCGGTGTCGTGGTCGGTATGCTGGTGATTGGAGGCCTTGATGGCGCTCCACCAGCCTTGACGATCCGGATAGCGCACGGCGCCGCATTGGCAACCGCTGCTGACGTCGATCGCGTCGCGATCCATCAGCTTTCCTCCCTTGGCGGCCAGGCCTCGGTGTCGTGGTCGGGATGCTGGTTGGAGTGGATGCCCGCCATGAAGTCGCGCCATTCGTCGCTGACCTCGTACCGCACCGGCAGGCTGGTTATGCCATCGAAAAACGGCAGCTTGTCGGCCGGATTGACCTGAATTTCCGGCGCCGCGACGGTGGGATCGTCGAAGGCGCCGATGGCCAGTTCCAGACCAAAGCGGGTTTCATAGGCGAGCGGGGTGCCGCAATCGCCGCAAAAGGCGCGGCGGGCGGCATCCGAACTCTGGAACCATTTGGGTTCGCCCCGGGTCCAGCTGGCATTGTGGGTGGTGACCAGCGGGCCGAAAAATCCGCCAAACGCCTTTTGGCACATGCGGCAGTGGCAGATGGACGGGCGACCCAGACGGGTCACCCGGAAACGCACGGCGCCGCACTGGCAGCCACCGGTATGCGCCTCACTCTGGGACATGGCAGACCGCCTCCACATTGTTGCCGTCCGGGTCGATGACGAAGGCGGCGTAGTAGCTGGGATGGTATTGCGGACGCAGGCCCGGCCCGCCATTGTCGGTGCCGCCCGCCGCGATGGCTGCGGCGTAAAACGCATCGACTTGGGCCCGAGAGGCCGCGCTGAAGGCATAGTGACGACCCGGGCCGGCATCGGCGCTTTCGGTGAGCCAGAAATCGGGCTTGTCCTTGCCATAGCCGCCGACCTTGACGCCGCCGGTATATTGCTCGGGCACCTGGTTGAGCAGCGAAATGCCGAGCGGGGCGAAGCTGGCATCGTAGAACGCCTTGGCCTTGCTCCAATCGGCCACCAGAATTCCAACGTGATCAAGCATGGTCATCTCTCCTGTTTGTGAAGCCGAAACAAAAGCGCGGCGCTGCGTCAGGAGCTGTCAGCACGGACGACATCTTCACCGCTTCACCTCCCATTTCGTCTGCCGCTGGCCCTGATCGTCCTTATAGTCGAGCAGCGCGATGCCCTGCTCTGCAAGCTCGTTGCGGATGGCGTCGGCCTTGTCAAAATCCCTGGCGTTGAGCGCGTCGAGCCGGGCGGCGATGGCCGTGGCGATATGGGCAGGCGGCTCCCAGCCATCGTCGGAGGTCAAGGCTGAGCTGAGGGTGAAACCGAGAAAATGCAGGGAGGCGGCCAGCGCCTCGCCGGCCTCCGCTTCCCCCCGATTGGCGCGGCGGGCAAGAGCGTCGAGCGCGACGCTGGCGCGATGGAAATTGAGATCGTCGGCGATGGCGAGGAGCACGTCGGCGTCGGGAGCGATCTCGGCTTGCGGGCTGGTTTCACGCGCCGCGCGCTGCCAGTCGCGCAGCTTGGCCTCGGCCTCCTCGAGCCGGCGGGCGGAAAAATCGATGGGCTCGCGGTAATGCGTCATCAGCATGGCGAGGCGCAGCACTTCGCCGGGCCAGGCCTGCCCCCCGAGGGCGCCGGTCTGCAACAGGTCGTTGATGGTGACGAAATTGCCCAGACTCTTGGACATTTTCTGCCCCTCGACCTGCAGGAAGCCGTTATGCATCCAGACATTGGCCATGGCCTGACTGCCATGGGCGCACCGGGACTGGGCGATTTCGTTTTCGTGGTGCGGGAAGATGAGGTCCAGCCCGCCGCCGTGAATGTCGAAAATGGGCCCGAGATAGCGCTCGGACATGGCCGAGCATTCGATGTGCCAGCCGGGGCGGCCCCGGCCCCAGGGACTGTCCCAGCCCGGCTCGTTGTCGGCGGAGAGCTTCCAGAGCACGAAATCGCCGGGATTTTTCTTGTGCGCCTCGACCGCGACGCGGGCGCCGGCGAGATTGTCCTCCAGATTACGGCCGGAGAGCTGGCCATAATCGGGCATGGACTGGGTATCGAACAACACTTCGCCGCTGGCGACATAGGCATGGTTGCGCTCGATCAGCGCGGCGATCAGCGCCTGCATCTGGGCGATATTGTCGGTGGCGCGCGGCTGATGGGTGGGGTCGAGCGTGCCCAGCGCCTTCACATCGGAGAGAAACTGGGTTTCGGTCTTCTCGGTGACGCGGCGAATGGCCTCGTTGAGCGGCAGGTCGGGAAAATCGCGCAGAGCGCGCGCGTTTATCTTGTCGTCGACGTCGGTGATGTTGCGCACATAGGTGACATGATCGGCGCCATAGACGTGGCGCAAAAGGCGGAACAGCAGGTCGAAGACGATCACCGGCCGCGCATTGCCGATATGGGCGAAATCGTAGACCGTGGGGCCGCAGACATACATGCGCACATTGTTCGCATCCATGGGCACGAAGGGCGCCTTGGTGCGGGTGAGCGTGTTATAGAGGGAAAGCTGCGGCTTCGCCGTGGTCATGGAGGACTTCCTGGTGGCCAGACATGGTGCTCTGGCGGGGAGCCTCTATCCTTTGAGAATTATCGGGATGAAGAAGACTGCTCCGCCAACGTTCGAGTTAGCAGGTAATGATGGTGCAGTCGGTAATCAGAATGATCCGGGTCTTCATGGGCGGGAGATTGACCGCCCGCGCACCAGAAATCAAGCGCAAAACAAAAAGAGGGCGACCCGGAGGCCGCCCATTTCGCTTTGGAGGCGAATATCACCCGCAAGGGGCGATCCTGGAATGCGGCCAAACTAGCCGCGAAACTGTTGATGACACTGGCCGCAGCTGCGGCCCAGCGTCTGGAGGGCAGCGGCATAGGCGGCAGCGTCGCCGGCCTCTGCCGCGGCAAGAGCCGCTTCGGCTGTGGCAAGGCCGCTATCGACGATGGCGGTGAAAGCGGCCCAATTCTCCCAGATGGCGGGCAAGGCTTTGCTGTCCCCTACAATCGAGCCCTCGGGGAAGAGCGTTGGGATATGGCTATAATTGTCGCGCAGCTTTTCCAGCGCCGCGATGGCTTCGGCGCCGCTAAGCTCGCCGGCCGAGCGCAGAATGCCGCCATCCTCGCGCATCAGCGCCTTGCGCATCGCCAGCGCCTCCTCGGGCGTCGCGGGCGGGGCAAACCCATCCTGGGCCATGGCAGCGACGCTCCCCGCCAGGGCGAGGCCGGCAAGAGCGCGCATGGTCATCGTGCGTATGGACATCAAGCAACAGCACCTCAGCTCGCGCCTGCCACGGGCTCCATCCCCGGACACGGGCAAGGTTGCACGGCAATGGGCCGGCCCCAACGGCCACACAGGAAAGTTATCGAGCTTTCAGGCGCCCAGAAGCCCCACCGCCTGATCGATATCGCCGAACACCGACTGGCCGCCCTTGCCGATGGCGGCGATGCGCACGCGGTCGCCGGGCTTGAGAAACGGGGTGCGGGCGCGGCCAAACTTGGCCTTTTCGGCGGTGCGCGCCTCGGCGATGCAGGCAAAGCCGATGCCGTCTTCCTTGATGGGCAGGCTTTCATCATGGCGATTGGCGATGGTGCCTGAACCGATAATGGTGCCGGCGGCGAGCCGTCTGGTGCGCGCCGCCTCGACGATGAGATCGACAAAGTCGAAATGCACGTCGATGGCGGCATTGGGCTGGCCGTAGAGTGTGCCATTGACCTCGACGCGCACCGGCAAATGCAGGCGATTGTCGCGCCAGCGGTCCCCGAGCGTCGCAGGAGAGATGGCGAACGGGGCAAAGGCGGTCGAGGGCTTGGCGTGAAAAAAGCCGAAGCCATTTTGCAGATCGTCGGCGACGAGACGGCGCAGGGAGACGTCGTTGCAGATGGTCACCAGGCGAATCGCCGCCTCGGCCTCGGCGCGGCTGGGACGCATCGGCACCGGTCCGGTGATGACGGCGACTTCCGCCTCAAAATCGAGGGCGAGATCGTCTTCGGGCACGATGATGGGGTCGGATGGCGCGAGGAACGAATCGGAGCCGCCCTGATAGAGCAGCGGCCGCACCGATTGCAGCTCGTCGTCCTTGCTGCCCTTGAGCGAGCGCACCCGTTCGAGATGGCCCATATAGCCGGCCCCGTCGATCCATTGATAGGCGCGCGGCAGGGGAGCCAGCGCCGACCACGGATCGAAGGCCTGCCCGGCGATGGCGCCATTGTCCAGTTGCCGTGACAATTCCGAGAGGGCCGGCGCCGCGCGCTCCCAGTCATCGAGCGCCGACTGGAGATCGGGGGCGATGCGGCCGGCCGAAACGAAGCGCGTGCCGTCATGGGAGACGACCACCAGCTGGCCATCGGGCCGGGCGGAACGCAGGGTGGCTAGTTTCATAAGCGGCACATCTCCCACAATTGTGTTGCCCGCCGGCGATATCGCGGTGCAACGCCGACGCTATAATGTTGCCATCCGCCCTAGCGATGTCTTAAGGGCGACGAAGGGCCAGAATTTGCGGCTGGCGAACAGGACGAAACAGTGATTTTCAGCTCTACCGGCATGCGGGCCCTGGTGCTTCTGGTTTTGGCTTCGGTCATGTTCACGTTCGACGTGCAGACCGTTTACGCCCAGGCGGCCCAATGCCGCCAGCTGGAAAATGCCCTGCGCCAATTCGACCGCAACAGCGACTTCCGGCAGATGCAGAACAATTCGCAGGCGGCGCGCGATCTGGCGCGGCAGGTGCAGAACGCGGAAAGCCAATATATCCGCCAGGGCTGCAATGACGACGCCAAGGCAGGCCGCACGCTGACCCCGCAATGCCAGCAGGTGGCGCGCGCGGTGCTGCGGCTGCGCGATCAATATGCCTCGGTGGCGCAATCGGTGGAAACCGCCGGGGCCGTGGCCCAGCAGCGCGAAGCCATCCTGCAGGAAATGGCCCGTTTCGGCTGCAATGTTCAGGGTTCGAGCGCCACGTTCAACCAGGAGCGCCAGTCGGTGTTCGACCGTATTTTCGGCACCACCTCGGAAGGCGACTTCACCAATGGCGATTTGGTCGAGGGCGGAGATTTGTGGCGTTCGCAGGGCTACAACACCGTGCGCACGGTCTGTGTACGGTTGAGCGATGGCTATTTCTGGCCGATCAGCTATTCGACCCTGCCCGATTATGTCGGCAACGATGCCCAGCAGTGCCAGGCCATGTGCCCCAATACGCCGGTCGAGCTGTACTATTACAACAATCCCGGCCAGGAGCCGGAGCAGATGCGCAATATCGCCGGCACGCCCTATACGGCGCTGGCCAATGCCTTCGCCTATCGCAACCGGTTCGACACTGAAGCGAGCTGCCGGGTGACGCCACAGGCCGACGGCACCATAACCCTGGCCAATGGCGAAGACGGCAGCAGCCGGGCGATGATCTCGATTGCCGGCGCCAGCTTCCCCCTGCCGCTGCGCGATCCGCGCGGCGTCGTGCCGGTGAGCGTCGCCGCCGTGGTGGCGCCGGCGGTCAGCACCGTGGCACTGGTGGATGTGCCCCTGCCCCGCCCGCGCCCGGCAGGCCCGGGTGAAGTTGCGATGCGGCCGGCAGCCAATCAGACGCCTGCCGAGGCCGAATTGCGCATCGTCCATTTCGGCGACAAGGCGGTCAGGGTAGTCGGTCCAGACACGCCTTATGCCCAAGCAGGACGAGCAGGGACTTGAGCTCGGGGCCATCGGCCCGCCCGGTCAAAGCCAGGCGCAGCGGCAGGAACAGCGCCTTGCCCTTGCGCCCCGTCGCCCCCTTGAGGGCATTGGTCCACTGACCCCAGGTATTTTCATCCCACGGCTCGGGCGGCAGCAGCGCCTTGGCCAGGGCGATGAACTCCCGATCCTCCGGCGCCACGACCGGCTCGACCGGTCCGGTGACCAGCTTTGACCATTCGGTCATATCGGCGAAGCGCACGAGATTGTCGCGCAGGAGCAGCCAGATCGCCTCGCCCTCGAGCCCCAGCACCGACAGGCGAGGCTGCGCCTCCTGATAGGACATGGTGTGCAGCAGGCGGGCGTTGAGCGTGTCGAGTTCGGCCGGATCGAAGCGCGCCGCGCCATGCGAGATCATCGAAAGTTCAAGCCGCTCGGCGATGGCGTCGAGCGAGGCATAGGGCTCGACCGAGAGGCTGGTGCCGGTGAGGGTGGCGACGATGGCGATGGCCAGCGGTTCGTAGCCATCGGCGCGGAAATCGGAAATCGACTGCGAGCCCAAGCGCTTGGAAAAGCCCTGGCCCTGCGCATCGGTGAGCAGGTTGTGGTGGGCGAAATGCGGCACCGCCCCATCCAGCGCCTCGATGATCTCGATCTGGGTGCCGGTGTTGGAGACGTGGTCCTCGCCGCGGATGACGTGGGTGATGCCCAGATCGATGTCGTCGACCACCGAGGGCAGCGTATAGAGATAGCTGCCATCGGCGCGGATCAGCACCGGATCGGACATGGAGGCGGTGTTGACCGTCTGCGGGCCCTTGATGAGATCGTTGAAGGTCACCGGGCGCCCATCGAGCTTGAAGCGCCAATGCGGCTTGCGGCCTTCGGCTTCGAGCCGCGCCCGGTCTTCATCGCTCAGTGCCAGCGCGGCGCGATCATAGATCGGCGGCTTGCCCAGAAGGCGGGCGCGCGAGCGCTTGCGGTCCAGCTCTTCCTCGGTTTCGTAGCAGGGATAGAGGCGCCCCGAGGCGATCAGCCGGTCGCGCGCCGCATCATAAAGCGCGGTGCGTTCGGACTGGCGCACCAAAAGGTCCGGCCTGACGCCAAGCCAGTCGAGATCGGCCTCGATGCCATCGGCGAATTCGCGGGTGGAGCGGGCCTGGTCGGTATCGTCCATGCGCAGGACATAGCGCCCGCCCATGCGGCGGGCGAAGAACCAGTTGAGCAGCGCCGGCCGCGCATTGCCCAGGTGAATGCGGCCGGTGGGGGACGGCGCCCAGCGTACGACGACGGTCATCCGACGGTCAGATCCTTGTAACCATTGGTAATGGGGTATTTGCGTCCCTGCCCGAAGGCGCGGGGCGAGAGTTTGGGGCCCGGCGCCGACTGGCGGCGCTTATATTCGGCGATGTTGACGAGGCGTTCGATGCGCTTGACCAGCGCCGGATCGTGCCCGCGCGCGACGATATCGCCCAGCGCCATTTCGTCCTCGACCATCGAGCGCAGGATATCGTCCAGCACCGGATAGGGCGGCAGGCTGTCCTGGTCGGTCTGGTCGGGGCGCAATTCGGCGCTCGGGGCCTTGTCGATGATCGACTGCGGAATGACCACGCCCGAAGAGCCGAGGCAATCGCCGGGCAGGTGTCGGTTGCGCCAATCGGCCAGCGCATAGACATCCATCTTGAACATGTCCTTGAGCGGATTGTAGCCGCCATTCATGTCGCCATAGATGGTGGCGTAGCCCACGCCCATCTCGCTCTTGTTGCCGGTGGTGAGCAGCATCGAGCCGAGTTTGTTGGAAACGGCCATCAGAATGGTGCCGCGCATGCGCGACTGAATGTTTTCCTCGGCCAGATCGAGCGGACGATCGCCGAAGATCGGCGCCAGCTCGTGCAGGGCGGCGTCGACCGGTGCGCCGATGGCCACCACGTCATAGCGCACGCCCAGCTTTGCGGCGCAATCCCTGGCGTCGGCCAGGCTGTCCTCGGAGGTGTAGCGATACGGCAACATGATGCAGTGGACCTTTTCGGGTCCGAAAGCATCGACGGCCATGGCGGCGACCACGGCACTGTCGATGCCGCCCGAAAGGCCGAGCATGACCTGGCCGAAGCCGTTCTTGCGCACATAGTCGCGCAGCCCGAGCACGGCGGCGCGCCAGGGCGCCTCCTCAACCGAAGTCAATTGCTCGACCACGCCATTGGCGCAGCGCCAGCCCTGCTCGCCGCGCCGCCAGTCGGTGACGATGAAATCCTCGGCGAAGGACTTGCCCTGGAAAGCCAGGCGATCGCCGGGCTCGATGGCGAAGGAGGCGCCATCATAGACGAGCTCGTCCTGGCCGCCGACCTGATTGAGATAGAGCATCGGCACCCCGTCCTCGGCGACGCGGGCCCGCACCAGTTCCTTGCGGTGATGCTGCTTGTCGGTCCAATAGGGCGAGCCATTGGGACACAGAAGGATCTCGGCGCCTTCGCGCACCAGATGTTCGCAGACCCAGGAGTGCCAGATATCCTCGCAGATCGGAATGCCGACCTGGACGCCCTTGATGGTCACCGGCAGCGGCAGCGGGCCGGCGGCGAAATAGCGTTTTTCGTAGAAAACGTCGCTATTGGGCAATTCGCGCTTGTAGCGGGTGGCGATCACCCTGCCCTTTTCGGCCACAAGGACCGCGTTGTAGAGCGCGCCATGCTCCTGCCAGATGGTGGGCAGGATGAGCGCCACATCGGTTCCCGCAGTTTCCGCCGCCAGCGTTTTGGCGGCCGTGACGGCATCGGCGACAAATTGCGGCTTGAACAACAGGTCGTCGGGAAAATAGCCGGTGAGGAACAGCTCGGAAAACAGCACGATATCGGCGCCGGCGCTCTGGGCATCGGCCAGCGCCCGGCGCGCCAAGGCCAGATTGCCGGCGAAATCGCCCACCTTCGGATTGAGCTGGGCGAGCGCAATTCTGAGCTGGTCGGTCACGGCGATGCTGGCCTGGTTGGTGCACAAAAACGCGTCCGACCATCGGCCGGACGCGGGCAAGACTTAGCCGCTGGGCTGCGCCAGGGCAAGCGTGCGCTTGGCCTTCGGTGTGTCGGAATTTGCGCGACAGCCGGTGCCATCGCCCCCTCGCCCCTCAGGGGAGAGGGTTGGGGTGAGGGGTCAAAGCCCATCGGTAGGAACTCCGGCACAGTCCCCCTTCTGCGGGCCGCCTCCTCCACGCGGGGAGAAGGGAAGGAGGCAGATCATCAGCCAAATCCCCACAGGCCTAGAAGCACGGTCACTTCCAAGCGCGCCGTAGCGGAACAATGACAGTGTATCCATCATGACGCCGCTCGTATGCGTTTTGGTTGGATCTGCCGCTGCGGAATAGGTAACATTTGCGTTGGCGGGTCCCGTCAGCATCCAGCCGCGCCCCCCAAGCCGAATGGTCAAATTCTCCGACGGATGTATACCAAGCATCAGTTCTCCGCTGGCGCCATAGGCCGAGCCATTGACGTCGCCCACAACCCGGTCTGCGGGAACTCCGCCGATAGTTGTGCTTGGGATGACATAGCTTGGCGTCGTGCCGTTGACCCATGCATAAGGGATACCCACCACTTCACCGGTAATGTCGGCAAAGGAGCCGAGGTCGGCTTTGGCGGTTACGCCGAGGCGAAGTGCGTGAACGTTTAGTGCGTTCCACTTCAGAATATCAGAACGGGCCTTGTCGGGAGATTCCCGCAAATATTGATAGCCGATCAGAGCGCCAAACTTGATGTTCTCGCTGCCGAGCGGCATGTAGCCAAAGTCAGCACCGACATGTCCGATCTGGCCGCCACTGAAACTGGTCGTATCGGCGCCAAGGCTGGACGAATACTGCCCGTCGGTTGCGATTGCATAGCCACCGGCACCTTTGAGGAAACTGCTGGTATAGGGGTCTTCTATGCGAAAATGGCCTTCGAGCAGATGACTGGTGTCCTCCGTCTTGACGCTCTGCGCACCAATCGCCCCCTCTTGCCCACCTTTGGAATACCAATAGCGCGCCCCCATTTCGAAGCGCAGGGGATTGTCTTCGGCGGTGGCCCACTGGTCGGGATAGGATGGACGCAGATTGAGGTAGTCGGCGGCCATGGCCGATCCGCTCAAGGCAAATGCCGCGATAATGACAGCATGAGTGGCAATGGACTTCATCTTACCCTCCGGAGCGAACAGGCCTTCCCCGATTTCTTCCCCCGTTTGTGAATGATTAGGGTTAATGTTCCCCTAAATCGGTTCCGCGCCGGAATTGGCGGTTTGGTAACGACCGAAGCGCATGATTTGAACAAATCCCGTCCGATCCACAATTTTTGACGCAACCGACGTCGCTGTGGCGAGTTGCCATCCGACATTGTTCTGCAAGACCACGAAAAAGCCTATCGCCGATGCCCAGCACCATCCTGATCGTTGAAGACGAGTTCATTGTCGCCTCGGAAATCGAGGAGATCGTCGCCGAGATGGGACATGAACCGATCGGCATCGCCGCCGACCAGAAGACCGCTTTGAGTCTGGCGCCGCATGCCGAAATCGCGCTGGTCGATCTCAATCTGCGCGATGGCCCCACGGGCAAGGATATCGGCAAGATCCTGGCGCAGACCCATGGGGTGACGGTGGTGTTCTTGACCGCCAACCCGGCGCAGCTGGGCAATGGCGTGCCGGGCACGGTGGGCGTGCTTTCCAAGCCGGTGACCGAGGCCGATCTGCGCGAGGTGATCGACTATGCCGTCGCCCGCAGGCAGGCCGCCGAGGTGCCGCCGCCGCGCCGGTTGAAGCTGTTCAACTGGGCCAACGCGCCGATGGTGGGCTGACCGACAGCCGGCAACGCCGAAACGGGCTGCCCCCCAAAGCGGGTCGCGCTTCTTTTAGATCAGCGCCCTGCGCTTTAGAGCGACGTGCGTTCTGTCGAACGCAAATCGCCGCTCTAATTCCTTGTTTACGCATCGGATTATCCGAAAACCGTGAGTACACTTTTCGGTCCGCTGCTTTAGCCCGTTGTTTTGCCGCATGTCTTTATGCCGAAACCGGGGCCATTTTCAGGAGATATGCGCTAAGCCGGCTCGGAGGTAGTGTGGGATCGTGCCCGCAGGCGGCTGGAGCGATTGAGCGATTCGAGCGGGATCGACAGCTCCACCGATAGCCCTTCGGGCAACCAGTGCCGCTCGATCTCGCCGCGCATCTGCCCTTCGACCGACAGCCCGATCAGCCGCGAACCAAAGCCGGACAGATGTGTCGGCTCGGCCAGCCTGGGGCCGCCGCATTCCTTCCAGACAAGGCGATAATTGTCGCCATCCACCCGGCCAACCAGTTCCACCGTGCCATCGGCCTGGCTGAGCGAGCCATATTTGGCGGCATTGGTCGCCAGTTCGTGGAACAGCAAGGCCAGGGGAGTGGCGGCCGCGTCGTCGATGGCGGTGTCATCGCCCGAAAAGATCACCCGCGCCGCGCCGTTATCGCCCTCATAGGGCCGCATCAGCCGCGCCACCAGCGCCGAGAGGCTGCCCTGCCCGGCCGGCGCGCCGATGAGATGGCTGTGGGGCCGGGCGAAGTCATGCGCCTCCCCGAGAGCAAAAATCCGCCGGCGCAATTGCTCGGCAAATTCCTTGATGTCCGGGCGCCCCCGGGCCGAGAGGCTGACAATGCCGATCAGCACGGCGAAGATATTCTTGATGCGATGGCTCAATTCCTGTGCCACGAGCTCGCGTTCTTCGGCGGCGCGACGGGAATCGGTGATGTCGATGGCAACGCCGGGGAAGCGGTAGACCCGGCCTTGCGCGTCGAGACGCGGCCGGCCCGAGGACATCAGCCAGCGCCGCGATCCATCGGGACCGACCACGCGATACTCGCAGCGGAAATCGCTGACCTCCTCGACGGCGCGGCGCATCTCCCTCTCGACGCGCGGCAGGTCCTCTTTCTCGATGGCGCGGAAATAATGCTCGAGGGGCACGCCGAGCCCCGCCCGCTGGGAGTCGATATTGTACATCTGGGCAAACTGATCGTCCGCGGTGACGATGTTGTCGATGACGTTCCAGTCCCAGGTTCCGACCAGCGCCGAGCTGGACAGCGCCAGCGTCAGGCGCTCCTCGCTGCGGGCCAGCGCCTTTTCCGCCAGCACCCGATCGGTGGTCTCGTGCACCACGCAGAGACAGCCCATGGAGCGGCCGTCATCGCCCACAATGGGGCTGTAATGGAGGTCCATCCACCCCGATTCGAGCTGACCGTGCCGATTGAGGACCAGTTCCTGATCGCGCAGGGCATAGGATTCGCCGCGCAGACCGCGCTCGATATTGACGCGATTGAAGTCGGCGATTTCCGGCCAGGCCTGCAGCGCGGGCATGCCGAAGATGGCGGGATGCCGTTGGCCGGCGAAGCGGGCATAGGCGTCGTTGTAGATCAGAATGCCGTCGGGACCGACCAGCATGACCATCGGGGTCGAGGCGACCATGACCAGGCGCACGGCGCCTTTCAGGCTTTCGGGCCAGCCGGGAATGGCGCCCAGCGGATTGGCCGCCCAGTCGAAGTCGTTGAGCAGCTTGACGGTGGCGTCCCGCTCGAGTTGGGCGCGAACCGGCGCCGGGGCCTGGGGGAACAAGGATTTGGGCATCAGCTCCTCACTGTGAAGCCGCCAGAGTGACGGGCGATACCGGCAAAGAGAAGGCCGCGCGCAGATTTCTCAACGCACGGCCTGAATTTAGGTTCAGTCTGGCAAGGCGATCTATTCGCCCGCGGCAAGGCGCTGCACCGGCGGCTTTTGGGCGTGCACTTCCTCGGCGACGAGAAAGGCCAGCTCCAGCGCCTGGCTGGCATTGAGACGGGGATCGCAATAGGTGTTGTAGCGATCGGCCAGCGTCGCCTCGGTGACGGCCGAGAGCCCGCCGACGCATTCGGTGACGTCGTCGCCGGTCATCTCGATATGAACGCCCCCGGCATAGGTACCCATTTCGCGGTGCACGTCGAAGAAATTCTTCACCTCGCTCAGCACCCGGTCGAAGGGCCGGGTCTTGAAACCGGTCGAGGCCTTGATGGTGTTGCCGTGCATCGGGTCGCAGCACCAGACCACGGTGCGGCCGGCGCGGCGCACGGTTTCGATCAGGCGCGGCAGATGTTCCTGGACCTTTTCGGCGCCGAAGCGCGAAATCAGCGTGATGCGCCCGGCTTCATTGGTCGGGTTGAGCCGGTCGAGCAGGCGCAGCAGGTCGTCATTGGACAGGCTCGGCCCGCATTTGATGCCGATGGGATTATGGATGCCGGCGAAATATTCGACATGGGCGGCATCGGGCTGGCGGGTCCGGTCGCCGATCCAGAGCATGTGGCCCGAGGTCGCGTACCAGTCATTGGTGATGGAGTCGCGACGGGTCAGCGCTTCCTCATAACCCAGCAGCAGCGCTTCGTGGCTGGTGTAGAAGCTGGTCTGCTTGAGCGCCGGGGTGTTTTCCGGATTGATGCCGAGCGCCGACATGAAGGTGATGGCGTCGTCGATCTTGCGCGCCACTTCCTCGAACCGGACATTCCAGTTCGAGCCCTTCATGAAGCCCATGGTCCATTCGTGGATACGGGTCAGCTCGGCATAGCCGCCCATGGAGAAGGCGCGCAGCAGGTTGAGCGTGGCCGCCGACTGGCGATAGGCCTGCAGCATGCGGTCCGGGTCGGGCACGCGGGCGGCTTCGTTGAACTCGATGGCATTGATGATGTCGCCGCGATAGCTGGGCAGCTCGACGCCATCGATGGTTTCGGTGTCGGCCGAGCGCGGCTTGGCGAACTGGCCAGCGACGCGGCCGACCTTGACCACGGGCTTACTGGCGCCATGGGTCAGCACCACCGCCATCTGCAGGAAGACGCGGAAGAAGTCGCGGATATGGTCGGCGCCGTGCTCGGCGAAGCTCTCGGCGCAATCGCCGCCCTGCAGCAGGAAGGCTTCGCCCCGGGCGACGGCAGCCAGGCGCGATTTCAGCTCACGCGCCTCGCCGGCGAAAACCAGCGGCGGAAAGGTCGCCAATTGCCGCTCCGCTTCCGCGAGCGCCACCGGATCGGGATAGGTCGGCACCTGAAGAACGGGCTTTTCGCGCCAGCTGCTGGGGGTCCATGTGGTCATCGTCAGTCTCGCTCATACAGGGGCATTTGCGCGTCCGGGCGGTCTAGCAAGCCGGCGCCGGCCTGCCAAGCGCAAAGCGGGGCTCAGCCGCCCAGCTTCTCGCCGTCCCGATAGATATAGCTTGGCGCCTTGAAGGTCACCAATTCCTCGGCCGCCGAGGGGTGCAGGGCG
The DNA here is from genome assembly GCA_026126125.1 of Devosia sp. Taxonomy (GTDB): domain Bacteria; phylum Pseudomonadota; class Alphaproteobacteria; order Rhizobiales; family Devosiaceae; genus Devosia. The sequence goes on from JAHCJW010000054.1 coordinate 16,852, forward strand.
ATGGTGCGGTCGAAATCGGCCTTGGTGGCGCCCATACCGACGGCGACGGCGACGAGCTGGATCATCTCGGCGGCGCCCGGCCCCAGAATATGAACGCCCAGAACCTTGCCGCCATCCTTTTGCGTGATCAGCTTCAAAATCATGCGCTCGGACTTGGTCGAGAGCGTGTTCTGCATCGGCCGGAAGCGGGCGACATAGATGTCGACATCGCCATGGGTGGCCGCTTCGGCCTCGGTGAGGCCGATGACGCCGATTTCGGGCTCGGCGAAGACGGCCGTGGGGATCAGCGAATGGTCGACGGCCAGCCGATTGTCGTTGAACACGGTCTCGGCGAAATACCAGCCCTCGCGGATGGCGACCGGGGTCAGCTGGGCCCGGCCGGTGACATCGCCCACCGCATAGATCGAGGGCACATTGGTCTGCGAGAAGGCATCGACGGCGATGGTGCCATCGTCGTTGAGTCTGACGCCGGCGCTTTCGAGCCCCAGCCCATCGATATTGGCGACGCGGCCGGTGGCGAACATCACCACGTCATAGGGGGCGGAGACGCCGTCGCTGAACGTCGCCTGGATGCGCTCGCCGGCCTGGGCCAGCGAGGCGATGGTGGTCTGATAGATGGTGCGGATGCCGCGCGAGACGAGCCCCGCCTCAAGACCGCGCCGCATATCCTCGTCGAAGCCGCGCAGCACGCAGTCGCCGCGATAGATAATGGTGGTGTCGACGCCCAGACCGGCAAAGATGGTGGCGAACTCGACCGCGATATAGCCACCGCCCTCGATGAGGATGGATTTGGGCAGCGTGGGCAGATCGAAGGCCTCGTTGGAGGAAATGCCGAATTCGGCCCCCGGGATCGCCGGAAAATACGGACGCGCGCCGGTGGCGACGAGCAGATATTTGGCCGTCAGCTCGCGCCCGTCGCTCATCAGCCGAACGGCGTTGGCGCCGCTGACCACCGCCCGGTCCCGGATGATCTCGACGCCGGGCTTTTCCAGATTGGCAGTATAGGCCGCCTCGAGCCGGGAGATTTCCTTTTTCTTGTTGGCGACTAGCGTCGGCCAGTCGAAGCTGGCCTCGACCTGCCAGCCGAAACTGTCGGCGATGTCGAACTGGTCGCGGAAACGCGACGCATAGACATAGAGCTTCTTGGGCACGCAGCCGCGGATCACGCAGGTGCCACCGACGCGGAATTCCTCGACGATAGCCACCTTGGCGCCATAGCTGGCCGCCATGCGCGCCGCCCGCACCCCGCCCGAACCCGCACCGATCACCACCAGATCATAATCGAACGCCACTGCCGCCCCCATTATCAATTCATCGTCGCCTGCCGATATAACTAGGGAGGCGCGTCGCATAAAAAAAGACCCCGCACAAGGCGGGGCCCCGGATCGCTTCTGGACGCGACTAAAGTTCGATGCCGCCAGCCCGCAACTCGGCGCGGACCTTGGCGAAGAATTCGCGCTTGAGATTATTGTTGAACACCTGCATCACGCGCTGCAGATCGGTGTTCAGCTCGGTGTTGGCCTGGGCCAGCTTCTGGCCGGTGGGCGACTCGTAGAAGCTGACGATGGCCTGGAGCTCTTCCATCGAGAAGCGCATGGCATAGACGCGGGCGAACTGATCGAGCAACTCGCCCTTGCGGCCGCTATATTCCTGGATGATCTTGGTGATGGCAGCGTCGGTCTGCGGCAGAATCTCCGGATTCTGGGTGACGATCTGCTTCATGGTCTCGATGCCGGTTTCGACCACGGACACTTCGTAAACCGACGCGCGGTCGGTCAGGTCGATATATTTGCGCGCCAGCGCCAGCTGCTCGGGCGGCACTTCCTGCGCCATTGCCGGCACGGACAGGCCGATCAGGCCGGCGGCCATCACGGCGGCAATCACTGCCTTGGCGCCGCGCATCATGTCGTTAGTCATCCAGTTGCCCATCTTTTCCCGATCCACGCTAGGTCAGTTGCTGTTGCCGAGTGTTTTTACGCCATCCGGCGTCGCCACATAAGCCTTGCCGCACATATTGATGAACAGTCCATGCTGGACTACGCCCGGAATGTCCAGCAGGTCGCGCGACAGCGCTTCTGGCTGGGAAATGCGGCCAAAAAAAGCGTCGAGAATGAGGTGTCCCCCATCCGTGACGAAGACAGCGCCCTTGTCCTCGCCGCGCAGGCGCAGCCCGCCTTCGGCGCCATGGGCGGCCATCACGGCTTCGATGCTGTGGCGGGTGGCGCCGAGGCCGAAGCGATTGACCTCGATGGGCAGCGGAAACTTGCCCAGCGGATCGACCAGCTTGGAGCTGTCGGCAATCACGATCATGGCGTCGGACGCCGCCGCAACGATCTTTTCGCGCAACAGCGCGCCGCCGCCGCCCTTGATCAGGTTGAGCGCCGGGTCGATCTCGTCGGCGCCATCGACGGTCAGATCCAGCCGGCCGAGCGCGTCGAGGTCGGACAACGGAATATTGAGGCTTTCGGCCTGCCGCGCCGTGACTTCCGAGGTGGGCACGCAAAGCACGTCCAGCCCCTGCGCCACCTTTTCGCCGAGCAGGTCGACGAAATGGCGGGCGGTCGAGCCGGTGCCAAGGCCGAGGCGCATGCCGGGGCGCACCTCCTCAAGGACTTTTCTCGCTGCTTCGCGCTTCAGGTCTTCGCTCATGGATCGCCTCCCATTCAGGGGTGTGAATGAAGGGCAGCTCTTATGCTGTCAAGCCTGCCTTTCGGCGCCCTTCACGCATTGGTGAACAGCAACTGTCACCGAGCGGCAACACAAAGACCTGTCCCGGACACAGATGTGGCCAAACCGTGACTATTAACACTTTTCCCTTAAGCTCGGCGCACGTTATTGAGCACAAATCGTGTCGCTATCGAATCAGTGGCAGAATTTCCTTAAGAGGCCGAGGGTAAGCATGAACTTGATGAGAGCAGCGATAGCAGTCGCGCTGTCGATATTGCTGTCGATAGGGTTGGCGGCGCCAACCTGGGCGCAGCAGCGCGTCTACAATTTCGACACCAGCATGTGGGAAGTGAAGTCTGAGGTTCAGACGCGCTCGCGCGGCGGCAGTCCGATCAAGAAGCAGATCGTCGACTACGAAACCCGCCACAAGCCCGGCACCTTGGTGATCGAGACCAGCGAGCGCCGGCTCTATCTCGTGCTCGAGGGCGGCAAGGCCATGCGCTACGGCATCGGCGTCGGCCGCGACGGCTTCACCTGGTCGGGCACGCATCGCATCACCCGCAAGGCCGAATGGCCCGGCTGGACCCCTCCCCCGGCCATGCGCAAGCGCGTTCCCGACCTGCCGGCCTATATGCCCGGCGGCCCGGACAATCCGCTCGGCGCCCGCGCCCTTTATATCGGCTCCACCCTTTATCGCGTCCATGGCACATCCGAGCCCTGGTCGATCGGCCAGGCCGTCTCTTCCGGCTGCATCCGCCTGACCAATGACGACATCACCGATCTTTACGAGCGCGTACAGGTCGGCGCGACCATCGTGGTCAATCACTGATCGCCGCCACCTCCAGCCTTCAAGGGCCGCCCCTTCGGGAGCGGCCCTTTTCATTTGCGGCCAAGGCTTTGAACATAGGCTGCGCTTTTTTCGAAGAGCGCCGATGACAGGCACCGATCCCCGGTGATGTGCCCCTTGGCAAAACGGTCGGCCGCCGCGCCGGACGAAGAGAAGGAAAAGAGGCAGCGCCCCGCAGCCGCCCACACTTCCCCGTCCCGCCT
>JAHCJW010000055.1 GCA_026126125.1 Devosia sp.
GGCAGCGAAGGGGCCCGGATCGGGGGCCGGGTCCGGGTCCGGGGCCATGGTCGGGTTGGCGACCTTGAGCACCCTTAGCCGGTGTCCGGTGCCGTCCGGATCGAGCCAGCTCATGACATGGCCAGGCCGCAGGCCGAGCAACGCCGCACCATGGATCGAGGTGACGGAAAGCCGATAGGCTCCGGCGTGATCGACCTGCTCGGGCATGACCAGCCTGACGGTGCGCTCTTCGCCCGGAATGGGCTTGTAGCGCACCACGCTGCCGATCCGCACCACATCGGTCGGCAACAGATCGTCCTTGACGATGCGCGCGCGGTCGAGCTCATACAGCAGGAAGTCCATACGCTCCGCGCTCTGACCGATATCGGTCAGAGCGGCGACGGTCAGACGACGATGATCCTCCTCGCCAAGAAGGATTTCGGGCGACTGGGCCCAATCCGCAAGGGAAATGGTGGTCATCGCGTTTCCTGCTGGCTGCTGATCGCATCGGCCTCGGAAGGCGAGCGATCATAGATGGAAAAGAGGTGCTCGGGGCGGGTGGCATTGCCCTCGTAGGAGCGCAGACACCAAGGACAGCGTCGGGCGGCGCGGGGCCGCGGTCCGGCGCAGGATCGGCAATAGCGCAGGGCTGGCATGGGACACTCCTTTTCGTTCAAGCCAGGGGGTTTTGGGCGAAGGCTTGGAGAATGCGGGCGCGGTCATCCAGCGAGAGCAGCCGCACGACCATGGTCTCGGTCTTGATCGGCGTCTGGTGCGGCAGGCTGTAGCTGAGCTGCGGCAGGTGCTCTTCGGCCCAGGCGCGGAAACGGCGCAGTTTGTTGCCGCCGGCGATGGGAAGGGTCACGGAATATTTGAAGGTCATGGCGAAAGCCTCGCAGAGGACATGCGCAAGCGCCACGCGTCATGGCGTGGTTTGGCAGGTCAAAATCGATGGGAAGTGTGGGGGTCTGCGATCCTGGTGCCGCTCTTGCCAAAAAGGCAGGTAGCAACACCAGGCAATCAGCCTGCCTTGCGGCGACCGTGAATGAACAGGCGGGTGGTGACAAAAATCCGGCTCATAGGCGTCATCATGGCCATATTGCGCGGTTTGTCAAATCGGCGCGCGGACCCGCCTCCATTGGATCAGGCGAGGGCCCTGTCGACATGGTGGCGGCCGATGGGCACGATCATCGGCGTGTCCGAAATCGGATCGACGAGGATGCGCGAGGCCATGCCGAACACATCGGCCACCACCTGCTCGGTCATCACATCGACCGGGCGACCCTCGGCGACAACCCGCCCCGCCTTCATCGCCACGATATGATCGGCATAGCGGCAGGCCAGGTTGAGATCGTGCAGAACCACGACGACCGTGCGGCCGCGCAGCCTGACCAGATCGGTCAACAGGTCGAGCACTTCGACCTGATGGTTGATGTCGAGGAAAGTGGTGGGCTCATCGAGCAGCAGCAGGTCGGTCTGCTGCGCCAGCGCCATGGCGATCCAGACGCGCTGACGCTGGCCGCCGGACAATTCATCCACGGGGCGGTCGGCCAGTTCCGCCATGTCGGTGGCGGCCAGCGCCTCGGCCACCGCCGCGTCATCCTCGATTGTCCAGCGGCGGAACCAGCCCTGATGCGGATAGCGGCCGCGCCCCACGAGATCGGCGACGGCAATGGCGTCGGGGGCGATGGGCGATTGCGGCAAGACGCCCAGAAGGGTGGCGACGTCGCGCGTGGGCATGGTGTGGACGGGCTTGCCGTCGAGATAGGCAGCGCCCCGGCTCGGCGCCAACAGCCGCGCCAGCCCGCGCAGCAGGGTGGACTTGCCGCAGGCATTGGCGCCGACAATGACGGTGAGCCGGCCCGGGGGAATGGCGAGGCTGAGATCGGTGACGATCTGGCGGTCGGCATAACCCAGATGCAGGCCGACCGCCTCGAGCTGGTGATTGGCGGACATATTCGGTCTCCCGATCAATTGACCCGGCCGGAGCGGCCGGAGGCGATGAGCAGCCAGAGCAGGAACAGGGCCCCGAAGGCTCCCGTCACCACGCCGACCGGCAATTGCACCGATGGCAGGGCGTGTTGGGCCACAAGATCGGACACCAGCATCACCAGCGAACCAACCAGCGCGGCCTGGGCAAAACCGCGCCCTGCCCCATCGAGCAGGCGCCGCGCGATCGGCCCGGAGACGAAGGCGACGAAGCCCACCGGTCCCACGGCGGCGGTGGCGAAGGCGGCAAAGCTGACGGCAACGAGCATCAGGCCCAGCCGGGTCAGCTCGACGCGCGCGCCCAGCGCCGTGGCGGTGTCGTCGCCCAGCTCGAGCGCCTCGAGGGCGCGCACAAGGCCGAACAGCAGCGGCAGCAGGATCAGCAGGGCAACGGCGAGAACGATGGCGTCGCCGGGCCGGGCGGCGTTGAGACTGCCCACCAGCCAGGCCAGCGCCTGCTGCACTTCGTTGAGGCGGGCGCGGGTGAAAAGATAGGAGATGACGGCGCCGAGCATGGCGGCGGCGCCGATGCCGATGAGAACGACGCGATAGGCGGTGACACCGTTGCGCCAGGCGAGGAGATAGATGGCGATGGCGGTCAGCACCGCCCCGGCCAGAGCGCCGAGCGACACGGACAGCCCGCTCCAGCCCAGAATGATGATGCAGAACACCGCGGCAGCGCTCGCGCCATGGGCGATGCCGATAATATCGGGGCTGGCCAAGGGGTTACGCAGCAAAGTTTGGAAAATGATTCCGGCAAGGCCGAAGGCGGCGCCGGACAGGATGGCGAGGATGGCACGCGGCAGGCGGACCTGCAGCACGATGAAATCGACGCCCTTGTTGACCGCGCCGGTCAGCGGAGACAGCAGCGAGCGGAGCACATCGCCGGGCGGAACCGGGTAGTCGCCGAGATTAAGCGCCAGGGCAAAGGCGACGAGAAGCGCCACGGCCAGCCCGACCAGGACGGCGCGGCGGCGGCGGAACTGACGGAGGCGCACGCCGGAGACGGTTTCGATCTCGACGGCCAGCGTCATCACAGCGCCGCCAATTTGCGCCGCCGCACCAGCGCGATGAAGAAGGGGGCGCCCAGAAAGGCGGTGACGATGCCCACCTGCACCTCGCCGGGCGGAGCAATGACGCGGCCGATAATGTCGGCGCCGAGCAGCAGGATCGGCGCCATCAGCATGGAATAGGGCAAGATCCAGCGATAGCTGGGGCCGGTGATGGCGCGCGCCACATGCGGCACGGTAAGACCGACAAAGGCGATGGGACCGGCGGCCGCCGTCGCCGCGCCGGCGAGAATGACGGCGGCAAGCCCGGCCAAGGCCCGCGACAGGCCGACGCGCTGGCCGAGGGCCCGCGCCACGTCCTCGCCCATGGACAGGCCATCGAGAAGGCGCGCCACCGACAGCGCCAGCACGATGCCGGCGGCGATGAACGGGCAAACCTGCAGCGCGATATCCATGCTGCGGCCGGCGAGCGAGCCGACCTGCCAGAACCGCACCTCATCGAGGGTGCGCGGGCTGGTGAGCAGAATGGCGCTGATGATCGATTGCAGCACGGCGGTGATGGCCGCGCCGGCCAAAGCCAGCTTGATCGGCGTCGCTCCTTCCCGCCCGAGCGAGGCGACCGAATAGACCACGAGCATGGCGGCGCCAGCGCCGGCAAAGGCCAGCCAGACATACTGGCTGAGTTGGGTCAGCCCGAGCACGGCGACGCCGAGCACGACGAAAAGCGCGGCGCCGGAGTGAATGCCCAGAATGGCGGGGTCGGCCAAGGGGTTGCGGGTCGCGCCCTGCAACACGGCCCCGGCCAGCCCCAGCGCCAGGCCGACCATGACGCCGACAAGGGTGCGCGGCAGGCGCAGATCCCAGATGATCCGATGTTCGGTGGCGGTGGGATCGGCGGCGATGAGCGCCCGCCACACCGTGTCGAGTGGAATGGCGCGGGCGCCGGTGGTCATCGAGAGCACGATGATGGCCAGCAGCGCCAGCGACAGAGCGAGGAGCCCGAGCCCCAGCGCAGCCGCGCGGCGGCGATGATGCGGCGCAGCCTCCTGGCTCATCTTAAGGCGCAAGGCCAGCGTCGGCGGCCTTTATCGCGGTGGTCAGATCGTTGAGGGCGAGCGCGTAGTGACGATAGTTGCGCAGCCAGAAGGCGGGCCAGTCGGCGACCTGCCCGGCCGCGGCCGCCTTCATCAGCGTCCAGGTCGGCTGGGAGCGAGCGGTTTCGATCGTCGTCGGGGAGCGATTGTCGACGATGATGAGATCGGGCTGGTATTTATCGGCATTTTCCCAGGAGAGGGTTTCCCAATAGCCCCGGTCGTCGGCGATTTCGGGATCGATGAGCTTGAGCCCCCAGGACTTGAAGTCGACGAGTTCCGCCGATCCGGCGGTGGCGGCGACATAGAGCGCGTCGGCGCCGGCCCAGACGGCAAGCACGGTGAGGTCGGGCTTGGCAGCGGCTGCTGCCTTGAAGGCGTCGAGCGCGGCGCTGAATTCGGCCTTGTCGGCGGCGATCTGGGGGGCGGAAAGATCGGCCCCCAGGCTTTGCGCCAGAGCTTCGTAATCCTCGATCAGGGTGAGGATCGAGGCGCCCTGGGTGACGCCAGTGATCGGGGCCAGATAGCTCAGCGCCACCTCCACCTTCTCGCCACCACTCCAGGCTTTGTCGAGCGGCCAATATTCGGCGATGACGAGATCGGGCTCGAGGGCGGCGGCCTTTTCGATATCCACCTCGCCCCAGGCCTGACCGATGATCTCGATGCCGCTGAGGTCGAGCCCCTGCAGCGCCTTGGCGTCGGCAATCGGGCCATCGGCATAGATTCCGACCGGGCGGATGCCGAGCGGAATGAGACCGGCCGCCGCATCCTGGCTGGCGATGATGCGCTGCGGAACCTCGTCGAGCGCCACCGTCTGCCCGGCGCCATCGCTATAGATCCAGGGTTCGGCGGCGACCGGCGCCGCCAGCGCCAGGCCGGAAAGGGCAAGAAGAGCGGTCAAACGGCGCGAAAGCATGGCAGCACCCATCCTTGGAATGATGGCAAGCTTCCTACTTCCGCTTAAGATGATCCGTCAAGTCAAGTTTTGGACGAAGTGCCGTGGCGGTGCGAGGCCAAGCCTTTTCCCTTCCATCGCCATTGCGGGGATAAACCGGGTAATGACGAAACGGATGCGAACTCGTGGAGCCGTTAAATTACGCGGACAACCCGTCTGGTTCACTCCGGCCGGCGGTATTGATAGATGCCGACGTCGATGGAGCCTTCGGTAAAACCGGCTTCGCAATAGCTGAGGTAATAGACCCATTTGCGCTTGAAATATTCGTCATAGCCAAGCTGGGCGATCATCGGCCAGCGCTCGAGGAAGCGCTCGCGCCACAGGCGCAGCGTCTTGGCATAGGAGAGGCCGAAGGTTTCGACATTTTCCAGCGTCAACCCGACCTTGTTGCCGAAATCGCGCATCACCGTCTTGGTCAGCAGCATGCCGCCGGGGAAGATGTAGCGCTGGATGAAATCGGGACCAGACCGATAGCCGTCGAAATCGGCTTCATTGATGGTGATCGCCTGAATGGCGGCGGTGCCGCCGGGCTTGAGACGATCATGCACGGTCTGGAAATAGCTGGGCCAGTTGTCCTCGCCCACCGCCTCGATCATCTCGATGGAGCAGACATGGTCGAACTGGCCTTGCGTGTGGCGGTAATCTTCGAACACGAGCGTGGCGAATTGGTCGAGCCCCTGGCGCGCCAGGCGCTCCTGGCCGAATTTGAGCTGTTCGGCCGAGAGGGTGATGCCGCGCAGATGCGCCGAATAATCGCGCGCCACCGTTTCGGCAAAGCCGCCCCAGCCGCAGCCGATCTCGAGCACGGAGGCGCCGGGTTTTACCCCCGCCATATCGGCCACAAGATGATATTTGGCCCCCTGCGCGGCTTCCAGACTTTGGTCGCCGGAGGTGAAGACCGCGGAGGAATAGGTCATGGAGGGGTCGAGCCACTCGCCGTAAAAATCATTGCCCAGGTCATAGTGCTCGGCAATGTTCTTCTTGGAACCTTCCAGCGTGTTGCGGCGCGAGAGGTGGTAGTGCAGATCGGTCGCCGCCTTGCGGAAAAAGCCGGGATTGGCCTTTTCGAACATGTCGCGGTTCTGCAGGAAAAAGCGGAACAGCGCGGTGAGATCATCGACCTCGATATCGCCATTCATATAGGCGGCGGCAAAACCGACCGTGCCGCGCTGCATGGCTTCGGTGATGACCTTGAAATTCTTGAGGCGCAGCACGGCATGTTCGCCGGTCTGCGAGCGGCCCAGGGTGCGGGTGCGCCCATTGGGCAGGATGACCGTCAGGGCGCCCTGACGGGGATTTCCGATCAGCGAAATGCCGATGCGTTCCACCACCCAGGACGCGAAACGGGTCCACAGGGTCACGCCGGTCTGGGATTGATCGACAACAGATTTACTCATTAGCCACTACATCCAAAAGCGTCGTGATAGAGGCTCAAACAGCCTCATGTTCTCTTACGCGCCAACCCGGGGAGCAGTTCTAAGATGCACCGAAAAATATCCCTCAGCAGCGCATGCCGATAGATTAACGGTCATTAACGGATATGCAAGCGGCAGTTTGATGGCCGCGGGAGCCTATCGCACCACGGCCGGACGGGCGATGTCGGTAAGGCGGAACTGGACCTGTTCGCGGCCCTGATAGTGGTCGATGGAGAGGCCGCCGGCAAAGTGCAGCGGCGTTTCACCATCGCGCAGCAGCATGTCGCCCAAAGGCGTGCCGGCGGCGCGGAAGGCGATGGCCTTGAGCCGGGCGCCATCGTCGGAGGCGAGGGTGAAGCTCACATGCCCGCCCTTGCCCACCACCTGGGCGAAGCGGGCCCGATGGGCGGGAAAGGCGAAGACGGGGGCGGGATTGCCCGAACCGAAGGGGCCGGCCTTCTCGATCTTGTGCAACAGTTCGATATTGGCGCCGCGCGCGGTCAGCGCCGCATCGATCCGCAGCGCCGAGGCGGCGCGAGCCGCGCGCACGTCCACTTCGAGCCGATCGGCGAGGAAAGACCGGAATGGTCCCAATTCGCCCGGCCGCAGGGTGACGCCGGCCGCCATGGCGTGGCCGCCGCCCTTGGGCACGAGCCCGGTCTCGACCGCCGCGATGACGGCGGAGCCCAGATCGACGCCGGGCACGGAGCGGCCCGAGCCGGTTCCGGTGCCGTCGGGATGCAGCGCTATGGCGAAAGCGGGGCGCTCGAACCGCTCCTTGAGCCGCGCGGCGATGAGGCCGACAATGCCCGCATGCCAGTTTTCGGAGGCGAGGACCAGCACGGGCGGCCCCTCGCCGGCGCCGATTTCGGCCTCGGCGACCGCCACGGCCTCCTCGACGGCGGCCACTTCGATGCGCTGCCGCTCGGTATTGAGCTCATCGAGCCGCGCGGCAATGACCAGCGCCTGATGCTCGTCGTCGAGCGCCAGAAGCTGGGTGCCCAGCGCGGCATTGCCGATGCGCCCGCCGGCATTGATGCGCGGGCCGATGAGAAAGCCCAGGTGATAGGGATTGAGCGGACCGCTGACCCGCGACGCCAGGGCCAGCGCCGCCAGCCCGCGATTGTCGCCGCGCCGGGCGATTTCGAGGCCACGGATGACGAAGGCGCGGTTGAGCCCGACCAAAGGCACCACATCGCAGACCGTGCCCAGCGCCACCAGATCGAGCAGGCGCATCAGATCGGGCAGACCGGTGTCGCCGCGCTGGCGCAGCACGCGGTTGACGGCGACGAGCACCATGAAGGTGACGCCGGCGGCGCACAGATAGCCCAGCCCCGAAATATCGTCGGGCCGGTTGGGATTGACCAGCGCATTGGCCGGCGGCAGATCGTGATCGGACAGGTGATGATCGATCACCAGCACATCGGCGCCGCGCTCGCGGGCATGGGCGATGGGCTTGTCGCTGGTGGTACCGCAATCGAGGGTGACGATGAGGCTGGCACCGGCATCGATCAATTTGTCCATGGCGGCGATATTGGGGCCATAGCCCTCAAAAATCCGGTCGGGGATATGCACCTGCGGGGTGAGGCCGAAATGGCCGAGATAGCGGACCATCAGCGCGCAGGAGGTGGCGCCATCGACGTCATAGTCGCCGAACAGCGCGATGGCTTCATTGTCGGCGATCGCTTTGGCCAGCCGTTCGGCCAGATCGTCCATGGCGGTCAGCGTCGAGGGGTCGGGCATCAGCGCCCGGATGGTGGGTTCGAGATAAAGGCCGGCATCCTCCAGCCCGACGCCGCGCCCGGCAAGGATGCGGGCGAGGATATCGGACACGCCTTCGCGTTGCGCCATGGCTCCCGCCAGGCGCGCGCCCGCCGCATCGAGGCGATCGACCCAGGCCCGGCCGGTGACCGATTCCGCTACATCCAGGAAATTGCGCCGCGATTCCAGCATGGGGCGGTGTTAGGCGATTTGTCGGGAGAGCGGAAGGGGCATTGGATTTGTCGGGTTGTGGAGTGCCGCTAAAACGCGTCGCGTTTCTTGTAGCTTCGCGCCCTGCACTTTCGCTCTTTGTTTTGCCGCCTGTCTTTATCCCGAAACCGGGGCCAACTTCGGCGGCCATGCTTTAGCGCGAGTGGCGCGCCCGGATCCAGCGCGTCGTCTGGCTCCAGGAGCGCATGACGATGGTGCTCGATTCCACCGTATCGCGGCGCAGGCGCACCCCGTCGAGCAGGGTGCCGTCGGTGATGCCGGTGGCGGCGAACAGGACGTCGCCGGAGGCAAGGTCGCTGATATCGTAGATGCGATTGGGGTCGGTGATGCCCATTTCGTGGGCGCGCTGGCGCTTGGGCGGGGTATCGAGGATCAATTTGCCCTGCATGTGGCCGCCGATACAGCGCAGGGCGGCGGCAGCCAGGACGCCTTCGGGTGCGCCGCCCGAGCCCAGATAGATATCGACGCCGGTGTCGGCGGTGTTGACGGCATGGATGACGCCGGCAATGTCGCCATCGCTGAGGAGTTTCACCGATACGCCCGCGGTGCGCAGCTCTTCAAGCAGCCCGGCATGGCGCGGCCGGTCGAGCACGATGGCGGTGATTTCCCAGAGCGGCACCTGCTTGGCCTTGGCCAACGCCTTGACGTTCTCGGTGGCCGACCAATCGATATGCACCGTCTCGCGCGGGTACTCGGCGCCGATGGCGATCTTGTGCATATAGACGTTGCGCGCCACGTTGAGCAGCCCGCCGCGCTCGGCCATGGCAAGGACGACGATGGAATCGGGCTGGTTCTTGGCGCACAGCGTCACGCCTTCAAGCGGATCGACGGCGATATCGACCTCGGGCCCCTGCCCCGTGCCGACCGGCTGGCCGATATAAAGATTGTCGCATTCGTGCTGCTCGCCCTCGCCGATGACGATGCGGCCGGAAATGGCGACGCGGTCGAGCTCGGCCTTCATGGCGGCGACGGCGGCCTCGTCGGCCGCCTTCTCGTCCCCCTTGCCGCGCCATTCGGCGGCGGCGATGGCAGCGCGCTCGGTGACGCGCACCATTTCGAGGGTCAGCATGCGATGGAGATTGGTCGGGCTCTTGTCGTCTTCAACCTTGCTGAGCTTCATCATTCCCCCTTCATGGGCACATCCAGCCCCAAATGGGGAATCAGAGCTTTTCGATCCGGATCAATTGCGGTTCGCCGACAATGAAGCCATCGGCCGCGATCTCCGCAAGCGCTTCGCGCACCGATGATTCCAAAGTCTGCTGGGTGATCATCACCACGGTGCGCGTCGGCGAGCCATCGGGCGCGAAGGCCTTGGCGCTCAAATCCGAACGCTGGATGACGCTGTCGATGGAAATCGACTTGTCGCCCATGCGGGTGGCGATGGCGGCAAGGGCACCCGGTACATCCTTGGCGTTGAGCCGGATATAGAACCCGCCCTCATGCGGGCGCATCGGCGCCTCGATATAGGGCATCAGCTCGTCGCTCGGCACGCCCAGCGGCGGCACGCGCGTGCCCCGGGCGATGTCGAGAATATCGGACAGCACCGAGGACGCGGTGGGCGGGCCGCCCGCGCCGGGACCGGCCAGCAGCAACTCGTGCACATGGTCGGTTTCGAGCGCCACGGCATTCATCACCCCATCGACGCCGGCAATGGCGCTGCCCTTGGGCACGAAAGTGGGGTGAACGCGCTGCTCGATGCCGTTATCGGTGCGCTCGGCGATGCCGAGCAGCTTGATCTTGTAGCCCAGCTCCGCCGCCACCTGGATATCGTGCTGGGTGATGGCGGAAATGCCCTCGACGCGCATCTTGTCGGGCGCGATCTCGTAGCCGAAGCACAGCGTGGCGAGAATGGAGAGCTTGTGGGCGGTGTCGTAGCCTTCGACGTCGAAAGTCGGGTCGGCTTCGGCATAGCCCAGGGCCTGCGCGTCCTTCAGACAATCGGCAAAGGAAATGCCCTCATTGCCCATGCGGGTGAGGATGTAGTTGCAGGTGCCGTTCATGATGCCGAACACCTTGGCGATGCTGGCTGAACCCAGGCCTTCGCGCAGGGTCTTGATCACCGGAATGCCGCCGGCGACCGCCGCCTCGAAGCCGAGCTGGGCGCCCGATTCCTCGGCCATCTTGGCCAGGAAGACGCCATGCTTGGCCAGAAGCGCCTTGTTGGCCGTCACCACCGGGCGGCCGATTTCGAGAGCGGCCTTGACGGCGGCGAAAGCCGGACCGTCTTCCCCGCCGATCAGCTCGACAAACAGATCAATGCCGTCCGACTTGGCCAGGGCCACCGGATCGTCGAACCACTCGATGCCCGAAATATCAATGCCGCGGTCGCGGGAACGCGAGCGCGCGGCAACGGCCGTCACCTGCAGTTTGCGCCCCAGTTTTCGATTGAGCTCATCGCCATCCTTTTGCAGGATGCGGACCAGCGTGGCGCCGACATTGCCGAGGCCCGCGACGCCGATGCGCAGGGGCGACTGGGTTTCGGTGTCGCCGAATTCGGCCATGGCCTTGAGAATGCGCGCGCGGGTTTCGCTGCGCGGCTCGCGGCCGTCGCGCAGATCGAAGACGAATAGCGGATCGCCGGCGACGATGCGGCCGAAACGGGTGGGGGTCCAACCGCGGGCGGAGATGAAGGATTCGACGGATTGGCGGAAGGACTGAATATCGCTCATGGTGGCGGACATCTGCATAGGAACTTGCCTAGCCGTCAATAGGAGTTTTGGTCGGGAGGCGGGAATGTCCCCACTTCCCGGCTTGCAAAGCGCGTGAATCGCGACCCGGCTCAGTTTATCCTGGCGGCGGCGTCACCGAGCGCCTTGAGATAGGTCGGCAGGCCCCAGCGCAGCGACAAGACGCTGGGCGGCGAGACCGCGGCGACATTGGAGGTGCCGACCAGCGCCGCAAGGCCACCCCTGGCGATGGGCGGATAGGTTTGCGCCTGCGGGGTGAGCAGCCATTCGTCCAGGGCGGACTGCTCCTCGTAATAGGTGATGAACAGACCGGCCTCGAGCTGGTCGAACAGCTCATAGCTCAGCGCATAATAGAAAGCGTCGTCGCCCGGCGCGAGGGCGGCCACACTGGGATTGAGGCGCATGCCGAAATCGGTGAGGAATTTCATGCGCGCATCGAGCGGCGCATAGACGGCCATCGAGCCATCATAGTCGTTGGCGCTGGCAAAGGTGATCTCGGCCAGACGGGGATAGCGGGCGAATTCGGCAGCGACCCACTCGGTGGTCTTTGCCACCAACGCCTCGGCCTCGGCGCTCTTGCCCAGTGCCTTGCCCACGGTGAGCGTCACCTCCTGCCAAGGGGTCGACCAGGGGGCGCCCGAATAGGCGATGGTCGGGGCAATGCCCGAAAGCAGCGCATATTGGTCTTCGGTGATGCCCGAATAGGCGGCGATGATCAGATCGGGATCGAGCGCGGCGATCTGCTCGAGCGGCGGGCCTTCGGCTGCTTTCAGGATGGCCGGGGTTTGCGCGCCGGCCGCGGCCAGAGCGTCCTCGATCCAGGGATGGATGCCGTTGTCGCCGCCGCCATAGGCCTGAAACGGCATGCCGACCGGGATGACGCCCAGAGCGATCACCGCGTCTTCATTGGCCCAACCCCAGGTGACGACCCGCAAAGGCTCGGCAGCAATGACCGTCTGGCCATAGGCATGGTCGAGCGTAACCGGAAAACTCTGGGCAGAGGCGGAAGCGGCGAGGCCGAAACCGAGGACAGCGGCAAGAAGGACAGCGCGGAAGGACATCGATCACCCTTTGCATGGAGATGGCTTTCCATACAAAAGGTGATCGTAAATGTCATGTATAAACTTGGGCCAGTCTGCATTCCGGGACCGGCCAGAGTTTCGTCCGGCCATCCCCTTCCCGCTTTGGCTCAGCGCTGAAAGCGCGTCGCGATCTTTCAGATCAGCGGATACGCTTTAGCTCTTTGTTTTTACGCATGTCTTGTTCCCGAAACCGGTTCCCACTTTCGGGAGACATGCTTTAGGCGGTCAGCGGCACGACATTGCCCTGGCCGGACTTGCCGCCCAGCAATTTGCGGACATTGCGGGCGGCCTGGCGGATGCGCTGCTCATTTTCGACGAAGGCGAGGCGGATATATTGATCGCCATATTCCCCGAAGCCGACGCCGGGAGCGACACCGACCCCGGTTTCCTGGATCAGCAGCTTGGCGAATTCGAGCGAGCCGAGATGGGCGAACTGCGCCGGGATCGGAGCCCAGGCAAACATGGTCGCCTTGGGCACGGGAATATCCCAGCCGGCGCGGCCGAAGCTTTCCACCATGACGTCGCGACGCGCCTTGTAAACCTTGCGCACTTCGTCGATGACATCGTCCGAGCCGTTGAGGGCGGCGACGGCGGCGACCTGGATGGGCGTGAACGCGCCATAGTCGAGATAGGATTTCACCCGTGCCAGGGCGGCGATCAGGCGTTCATTGCCGACGGCAAAGCCGACCCGCCAGCCGGGCATGGAATAGGTCTTGGACATCGAGGTGAACTCGACGGAAATGTCGATGGCGCCGGGCACCTGCAGGATCGAGGGCGGCGGCGCTTCCTCGTCGAAATAGATCTCGGAATAGGCCAGATCGGAGAGGATCAGGATGTCGTTGGCCTTACAATATTTGACGACCTCGGTGTAGAAATCGAGATCGGCGGTGTAGGCGGTGGGGTTGGCCGGATAGTTCAGCACCAGCGCGATGGGCTTGGGGATCGAGTGACGCACGCCGCGATCGAGCGCGCGCATGAAATCCTCGCCCGGTTCGGCCGGCATGGAGCGCACGACGCCACCCGACATGATGAAGCCAAAGGAGTGGATCGGATAGGTCGGATTAGGCACCAGCACTACGTCGCCGGGGGCGGTGATGGCCGACGCCATATTGGCGAAGCCTTCCTTGGAGCCGAGCGTCGCCACGACCTGAGTATCTGGGTTGAGCTTCACCCCGAAGCGGCGACCGTAATAGCTCGCCTGGGCCTTGCGCAGGCCGGGAATGCCGCGCGAGGTGGAATAGCGGTGGGTGCGCGGATCCTCGACGGTTTCCTTGAGCTTTTCCACGATATGATCGGGCGTCGGCATGTCGGGATTGCCCATGCCCAGATCGATGATATCGACGCCATTGGCGCGCGCCTTGGCCTTGATCGGGTCGATATGGGCAAAGACATAAGGCGGAAGGCGACGGATGCGATGAAAAACTTCGCTCATGTGATTCCTCGGCAGGTCCGGTTGGACCATGATCTGGCCGCGACGCGCTGGATGCGCCACTCCTCGATATGGGAGCGATGATTATCGCGGAATTATGGTTATGAACGGCTTAAGCCGCCCGCATGATGAAAAAGAGAGTGTGTCTATTCGGCTCTTCCCGGCCACGCCCCGTGGCCATAGGGAAGAGCTAGCGGGCGTTTGCCGCCGCGGCGGCCGCGAAAACCGCCATCACCTTGCCGGCGAGCTGGGCTCCAACCTTTGCAACAGTGAACGGGGACAGCATGTCTCTTGCCCTTCGGGAGTCGTTTTTGTAAGGAAAGCAACGATCGACAGTCCGTTCTTAAATCCTCCTCGGGGTCTTGTAAATGGGCCGAAAGGTGCCAACCTTCGGCGGCGAACGGCGTATGGTGAGGTTTGAACTTGAAGCGCATTGCCCTGGTGACGATCGGCACGCAAGGCGACGTTCAACCCTATCTGGCCCTGGCCATGGCGTTGCAGGAGCGCGGCTATGGCGTGGTTCTGGGGGCGACCGAGGAATTTGAAGACCTGGTCGGCGGCTATGGGCTGGAGTTCCACTCGCTCGGCCCCTCGATCCAGTCGTTCCTGAAAGAATCGCGATTCGAAAATGCGATGAGCACCTCGATGCTCATCAATGGTCCGTCGCTTCTCAAGCAGGGCCAGCAGATCGTCGATACGGCGGCGCGCTCGGCCTGGCATATGTGCCAGGGCGCCGACGCCATCATCGTCAACATGAACACCTCTTTCGGCATCGACATCGCCGAGGCGCTGAAGATCCCGGCGATCATGACGGCCTTGCAGCCGCTCAACTCGACCAGCGAATTTCCGCTCTCGATGTATTACGTCGCCGACGATCTCGGCCCGACCCTCAACAAGCTCTCCTATACCGCCGCGACCATGCAGCAAGCCTATTGGAACCTGCCGCGCAACCGGCTGCGGCGCGAGCTGATGGGCCTTGAGGCGCGCAATATGGGCGGCGTCTTCACCAATACCGACGGCTCGCATCTGACCACGCTCTACGCCTATTCGACCGCCGTCAGCCCGCGCCCGCGCGACTGGCCCAAGACGGCGCTGGTCACCGGCTACTGGAACCTGCGCGACCGCAGCGGCTGGGAGCCGACGCCGGAATTCGAAGCCTTCCTCTCGGCCGGCGAGGCGCCGGTCTATATCGGTTTCGGCTCCATGCCGTTCGGGGCCGAGCGCAACACCCGCATTCTCAAGGAAGCGGTGGCGCTGTGGGGCGGGCGCGCAGTGGTGGCGCGCGGCTGGGGCGGCATCGATCCGCGCGACCTGCCTGACACCATCTTCCCGATCGAGAAGGCGCCGCATGACCGGCTGTTCCGCTATGTCAGCGCCGTGGTGCATCATGGCGGCGCCGGCACCACCTCGGCGGGTCTGCATCTGGGGCGCCCGACCTTCGTCGTGCCACAGGCGATGGACCAGCCCTATTGGGGCCGGCGCGTCTATGAGCTGGGGTGCGGCCCCAAGCCGATCCGGCTGCGCAAGCTGACCGCCGAAACGCTGGCGCAATCGCTGGCAGACCTTTCGAGCAACGAGACCTATCGCCGCGGCGCCGCCCAGCTGGCCGAAAAACTGCGCAGCGAGGACGGCACCGACAAGGCCATCAAGGTCATTGAACGGGTGATGGCCAATTTCGTGCCCAAGGCCGCCAAGGCCGAGCGCAAGTCCAAGGCAAAGAAGCTCTCGCTGAAAAAGGCGGTCTGAGGCGTTTCGCGCGCAAGGAAGCGCTATAGGCGCCGCAAGGCGAGCGTCACCAGCCCCGCCAGCAGCGGCAGGCCGATCAGGCTGGCGGCGAAGCCGAGAATGAGCAGTCCCGGGCCGGGATCGGCCCAGGCCAGCCCGGCCAGCCCTGCCCCGGCCACGCCTGCGGCAATGCCACTGATCCGATGCACCAGCACCCAGGCGCGATCCGAGGGAACCGGCCAGGGCATGCGCAGGCCGCCATAGGAATGGCGCTCGGCGCTGTAGAGAACCACGCCCAGCAGCAGCAACGTGGCGGCGAGGCCGAAGCCGGCAAAGCGGATAAGGTCGAGATCGGAGCCGATGCCGGCGAACAGCAGCCCGAGCTGGCAGGCGGCGGCCACGGCGAGCACCAGGGTCAGCGCCGGGTCAAGAATATGCCGGGTCTTGGCCAGATGATTGAGTGTCAGCAGCCGGCCCAGGATATGGAACGCCAGCATCAATCCAGCTTGCAGCAGCGGCGCCACGGCCAGCGCGCCATCGCGCGGCCAGAGCCAGTCGGCCTGCGAGCCCTGCCAATGGGCGGCAAACAGAAAGCCTTCGGGAATGCGCAGAACCGCCACGGCGGTGATGGCGAGGGTCACCGAGAGAATCAGGAGATGAAACCGGGTAACGAGGCTGGGCATCGGCGTCGCGGCGCTCTTTGTGATCACGGGCCCCACGGAGCCCGGCAAACCGGGATTCCCCCACCCGGCGACAGGGAAGGCTCGGCGCCTCGCTAAACGACAAAAGGGCCGGTTTCCCGGCCCTTTCGAAAATGACAGTGCGAAACTTAGCGCTTCGAGAACTGGAAGGAACGACGGGCCTTGGCCTTGCCGTACTTCTTGCGTTCGACGACGCGGCTGTCGCGGGTCAGGAAGCCGCCCTTCTTGAGGATCGGACGCAGGCCCGGCTCGAAGAAGTTCAGTGCCTTGGAGATGCCGTGACGCACGGCGCCGGCCTGACCGCTGAGACCACCACCGGCGACGGTGACGGTGACGTCATACTGGTCGAGACGGTCGGTGGCGACGATCGGCTGCTTGACGATCAGCTGCAGAACCGGGCGGGCGAAATAGGACGCGAATTCGCGGCCATTGACGACCACCTTGCCCTTGCCCGGCTTGATCCAGACGCGAGCGACGGCGTTCTTGCGCTTGCCGGTGGCATAGGCGCGGCCATAGGCGTCGAGCTTCTGGACGTGAAGGGGGGCGTCGTTGGCAGCGGGAGCGCCAGCGGCAGTGCCGAGGTCTTCGAGAGAGTTGATGGTTTCAGCCATGTTACTTCACCCGGACGTTCTTGGA
The DNA here is from genome assembly GCA_026126125.1 of Devosia sp. GTDB lineage: Bacteria > Pseudomonadota > Alphaproteobacteria > Rhizobiales > Devosiaceae > Devosia. The sequence goes on from JAHCJW010000055.1 coordinate 16,692, forward strand.
GTTCATCGCGCCGACATCGAGGGTCGTCGGGTTCTGTGCGACATGGGGGTGCTCGGAACCGGCATAGACGCGCAGGTTCTTGAGCTGGGCGCGGGTCAGCGGGCCACCGGGCATCATGCGGCGCACGGCGTTTTCCAGCACGCGGCCGGGGAAACGGCCTTCGAGCAGTTCACGCGCGGTGCGATCCTTGATGCCGCCGGCAAAACCGGTGTGCCAGTAGAAGCGGTGCTGGTCGAGCTTGCGACCGGTCAGCCTCACCTTGTCGGCATTGATGACGATGATATTGTCACCCATGTCCATGTGCGGCGTGAAAGTCGCCTTGTGCTTGCCGCGCAGGCGCGAAGCAATGATCGAAGCAAGACGACCCACGACCAGCCCTTCGGCGTCGATGAGGACCCACTGCTTTTCGATCTCGCTCGGTTTTGCCGAGTAAGTGCTCATAATCGAAATCCCTAAGATTCAGGAGGCCGATCCGCAGGGGACCGGCCCGTTCGGCGGCGTCTTTAAGGGGGATTCTGGATTGCGTCAAGAGGTTTATAAAAACGCTGCAAAATCAAATGGTTAGTCTTGCGGTATCATATTACCGCATCTGATTGACAGATTTTAACTCTCGTCGCCCCCTCCGCCACCAGCCGCCGGCTGGCGGCAATCACCTCACCCGCCGCATATCGGCGAGATAGGCGGCGGTTGTGCCCGCCAGCATGAACGCCAGCGCCTGGTGCCCGATGGCCAGCGAAATCGGAACGCTGGTCAGCAAGGTGGCGATCCCGAGGGCAACCTGCACCAGAACGAGCACGCCGAGCCGTGGCAGCCAGGCGTGAACGCCGCCAAAGCCGCCGTCGCGGGCCCGGCGCCAGATCAGATAGCCGAGGAAAATCACGATGACATAGGCGATGCCCCGATGCATGAACTGCACCGTCAGCGCGTTTTCGAAGAAATTGCGCCAGGCCGGCTCCATGATCAGCAGGCCCTTGGGAATGATGGCGTCATCCATCAAGGGCCAGGTCTGATAGCCCATGCCGGCATCGAGACCGGCGACGAAAGCGCCCGCCGCGATCTGGACGATAATACTGACCAGCAGAATAAAGCCGGACGCCATTTGCCCGGCGCTGACCCGGCCGATCACCCTGCCCGGCTCCAGCGAGCGGGCGACATAGACCAGCGCGACGAACAGGAAACACGCCGCCGTCAGGTGCGCGGCGAGCCGGTATTGCGACACCGAGGTCAGCTCGGTGAGGCCCGAGGTGACCATCCACCAGCCCAGCGCGCCCTGAAAGCCGCCGAGAATGAACAGGCCGAACAGGGGCCAGGCGAGATCGCGCGGCAGGCGCTTCTGAAACAGGAAAATCACGAAGGGAATGATGAACACCAGCCCCAGCGCCCGCGCCAGGAGACGGTGAAACCACTCCCAGAAGAAGATGAACTTGAAGTCGTCCAGCGACATCCACGAGTGCACGACGCTATATTGCGGGATCTGCTTGTAAGCGTCGAATTCGGCGAGCCACTCGGCCTCGTTCAGCGGCGGGATGGTGCCGGAGATCGGCTTCCAGCTGGTAATCGACAGGCCCGATTCCGTCAGTCTGGTGATGCCGCCGACCACAACGATGAGCAGCACGAAGGCTGCCAGTCCATAGAGCCAGAGGCGGACGGGTCGAAGCCTGTCGCTGGCCAAGCTGATCTTGCCAGGTGCGGCATCCTGGTTGATGGTCACGGCAATATTCCCGGTATCGTGCAAAGTCGCGGAGTGTTAAGCCGCTCCCCATCTTATCGCAACAGCCTCGATGCCGCATATGACACAGCGTAACCGCAAGTTGATAGGCGCCTTCCTCCTGGTCGGCTCCATCGTCCTCTGGTCCGTCCTGGCGACCTGGGTCTATCTCGCCCTGCCCGAAGGCCTGCCGGGCCTGGTGTTGATCGTCTATTTCATCATCGCCGGCATGGGCTGGCTGCTGCCCTCAATGGCCATCATCCGCTGGATGGCAAGGCCGGACCGCATAGGATAGCACCCAGGCGCTGCGTGGGGTTCCTCCCTGGTTGCGGCCGGCATTGCCCCGCTCGACACGACATCGCATGGACCACAAGGACAGGCGAGGTTCCTACCCCATCACCTTGCCCATGGCGGTGAACAAGCCGCCCGAGGCAAAGACATCGACATAGCGCCGGCTCTGGAACAAGCCATTGAGCGACACGCGCGGCAGGGCGGTCAGCGTCTCAAGATGATGGGAATAGAGCCCGCCGGGCCGCGTGGTCACGGCGCTGCGAAAGCCCAATTCGCGCGCCAGGGCGAATTCGCGGGGGCCGCAGGAGAGCGGCCCGCCCAGCGGATAGGAAAAATGGCTGGGCCTGATGCCGAACTGGGCCTGAATGACATCGACCGATTGCGCCATCTCGTGCCGGGCCTCGTCGGCGGGGAGCTTGGCCAGTTCATAGTGATTGACCGTGTGCGCGCCGATGGTGCACAGCGGATCGCCGGCGAACAGACGCAATTCCTGCCAGTCCATGATCAGCGTGCGGCACTGCTGGCCGAGATCATAACCATAATTGGCGGTGAACTCGGCGAGCACGGCCCGGCGCTGCGGCTCGGGCAGCTTGCGCAGATGCCAGTAGAGCCGGGTAAAGGCCTCGGATTTCTGCGCCACCGTGCGCGTGTCGACATATTCGACCTCGCCATTTTCGGAAAAGGCGACCGCGTCCTGGCGCGCGATGATGTCCTCGATGGCCTGCCACCAGATCTCCCCGATGCCGTCGGCGAAGGCGGTGGGCACGTAGAGGGTGAACGGCGCCTCGTGCTTGTGCAGAATCGGCAGCGCATAAAGGCGGTTGTCGCGATAGGCATCGTCAAAGGTCAGAACCACGAAGGGCCGGCCTTTGGCGCGCGCGCCGAGGCGCTCGATGGCCTCGTCCAGCGTAACGATATCCATGCCGAGTTCGCGCACGCGCTCGATCACATAGTCGAGAAAATCGGGCGTGATCTGCAGGATGGCGTTGGGCGAAAAATCCTCAGGCTCTGCCGGCAGGACGCGGTGGAGGGTAAAAATCACCCCGCGCGATGCCGAGAGCGCCCGCGACAGCGCCGGCAGGCGCGACAGCCACAGGGCCTCGAAGGCGGCGCGGATGGCGGTATATTTGAGCGACATCCCGTCCCGGCCCGTCAGGCGGCGACCAGATCGGCAAGGGCGGCGATTTCGACCTTGGGCAGGCCGGCATCGACCAGTTGCCGCCGGATGATATCGGCCTCGTCGGTCTCTTCGTGACTGCTCGCCACCAGCACGACCCGCCCGCCCAGATCGGCAAACAGCGGCAGGCTCGACTGCCCGCTGACCCGGCCGGTCAAAACCACGACGACTTCATAAATATCGCCCAGCGCCTCGACGAGGGTCGTGGGGCGGGCTGAATTGCGCTCGATACTATCCCCCTGCCCCCAGGCGATCTCGGCAAAACCGTTATCGGCGGATTTCTGCACGACATCGCCGAAGCTTACCTCGCCGCGGCTGAGGTCGGACAGGCCGGGAATGGCCCCTTGCCGACCGCTGCCGGCATCGACCAGCGCAACGCTGAGGCCCTTGGCCAGCGCGTCGCCCACCAGTTCGCGCCCCAGACGTTCGCTCGGCTGCCCCCGGCCATGGTCGGCCAGCAGCAGCAGATGCGTGCGCCCCAGCACCAGATCGGCGGCCAGATCGGCATAGCGCACAAGGCCGGCGATCTTGCGACGCGGCGGCGTGATCGGCGTTTCGGCGGCGCGGCTGCGGCGGGCGGCGAGTTCGTGCA
>JAHCJW010000056.1 GCA_026126125.1 Devosia sp.
GGCGGCGCGAGAGTTTATCGCCCTTCATCCAATATTTGACGTTCCGGCCGACCGCCGTGGCGAGACATTGGTGGGCGCGTGAACGACGGCGACGCGCTGCCGAAGGACGCTGATTCCGAAACCGGCGTCCTAAACGCGTCCTAGTCAACTTTTTCGGGGTCAATCATTGAGTTTTTTCGCTCTGCAAAAGAGGAAAAAACTCAATGATATCAATATGGTAGCGGAGGAGGGATTTGAACCCCCGACACACGGATTATGATTCCGCCGCTCTAACCAACTGAGCTACTCCGCCCCGAAAGGCTTCGGCGTGGCGCCGATGCGGCCTTACTAAGGTTGACGGGCCGTTCCTGTCAAGCAGGCCAAGCGAGTTTTTAGGCCTGACATTCGCTTTCGCGATATTTCTCGTGTCCCGTATTGGTGACTGATAGGTTAGCGCATTGTTCCCGTCTCGAGGGGCAAACGGCCAAAAGCGGGAATTGTTCAAAAATCGACACCAGTGCGTTGCGATTGGCTCGCTAGGCAACCGGGTGCCGCGTCCATACATTGCTTCCTGAACACGGCGTCTGGCGCCGCACGATTGGGAGACACAAGACATGACAATCGAACTTGGTGGCATTCATCACCTGACGGCCGTCACCGCCGACGCGCCGCGCAACCTCAAATTCTATACCCAGACCCTGGGCATGCGGCTGATCAAGAAGACGGTGAACCAGGACGACACCTCGGCCTATCATCTGTTCTATGGCGATGGCGTTGCCTCGCCCGGAGCGGATCTGACCTTTTTCGATTTTCCCACCCTGCGCGAGCAGCGGGGCAATCACACGGTGGGTCGGACCGGGCTGCGCGTCGACAGCGAAGACACGCTGAAATGGTGGAAAGAGCATCTGGAAGCCCATCAGGTGTCCACCAGCGGCATCAAGGAGCGCTTCGGCCACACCTCGCTCGACTTCGAGGACTTTGAGGGCCAGCGCTTCCGCATGGTGGTCGATGGCACCAACACCGTGGTGCCCTGGGCCAAGTCGCCGGTGCCGGCCGATAAGCAGATCATCGGGCTGGGGCCGATCACACTGTCGGTGCCCAAGCTCGAGCCGACCGATGCCATGCTCACCCGGGTAATGAACATGCGGCAGGTGCGGCATTATCCGGCGCGGGAACGCGGTGGCGAGGTGTTTGTCTACGAGATGGGCCCGGGCGGTCCGGCGGCCGAGCTGCATGTCAGCGTCGATCCGAGCCTGCCTCGCGCCCGGCCCGGCGCCGGCGGCGTGCACCACGTCGCCTTCCGCACCCCGGATCAGGACAGCCTGCGCGAATGGATCGATCGGGTGAGCGGCTTCGGCATTCGCTCGTCGGGGGAAGTCGAGCGGTTCTATTTCACCTCGCTCTATTTCCGCGAGCCCAATGGCATCCTGTTCGAGATCGCCACCGACGTGCCCGGCTTTGCCGCGGACGAACCGATGGAGAGCCTGGGCGAGCGCCTGTCGCTGCCGCCGTTCCTCGAAAGCCAGCGGGCGCAGATCGAGGCGGGGCTGAAGCCGCTGGACCAGTAAATGTTGGGGGCCGGCTCGATGAGCCGGCCCTTTGTGTTTTGCCGCAAGCCCCTCTCCCCGGAGGGGGTGAGGGCAAGGGGTCTTGTTACCGGTCTGGCCTCAGTGCCGCGGCGTCTTGCACCAGGCGGATGAATTCGGCGCGGTAGCCGCCTTGGTCTTCGCCGCGACCGGCCTTGGCCAATGCTTCAATTTCTGCCCAGCTCATATCGGCGCCATAGACGCTGCCCTTGAGTTTTTGGCCGAAGGCGGCGACGGCGGCGGCGAATTGCGCGTCGGGCCCGGCGGCGGCGATGTCCGCAAAGACGAGATCGGGGGTGACCGGTTGCTCGATGAGCTGGCTCACCGCCGCGCCGGGCAGCTTGTAGCGCAGCTTGAGAAAGGCGAGTTCCTCCCCTGCCCCGCTTTCCGGCGTCGCCGTGCCATAGCGCAGCGGGTCGACCTGCTCGCCGCCCGAACCCACCGGGATAAGCTCGTAAAGCGCGGTGACGGTGTGGCCGGCGCCGATATCGCCGGCATCGACCGCGTCATTGTTGAAATCCTCGCGGTTGAGCACGCGGGTTTCATACCCGATCAGGCGATATTCGGCGATCGTCGCCGGGTTGAACTCGACCTGGATCTTGACGTCCTGAGCGATGGTGTGGAGCGTGGCGCCCACTTCCTCGACCAGCACTTTCCGCGCTTCGGCGAAGCTCGAAATATAGCTGGCATTGCCATTCCCATTCTGGGCCAGCGCCTGCATGGTCGCGTCATCGAGATTGCCGCGGCCGAAGCCGAGAATGGACAGACCGGTGCCGCTCTGGCGCTTTTCGGCGATGAAATCCTTCAAGGCTTGCGGATCGTCGATGCCGACATTGAAGTCGCCATCGGTGGCGAGGATGACGCGATTGGTGCCATCGACCCGCGCCTGTTCGGCCAGACGATAGGCCAGCGCGATGCCATCGGCCCCAGCCGTGCTGCCGCCGGCGGCAAGACCATCGAGCGCGGCGAGGATTTTCGCCTTGTTGTCGGCCGTGGTCGGCTCGAGCACGATGCCGGCCGAGCCGGCATAGGCGACCATGGATATCGTGTCATTGGCCGATAGCTGGTCGAGCAGCAAAGCGAAGGCGCGTTTGAGCAAGGGCAGCTTGTCGGGCGCATCCATCGAGCCGGACGTGTCGATGAGAAAGACCAGATTGGATTTGGTGTCGGCCTCGGCCGGGGGCTCAAAACCCTTGATGCCGATTTCCAGCAACTGGGTCTTGTCGTTCCACGGGGTGGGGAAGACTTTCAGGCTCGGCTGGAAAGGCACCTCGGCGCTGGGCGCCGGGGCATAGTCATAGGGGAAATAATTGAGCAGTTCCTCGATACGGATGGCATCGGGCTCGGGCACATAGCCCTCTGAGAGCAGGCGCCGGGCATAGGCATAGCTGGCGGTGTCGACATCAATGGAGAAGGTCGAGACCGGCTCTTCGGCCACCACTTTGAGACGCTGTTCCTCGAAGCGGGCAAAATTGTCGCCGCTGGGCGCCGGCGCGAGCCCCCCGCCTGCCGAAGCGCCCATGCCGAAGCCAGAATCGCGCGCCGCATTATAGCTCTGCGCAAAGGCGTCTTGGGACTGCAGTCTCGGCAGCATCGCGGGCATGGGCGCGGGCGCCATGGCCGGAGCGCCCATCGGGACCATCGGCGCGGGATGGGCACTGGCCGGCGCCGGAGCGGCCGGCGCGACAGCTTCGGCCAGCGGCGCGGTGCGCATGCTCTGATCGGCCAGCGCGTCTGCCGAGGGCGCTTCCGCCTCGGCGCTGTCCTGGACCGGCGCCGCTTCGGGTTCTGGCGCCAGTTGCGGCTGCGCCAGGGGTTCGGAGGGAGCTGGCTGGGAAACGCTGGCTCCGCCCGAGAGGGTTTCCGGCGGGGTCAGCGCGGTGGACGTGTAATAGTGCAGGCCGAGCGGCAGCAACAGCAGGGCAATGGCGGTGGTGCCGACGGGAATGCGCATATCCATGATCGAAATCCCTTTCCAGGACGTGATGATGGACATGAGACGCCGGCCCCAGCCGGTTCCTTTGGCGGCGGTCGGGTTTATTTTTGCCTGGCTTTCCGCATAGGCCTGGCGGGCGGCGGCGAACGCGGCTTCACGCGCCCTCGGACGCGGTGCCGGCGGCGGGGTCGAGCTCAGGCGGGCGAAAGGATCGTCGGAACGCTTGTCGGTCATAATAGCCCTCTCAAACTTTTGCGGGCTGCATGGACGTGAAAGGAAATCGTGGCCTCGGCGACGCCCATGATGTCGGCGGCTTCGGCGTGGCTCAACTCTTCCGCATAGACCAACAGCACCGCGTCGCGCTGCTTTTCGGGCAGGCGGCGCACGGCGGCCCAAAGCTGGGCGCTGGTGGCGGCTGCCTCCTGCTCGGGAGGCTGATCGGTGGGCGAAATTTCCGCCAGGCTTTGCGCATATCGGCCGCGCCGCGCCCCGGCCCGCTGCCAATCGCGCACCGCATTGAGGGTGATGCGATAGACCCAGCTCGAAAAGGCGCTGCGCCGATCGAAGCCGGCCAGCGCCGCGCCGAGCTTGACGCAGACCTCCTGGGCGATGTCTTCGGCGTCGTCGCGATTGCCGCACCAGCGCCAGGCGGTGCGATAGATGCGCTCGTAATGATCCTCGATCAGCTCGGCGAAGGCGTCGGCGTCGCCATTCTGCGCGCGGCGCACCAAGGCCTCGGCCAGGACCGTGGCAGGGTTCGGTTGTGGTGCGGCAGTCAGTCCCATCATGGAAACATGCACGTCCAGCCTCTTTGGCGCTATTGTAGAAGCTAAGACGCGGGCCGAGCGAACATCCTTTGGGCCGGCCAACAGATTTTTTGCCTTTTTGAGGTTTTCCCCGTGACCGACAAACCAGACGGCCCGTTCAAGCTCAATCGCACCCGCATCTTCCTGCTCGCCATGGGGGTGATCGTGTTGCTGATCTCCATCTCGATGATGGCGGGGGGCTTGGGTTCCTACAACGCGCTCAAGGAAGCCGCCAATGCGGCCAAGGAGCCAACGGCAGAGCAATTGCAGGGCACTGCCGAGTAAAGCGCGTCGCGTTTCTTTCAGACCAGCTCCCGGCGCCTTAACCCTCTGGTCTGCCGCATGTCTTTATCCCCGAAACCGGGGCCACTTTCGGCAGACATGCTCTAGAGCGGCGTGCGTTCTATCGAACGCAAATCGCCGCTCTAATCTCTTGTTTACGCATCGGATGACCCGAAAACCGTGAGTACACTTTTCGGTCCGATGCTCTAAGCAACCAGCGCCTGCGGCACCGCTTCGGCGATGAAGCCACCCCCCAGAACTTCGGCGGTCTGGCTGTCATCGGTATAAAAGACGCAGGCCTGGCCGGGGGAAATGCCATATTCGCCCGACACCAGCGTCACATAGACCTCGCCGTCGCGCATCTGGATGACGGCGGGCTGCGGGCCGCGGGTGGAACGGACCTTGACCTCGAGCGGCGCGCCATTGCCGGCGCTGGCTTCGGCCAGCGGCTGGCTGCCCAGCCAGTTGACGTCGCGCAGGCGCACCGTGTGGGTCTTGAGCGCCTCGCGCGGACCGACGATGACCCGGGCGGCGCGGTGATCGAGCTTGACCACATAGAGCGGCTCGCCGGCGGCAATGCCGAGGCCCTTGCGCTGGCCGATGGTGTAATTGACGATGCCTTCATGCGTGCCGAGCACGCGGCCATCAAGATGCACGATCTCGCCGGTGGCCAGCGCCTCGGGATGCATCTTGCGGATGATGTCGGCATATTTGCCCTGCGGCACGAAGCAGATGTCCTGACTGTCGTGCTTTTCGGCGATTTCGAGGCCCATCTCGCGCGCCAGCTCGCGCACCTCGGGCTTGCTCATCCCGCCCAGCGGAAAGCGCAGGAAATCGAGCTGGTCCTGGGTGGTGGCGAAGAGGAAATAGGTCTGGTCGCGTTCGCTGTCGAGCGGCCGGAACAGACGCCGGCGGCCATCTTCGCCGAGGCGCGACTGCACATAATGACCGGTGGCCAAAACATCGGCGCCCAGGTCGCGGGCGACACTCATCAGGTCAACGAACTTGACCGACTGGTTGCACGCGATGCACGGCACCGGCGTCTCGCCCTGCTGATAGGCATTGGCGAAGGGCTCGATGACCGCGTTCTTGAAGCGCTCTTCATAGTCGAGCACGTAGTGGGGCACGCCCAGCCGGGCGGCGGCGCGGCGGGCATCGTGAATATCCTGGCCGGCGCAGCAGGCGCCCTTGCGATGGGTGGCCTCGCCATGGTCGTAAAGCTGGAGGGTAACGCCCACCACCTCATAACCCTGTCGGGCCAAAAGGCCGGCGACTACAGAGGAATCAACGCCCCCGGACATGGCGACGACGACGCGCGTGTCCTCGGGACGCTTGGCGATATCAAGCGAATTCAACATCTTTCTGGTATCCGGTTGGGTTCAAGGGCCAGCGGATGACTGTGGCGCCCTCATACGCCGTTTGTGCCGGGCTCGCAATCATCCACCCGGCAGGAATTGCCGGGCGCGGCAACAAATAGCGGGTTCGCGGCGGGGCCTGATTTTCTTAAAACATTGATTTCATTATATAAATGGCAAAAAACCAAAACTGGCAAGCGGTTTGCTTTGTCATGGGGTGAATTGGACTTAGCGCAAGAGGCCCTGGCCGTGGCATCACATCTGACACTTCTTCCGGCGCTGGGGGCCGCCCCCTCGAGCAAGGCGGCCACGCCCAAGCCGGCGGCACGGGAGGACGATGCGTTCTCGAGCCTCGTCGAGGCCAGCCCCGCGCCGGCCCGGCAGAGTGCCAGGACCGAGTCTCCGGTCGCAAAGACGAACGCGCCGGCCCCCAACTCCGCTCGCAGTGGCGGCAATGCGACAGAAACGGCGGCCAGCGAAGCCGCCATCGACCCGGCCCTGGTCGAGGAGACGGTGGCGCAGGACGGCGAGAGCGCCGAAACCGGCCTGGCGGAGGCGCTGCTGGCGGCACTGGCCGCCGTGGTCAGCGCGCCCGAAGGCGAGGAAATGGGCAGCGACCTCAAGGATATCGAGGAAGCACTCGACCAGCTGGCCGAGGCGCTGGGCCTCGACCTCTCGAGCCTCGTGCAGCAATTGACCACGCTGGTGGAAGCCGCCGGCGGCAGCGTCGAGGGTGGCGAGGGCGAGCTTGTCGCCAAGCTGACCGACTGGCTGGCCAAAACGCTGGGAACACCAGCGGACACGCTCGAACCCGAAATCGAGGCCGGACTGACCCGGCTGGTCGAGGCCGCCAAGAAACTGGCGCAACCCCTGCCCACCGAGCCCGAACTGGCCGAGCCGACGCTGAAACTGGCCGAGCCGGTCTTGACCGGAAAGACCGCGGCCACGACCACCGAGACGGCGCCGAAAAGCGAAACGGCCGATGACGACAAGCTCAAGAGTGCCGCGCCCGAGGCGGCCCTGCGCGAGGCAAAGCCGGTGGAAGGCAGCCAGAACCGGCCCGCCCAGACCCCGGCGGTGACCCCGACCGCCGCCGGCCAGGGCGCCGACGCCGCCGTGACGCCAGCCCCCGCGCAACCAATGCCGGCCGACACTTTGCAGATGCCCACCGACAGCTCGGCGGCAGCGCCGCGCGTGGTGCAGACCGGCTACCAGACCAGCCAGCAGCAGCTCAACCTGCCGCAGATCGCCTTCGAAATGGCGCGGCAGGTCGAAGGCGGCAATAGCCGTTTCCAGATCCGGCTCGATCCGCCCGAACTGGGCCGCATCGACGTCAAGCTCGATATCGACAGCAATGGCCAGGTTCACGCCCGGCTGACGGTGGAAAAGGCGGAAACGCTCGACCTGATGCAGCGTGACCAGCGCGCGCTGGAGCGTGCCCTGCAACAGGCCGGGCTCGATGCGAACAAGACCAATCTCGAATTCTCGCTGAAGCAAAATCCCTTTGCCGGCGACCAGAACGAGCGCTCCGGCCGCGACAGCGGCACGGCCGATCTCGGCGAGGGCAGCGGCGACGACGCCGATACGCCCCCCGCCGTCACCCTTTATCGCGGGGCGCTGCAAGCCAGCGGCCTCAACATTATCGCTTAAGGAAGAACAATCATGGTCGACGGCGTTTCGGGCAGTTCGGGTGCGGGCAATGGGGTTCTTTCGGGGTCGCGCACCACGATCGCGCAGAATTTCGACACCTTCCTGCAGATCCTGACCACGCAGCTGAAGAACCAGAACCCACTCGACCCGCTGGACACCAACCAGTTCACGGCGCAGCTGGTGCAGTTCACCGGGGTCGAGCAGCAGCTCAAGACCAATGAGTTCCTGCAAAGCCTGCTCACCACCACGCAGAACACCCAGCGTTCGGACGCCGTCTCCTATATCGGCAAGCAGGTGACCGTTTCGGGCTCGACCACCCAGCTCAAGGGCAGCCACGCCATGTGGGCCTATAATGCCGACGCCAATGTGGCCAATGCCACGATCAACATCAAGAACGCCTCGGGAGACCTCGTCTACAGCCAGACCGGCTCGCTCGGCATGGGCGAAGGCACCTTTGTCTGGGACGGCATCGGCTCGGACGGCACGCCCTATCCGGACGGGCTCTATACCATCAAGATCGACGGCACCAACCTCTCGGGCAAGGCCATCAAGGTGTCCACCTCCTCGGTGGGCCTGGTCACCGCCGTCGACTTCTCCGGCAGCGAGCCCATGGTCACCGTGGGCGCGAGCAAGGTGCCGATGCGCGACATCTCGGAGGTGCGCAGCCCCGACGTGGCATCGGCCAACCAGACCACCTCGTAGGACAGGCGCGCCGGCCCATAGCGAATGTTCCTTGACGCCCCGGGCTTTCCGGGGCGCGTTCGTCGCCATTCCCGAGACTGAAAGCTCCGCCTGTCACCATGGGTGCAATGGGCGGAAATTTCGTAGCATTCTTAACCTGTTGTAAGTTTCCCCTTAGGGGTATCTTAAGGCCGATGGCCTAATCTCACTCAGCATATGGTCAGGTTGAGTAGAGAGTAAAATGACCGTACAGATGCGTCCCCGCGTGAAGTACGTTATCGGACCGGACGGCAGCCCGCTGACTATCGCGGACCTGCCTCCTCCCAATACACGCCGTTGGGTGATCCGCCGCAAGGCCGAAGTTGTGGCCGCCGTGCGTGGTGGATTGCTGAGCCTGGAAGAAGCCTGCGCACGCTATACGTTAAGCGTCGACGAGTTTCTGAACTGGCAGGCGGCGATCGACAAGCATGGACTGGCTGGTCTGCGGACCACCTGGATCCAGCACTATCGCGAAGGCTGATCGATAGCCTTTTCCTGCAATTACCCCCGCAAGACTCCGGTCTTGCGGGGGTTTTGGCGCTTGCCGGGGCGAGAGGCCCCCTAATCCTTCAAAGCGCGTGGGGTTTCTTTGAGGCGCCCTCCCTGCGCTTTAGAGCGGCGTGCGTTCTGTCGAACGCGAATCGCCACTCTACTCCCTTGTTTACGCATCGGATTACCCGAAAACCGCGAGCACACTTTTCGGTCCGATGCTTTAGCCCTTTGTTTTGTCGCATGTCTTTGTCCCGAAACCGGGGCCACTCTCCGCAGACGGGCTCTAGGACATGCCCTCGGGCATGAAGGCGCGGCCTGCGGGACGGGAGCGCAGCAGGGCATAATAGGCGCTGACCGCAGGCAGCGCGATATGCTCGAACGGCGTCTGGAACCAGCGATGGATCGACAGCCCCAGGGCGATATCGGCGAGAGAAAAATCCGCGCCGGCGATGAAGGGACGGCCCTTGGCCAGTTCCGCCTCGAGGATCCGCATCTTGGCCGACCAGCGGGCGATCGACTCGGCGATCTTTTCGGGATCGTCATAGCCGGGGGTTTTGCGCACCAGCGCATGGATCGCATACATCCAGGGCGGATTGAGCTCGCTCGACTGCCAGCCGAGCCATTGCAGGGCGAGGCCAAGCTCGTGTCCGCCCCCCGGCAGCAGGCGCCCGCGGGTCTGGGCGAGATAGACCATGACCGCGTTGCTCTCCCACATCGCAAACCCATCGGCCTCGATCAGCACCGGCACCGTGCCATTGGGATTGAGCGTCAGGAATTGCGGCACCTTGGGATCGCGCAGCGGCAAGCCCCAATCCTCCCGCTCATAGGTTTCGCCCAGCTCATCGAGCGTCCAGAGCACCTTGCGGACATTGATCGAGGTTACCCGACCCAAAACACGCAGCATTTTTTCATCCTTGCTTAGCGTACCCGGCAAAAATTGCCGGTGTTTTTCGCTTAACGGCGAGAGGTTAAGACATTGTTTACCATCTGCTGGGTAATTTTTGCCCAGCGGTCGACGGGGGCTCCGACGGTCGCGCTGGTCAGAACTCGAGTGGCAGCGTGGATAGTCTTACCAATCTTATCAATCGCATCGGTCTGCCGCGCCTGGCAGCCATGGGCACCGTCGCCGTGCTGATCCTGGGCTTTTTCGGCTTTCTGGTGCTTCGCGCCCAGACCCCGAACATGGCGCCGCTCTATAGCGGGCTCAGCCTCGAGGATTCCTCGGCCATCGTCAGCGAGTTGCAGACGCAGAACGTTCCGTTCGAATTGCGCGGCGAAGGCGACACCATCCTCGTGCCGCGCGACCAGATCACCACGCTGCGCATGAATCTCGCCGGCTCGGGCCTGCCCAGAAGCGGCCAGGTCGGCTATGAGATCTTCGACCAGCAATCGACGCTGGGCGCCACCAGCTTCGTGCAGAACATCAACAATGTCCGCGCCCTCGAAGGCGAGCTGGCCCGCACCATTTCCTCGCTGGCGCGCATCAAGAGCGCCCGGGTGCATCTGGTCCTGCCCGAGCGCGAGCTGTTCCGCCGCGAGCGCAAGGACCCCTCGGCTTCCATCGTGCTGTCGGTGCGCGGCGCGCTCTCGAGCGGCGAAATCCGCGCCATCCAGCATCTGGTGGCCTCGGCCATCCAGGGGCTCAACCCCCAGCGCGTCTCCATCGTCGACGATACCGGCAATCTGCTCGCCTCGGGCGCCGAAGACAACGCCCTGGGCGCCCTCTCCGGCCAGGCCGAAGAGCGCAAGCTGGGCTATGAGAACCGCCTGCGCACCCGCGTCGAGGACATGCTGGCCAATGTGGTCGGCGCCGGCCGCGCCCGCGTCGAGGTGAGCGCCGAGCTCGATTTCAACCGCTCGACCGTGACCGAGGAAACCTTCGACCCCGAAGGCCAGGTGGTCCGTTCGACCCAGACCCGCGAAGCCCAGAATCAGTCCGGCACCGCCTCGGGCCAGGTATCCGTGGCCAATGAACTGCCGGGCGCCAGCGACGCTGCCGGCAACGGTCAGAGCGAAAAGGGCAATTCGGTCGAGGAAGTCGTCAACTACGAGATTTCCAAGAAGACCGAGACCGCCGTCACCGAAGCCGGCGCGCTCAAGCGCCTGTCGGTGGCCGTGGTGGTCGACGGCGTCTATACCGACGATGGCGCCGGCACCATCACCTATGCACCGCGCAGCGCCGACGACATCGCCCAGATCCTGACGCTGGTCCGCTCGGCGGTCGGCTATTCGGTCGAGCGCGGCGACAGCGTGGAAGTGGTGAACATGCAGTTCGCCGAACGCCCCGAACTGGCCACCCCCGGCACCGACGCCAATGGCGGCCTGCTCGACTTCACCCGCGACGATCTGATGAGCGGCGCCGAAATGGCGGTGACCCTGCTGATCGCGCTGGCGCTGATGTTCTTCGTGCTGCGGCCGCTGCTCAAGAAGGTGATCAGCCCCGAGCCCGCGCCGCTGGCCCTGCCGGCCGCGGTCGAACTGGGACAGAACGGCACCCTCGACGCCGATGGCCAGGTCATTCCCGCCGAAGGCCATGCCGAGCCGACAGCCCCCGCCACCATCGACTGGGTGTCGGACGCCAAGGCCGTAGGCGAGCAGCAGATGCAGGCCCTCAAATCGGTGGGCGAGCTGATCGACGAAAACCCCAAGCAGGCTGCGCTCGTCGTGCGCAACTGGCTCAACCATCAAGCAGCGTGAGCGATCATGGCCCTGGTTTCCCAATCCGCCAACACCGCCGAAGCCGCCCGCGGCGCCGCGCCCCAGCTCAAGGTCGGGGGCAATGCCGAACAGCGCGCGCTGCAGGGCGAGGAAAAGGCCGCGGCCCTGCTGCTGGCCCTCGGCCCCGACCATGGCAAGCCGATCTTTGACGAGCTGGACGAGCATGAAATCAAGGCGCTGTCGCGCGCCATGGTCAAGCTCGGCCCGATCACCCCGCGCATGCTCGACGAGCTGATGAGCGAATTCGTCAGCTCCATCGCTTCGAACGGGGCGCTGGCGGGCAATAGCGATTCCACCGAACGCCTGCTGCTCTCCTTCCTGCCGCAGGAGCGCGTCGACGCCATCATGGAAGAAATCCGCGGCCCGGCCGGGCGCAACATGTGGGAGAAGCTCTCCAATGTGCAGGCCGACGTGCTCGCCGCCTATCTCAAGAACGAATATCCCCAGACCGTGGCAGTGATCCTGTCCAAGATCGCGCCCGATCACGCCTCCGAAGTGCTGGCCGTCCTGCCCGAGGAACTGGCGATGGACGTGGTGCAGCGCATGCTCGGGCTCGACGCGGTGCAGAAGGACATTCTCGAAAAGATCGAGAGCACGCTGCGCACCGAGTTCATCTCGACCCTCAACCATTCCAAGCGCCAGGACAGCCACGAGCAGATGGCGGAGATCTTCAACTCCTTCGACCGCCAGACCGAAGCGCGCTTCCTAACCAATCTCGAAGTGCAGAGCCGCGAGGATGCCGAACGCATCAAGTCGCTCATGTTCACCTTCGAAGATCTGGGCCGGCTCGACATGTCCGCCATCCAGACCCTGCTCTCGCGCGCCGACAAGCGCGAACTGGCCCTGTGCCTCAAGGGCGCCAGCGACCAGATCAAGGACTATTTCTTCAAGAACATGTCGGCCCGCGCCGCCAAGATGCTGCAGGACGACATGGCCGGCATGGGGCCGGTGCGCCTCAAGGATGTCGACGAAGCCCAGAGCCGCATGGTCTCGACGGCCAAGGACATGGCCGCCAAGGGCGAAATCCTCATCGTCAAGTCCAAGTCCGACGACCAGATGGTGGCATAAGATCATGACCGCCCTCGCCCGCTTTACCTTCGATCTCGATCTGGCCCAGCGCCCGCGCCCGACAATGGCCGCGCCCGAGCCCGTCATCGTGCCCGAACCGGTTGGCGTGCCCGAGGAAGTGGTGGCGCAACTGGTCGAGCAGGCCCGCGAAGAGGCCTATGCCGAAGGGCTTCGCGCCGGCGAGCGCAATGCGGCCGCGACGGCGGCGCAGACCGTCGCCGCCGCCGCCGGCACGCTGGCGGCCCATACTGGGCGCATGAGCGTGGCGCTCGACGAGGCCGTCACCCGCCATCGCCGCGAGGCGGTGTCGCTGGCCAAATCGGTCGGGCAGAAACTGGCCACCCATCTCATCGCCAGCCGGCCGACCACCGAACTCGAAGCGCTGATCGCCGAATGCCTGCCGAGCCTGTCGGGCGTGCCGCATCTGGTGATCCGCTGCCATCCCGACCTCGCCGACGCCCTGCGCGACCTGGCGACCGAGCAGATCGCCAGCTCCGGCTTTTCCGGCCGGCTGGTGGTGATGGGCGACCCCGATATCCGCCTCGGCGACGGGCGGCTCGAATGGGTCGATGGCGGCCTCATTCGCGACGCCGACGAACTCTCTGCCGAAATCGACCGGCAGATCACCCAATATCTGGCCGCCCTGGGCGGTGCCAACAAGACCAAGGAGAGCGGTGAATGACCCCGACCGAATCGGACAGCGACCTGAGCGCCAACGAGGAACTGGGCGTCGGCGAAATGGCGCCGCCCGCGCACGAGGACCTGCAAGACCTGCATGTCGAGCGCACCGCCGCCGATCTCGAAGCGGTATTCGACGTGCCCGTGCGCGTCTCGGTCGTGCTGGGCCGCACCAAGATGCCCGTCGCATCCCTGCTCAAGATCGACACCGGGACCGTCGTCGAACTCGACCGTCAGGTCGGCGAAGCGGTCGAGATCTTCGTCAATGAGCGTCTCGTCGCCCGTGGGGAAATCGTGCTGGTGGAAAACCGGCTCGGCGTCACCATGACCGAGATCATCAAGCCTCAATAAGGAGCCAGACGCATGCGCCTCCTGATCGTCGGAACCCTGGAAGGCCAGTTGAGCCAGGCCACCAAGATGGCCATGGATGGCGGCGCCCGCGTCGCCCACGCCCCCAGCATCGAAATCGCCATGGCCGCCCTGCGCACCGGGCGCGGCGCCGACCTGCTGCTCGTCGATGTCATGATGGACATTTCCGGGCTCATCGCCGCGCTCGATGCCGAACACATCGCCATTCCGGTGGTCGCCTGCGGCGTCGAGACCAATGCCGCCGCCGCCGTCAATGCCATCCGCGCCGGCGCCAAGGAATATATCCCCCTGCCCCCCGACGCGACGCTGATCGCCGCCGTCATCCAGGCGGTGTCGCGCGAAAGCGAGGATTTCCTCTATCGCGACGCGGCCATGAGCCGGGTGGTCAAGATGGCCGAGCAGATCGCCGGCTCGGACGCCTCGATCCTCATCACCGGGGAAAGCGGCACCGGCAAGGAAGTCATCGCCCGCTTCGTGCATTCCCGCTCCAAGCGCGCCGGCCGGCCGTTCATCTCGGTCAACTGCGCCGCCATCCCCGAAGCGCTGCTCGAATCGGAACTGTTCGGCCACGAAAAGGGCGCCTTCACCGGCGCCATCGCCCGCCGCGTCGGCAAGTTCGAGGAAGCCTCGGGCGGCACGCTGCTGCTCGATGAAATCTCGGAAATGGATGTCCGCCTGCAGGCCAAGCTCCTGCGCGCCATCCAGGAGCGGGTCATCGACCGCGTCGGCGGCACCAAGCCGGTGGCCGTGGATATCCGCATTCTCGCCACCTCCAACCGCAACCTCGCCGAGGCGGTGCGCGAAGGCTCGTTCCGCGAAGACCTGCTGTTCCGCCTCAACGTGGTCAATCTGCGCCTGCCCGCCCTGCGCGACCGGCCCGGCGACATCGTGGCCCTGGCCGACCACTTCGTGGGCAAATACAGCAAGGCCAATGGCCTGCCGCAGCGCGAATTGTCCGAAGAGGCCCGTGCAGCCCTGTTGCAGGCGCCCTGGCCGGGCAATGTGCGCGAACTGGAAAACACCCTGCATCGCGCCGTGCTGCTGGCCACCGGCTCGATGATCGGCCCGGAAGCCATCGTGCTGCCCGACGGCATGGGCCTGGCGGAAGCTGTCCGGGCGCATTCGCCGGCCCAGCAACTGGCCCAGACCGCCGAAGCCATGTCGCGCGCCCTGGTCGGGCGCACCGTGGCCGAGGTGGAGCGCGAGCTGATCCTCGACACGCTCGACCACACCTGGGGCAACCGCACCCATGCCGCCAATATTTTGGGCATCTCGATCCGCACGCTGCGCAACAAGCTCAATCAATATTCGGACGAGGGGATGAGCGTCCCCGAGCCCGGCGAACGACGCAGCGTAGCCTGAACGGCGCGGGGTCACGACCCCGCGCTTTCCTTTCCGACTTTCTATCGCGGTAACCCGATCCCATGACCGACATCCCCGCCTCCAACCCCCGTCCCGGCTTCGCGCTTCCTTCGGTGAAGAGCGTGATGGACATGCTGCGCTCGGGCGATATCGCGCTCGCCGTGGGCGTGATGGGGCTGATCGTCATCCTGATCGTGCCGCTGCCGCCGCTGCTGGTCGACGCGCTGCTCGCCATCTCGATCGTCTTCTCGGTGATGATCCTGATGACCGCGCTGTTCATCCAGAAGCCGCTCGAATTCTCGTCCTTTCCCACGGTTCTGCTGATCGCCACCATGCTGCGGCTGGGCTTGAGCCTTGCCACCACCCGCCTCATCCTCTCGGACGGTCACCAGGGCACGGCGGCGGCCGGCCACGTGATCGAGGCCTTCGGCAATTTCGTTACCCGCGGCAATTTCATCATCGGTACGGTGATCTTCCTGATCCTCGTGATCGTGAACTTCATCGTCATCACCAAGGGTTCGGGCCGTATCGCCGAAGTCGCCGCCCGTTTCAGCCTCGACGCCATGCCGGGCAAGCAGATGGCCATCGACGCCGACCTGAGCGCCGGCCTGATCGATGAAGACACCGCCAAGAAGCGCCGCGCCGAACTCGAAGGCGAAAGCGCCTTTTTCGGTAACATGGACGGTGCGTCCAAATTCGTGCGCGGCGACGCCATCGCCGGCCTGATCATCACCTTCGTCAACATTGCCGCCGGCATGCTGATCGGCATCATGCAGGAAGGCCTGTCAGTGCAGGAAGCGGGCGGCATCTATACGCTGCTGACCATCGGCGACGGTCTTGTCAGCCAGATCCCGGCGCTGATCGTGTCGACTGCCGCCGGTATCATGGTGTCGAAGTCGGGCGTGACCGGCGCGGCCGACAAGGCGCTGTCCGACCAGTTCACCGGCTATCCGCGCGCCCTGGGCATGTCCTCGGCCGTCATGGCGGCGCTCGCCCTTTTGCCGGGCATGCCGATGATCCCGTTCCTGGCGCTGTCCGGCGGCGTCGGCTATGCCGCCTTCCGTGCCGGCAAGGCCAAGACCGCCCGCCAGATCGTGGAAAAGGCCAAGGCCATCGCCGATGCCGCACCGGCCGGCGCGCCGGGTGCGCCTGGCGCCGCCAATGCCCCCGGCCGCGCCGCCGAGCCGCCGATCACCGACAGCCTCAAGATCGACGATCTCAAGCTCGAACTGGGCTATGGCCTGCTCGGCCTGGTCAAGGAAGACGAAACCGGCACCGACCGCCTGACCGAACAGATCAAGGCGCTGCGCCGCCAGCTGGCGCTGGAACTGGGCTTCGTCATGCCCCCGGTGCGCATTCTCGACAACATGCAGCTCGAGCCCAACGACTACAAGGTGCGCATCAAGGAAGTGGAAGCGGGCCACGGCCAGATCCACGCCAATCTGCTGATGGTCATGGACCCCTATGGCAACCAGATCGATCTGCCCGGGCACCAGACCACCGAGCCGACCTTCGGCCTGCCCGCCACCTGGATCGACCCGGCGCTGCGCGACGAAGCCGAGCTGCGCGGCCTCTCCATCATCGATCCCTCGACGGTGATCTCGACCCATTTGACCGAAGTGCTCAAAGCCAATGTGGCCGAGCTCCTCAGCTATGCCAATGTGCAGTCGCTGCTTTCGGGCCTGCCCAAGGACCAGCAGAAACTGGTGGAAGACATCGTACCGGGCCAGATCACCGTTTCCGGCGTGCAGCGGGTGCTGCAGGCGCTGCTGGCCGAACGCATTTCCATCCGCGATCTTTCGACCATTCTCGAAGGCATCGCCGAGATTGCCGGACCGGGCCGCTCGATCCAGGCCATTACCGAGCATGTGCGCAGCCGTCTCGCCCGCCAGATCTGCTCGGTCAATCTCGGACCCGATGGCAATCTGCCGCTGTTGACACTGTCCCCGCAATGGGAACGCGACTTCGCCGAAGCCATGGTGGGTGAAGGCGAAAACCGGCACCTGGCGATGGCGCCGAGCCGCCTGCAGCAATTCATTGCCTCGGTCGGCGCCGCCTTCGAAAAGGCGGCCCAGCAGGGCGAATTGCCGGTGATGATCACCTCGCCCTCGATCCGCCCGCATGTGCGCTCGATCATCGAGCGGTTCCGCCCGCAGACCGTGGTCATGAGCCAGAACGAAGTGCATCCGCGCGTCCGCCTCAAGACCGTGGGCAGCATTTAGAGCTGATCTGAAACAAACCCGACGCGCGGTAAAGCGGTCGCCCGAACGGGCCCCACCGTACAGTCTCGATCCCCGGCATCGCGCGTGCCGGGGATTTTTTCGTCAAATCCTGCCGCTGCGGATATTGGCCGGGCTCTCCCCAGGCTTGTGCATTTGCCCCTTCGCGCCGCAGTTGAGCCGATCCTCGGGCGCGGCTAGAACAGGGGCATGGAACAGATCGTCATCTTGCGCGCCCCCGTCTTCTCCACCCTGTGCAACGCCGCCTTCGCGCTGCGCCGCGAAGTGTTCGTCCGCGAACAGCAGGTTCCCGAAGAAGAGGAACACGACAGCTACGATCTCACCGCCACCCATTTCGTCGCCGTGGCCGAAGGCGAAGTGGTGGGAACGCTGCGCCTGATCGCGCTGCCCGAACATGTCAAGATCGGCCGCGTGGCCGTGGCGGGGTATTGGCGCGGCAAGGGCATCGCGCGCAAGATGATCGAAACGGCGATGGCGCAGGCCCGCGCGGCCGGCGCCGAGCGCTTCTACCTCACCGCGCAATCGGACAAGCTCGGGCTTTATGAAAAGCTCGGCTTCGTCGCCTTCGGTCCCGAAATCATCGATGGCGGCATGCCGCACCGGGCCATGCGCGACTACGACAAGGCGAGCGCGGTCCTTACCGATTAAGACAAATTTTACGCATTAACCCGGAGGACGGACTCCTGCCCCACAAGCTGCGCTAAGGTGCGCTTGTCGCTCGAAGAGCGCGTCCCTTGCCGGGCGGCAGCCATTGTGTGGTGCTGGGCAAGAACGCGAATTCTTGTCTTTCGCAGGGACGCGACCAACCGCCAGGGAGGCGGACAAAGACCGGCACCGCGTTGAGGCGGGAGCCGGTCTTTTCAATGGTTCCAGCCAAAACCGGAAAAATTGCCACGGAACGCCCCGGCGAGTCGCGACGTTGTCAAACCATAACGGGCCGCACGGTGCTTTTACCGGCAAGTTTCAGCGCCGCACGGCCCTGTTCATGTCAACGATGAACCATTGGAGCCTACTATGATCCGCACGCTTTTGACCACTACCGCCATGGCTGTGCTTATGGGGTCGAGTGCCTTCGCGCAGGCCACCCCGGCAACACCCGCCCCGACCAGCGAGACGCCGGCCATGCAAGCTGCGCCCGTCGCCCCCGCGGCCGATGCCATCACCGGCAGCAATGTCGACAGCGGCGCCGTCCAGACCACCGATGTGCGCGAGCCCTGGGACATGTCCTCCGGCTATGTCGTCGCCGACACCGACAATCTGGGGACGCGGCTGATCGGCCAGCCGGTCTATTCCAGCGCCGGTGAGGACGCCGAGGAAATCGGCACCATCAACGATATCGTCTTCTCGGCCGATGGCCAGATCACCGCGGTGGTGATCGGCGTGGGCGGCTTTCTCGGCATCGGCGAAAAATCCGTCGCCGTGGATTTCCACTCGCTCGAGTTCACCCTCGCCCATGACAATACCGAACGCTGGGTGGTGCCCACCACCGCCGAAGCGCTGACCAATGCCCCCGACTTCGT
Source organism: Devosia sp. (assembly GCA_026126125.1). Taxonomy (GTDB): domain Bacteria; phylum Pseudomonadota; class Alphaproteobacteria; order Rhizobiales; family Devosiaceae; genus Devosia. Next base: position 18,762 of record JAHCJW010000056.1, read on the forward strand.
CTGGGCCGAAGATGAGCCCGTCGATCCGGCCATGCCGGCAAACGGCATGGCCCCGGCCGCTCCGGTCGTCGCGCCGCAATAAGCCGCCGCTCCGTGTCGCCGAGGCGAACGGACAAAAACAGAGGCCCGCCATGCCGGCGGGCCTCTTTTATGGGTAAACGGCTGAATTGCCGGGTTATTTGCTGCGGAAGCGCAGGCGGGCGACTTCGTCGAATTCGGCCTGTTCGAGCTTGTTCTGCTCGTCGCGTTCGCGCTGATGCTCGCGCTGGTCCAGAAGCTCGACCTTCTTCAGGTCTTCGAGCGCTTCGGCCAGTTCGTCCTGCGCGGTTTCGAGCTTGCCGCGCATGTCATTGGCCGAAGCCAGAAGATTGTCGCGCCGCTGCAGGGCGGCCTTGGCAAAAGTCGAATAGGCGAAATGCGCCACATCCGAAATGCCGGTCTTGTTGTGTTCGATTTCGATCTGCTGGTCGAGTTCGGCAGCCATGCGCTCGAAGTCGGCGACCATCATCTCGATCTGCATGACCTGGCGGCGCTTCTCGTCCACAGTGAACTTCTTGAGCCTGATGAGGCTCTCGCTGCGCGATTTCAAGACCTGTACTCCTTACACATCAAGTCAGTTCCGGACCGGCGGCTCCGGCTCCGTCCGTCAGACCTCGGCATCGGCCTCGGCGATGATCTCGCGAAGGCGCTCATAGCCCTGCTCGATCGTCGTCGTTTCCTCCCGCTGCTGGCTCAAAAACGCCTCCAGCCTGGGATTGATGGCGATGGCGCGGTCCACCTTCGGATCTGACCCTTTGCGGTAAGCCCCCAGCCGGATCAGCTCCTCCATGTCCGAGAAAATGGACATGAGCTCCCGCGCCCGCGCCAGAACCGGTCGAAAATCGAGCGGCACGCACCCTGGCATGGTACGCGAGATGGACCGGAGCACGTTGACGGCGGGATAACGCCCCCGCTCGGCAATGCCGCGCTCCATCACGATATGCCCATCGAGAATGCCGCGCACGGCATCGGCAATGGGCTCATTGTGATCATCACCTTCCACCAAAACGGTAAAGAGACCGGTAATGGAACCGGTAGAAGGCGTTCCAGGGCCCGCACGTTCCAACAATCGTGGCAATTCTGTGAACACGGTCGGTGGATAACCCTTGGCGGTCGGCGGCTCGCCGATGGACAGGCCGATCTCGCGCTGGGCCATGGCAAAGCGCGTGAGACTGTCCATCATGCACAGGACGCGCTTGCCCTCGTCACGGAAATATTCGGAAAGCGACAGCGAGATATAGGCGGCCTGGCGCCGCATCAGCGCTGCCTCGTCGGAGGTGGCGACCACCACCACCGCGCGGCGCAGGCCGGCC
>JAHCJW010000057.1 GCA_026126125.1 Devosia sp.
CCGTTGCGCAGGCCGTGCTCGCTTCAATTGGTCTTGAGGCGCTGGGACTGGGCGCGCCGTCGGAACCCACCCTCGGCATGACGATCTACTGGATGATGAGCGAGTCGGCGTTCCTGCTTGGGCTGTGGTGGTGGATCCTCGCACCCGTGACAGTCCTCGTCGTCCTGTTCGTCGGCCTCTATCTCGTCACGGCCGGCCTCGACGAGCTCGCCAATCCGCGCCTGCGCCGGAGCACATAGGGATGGTCGACGGCCTGCAGGTTCGCGACCTCACGGTCAACTATCACACCGACGACGGCGTCGTGCGCGCCGTGGATGGCGCCAACTTCGATGTGCCGGCGGGGCAGCGGCTGGGCCTGGTCGGCGAATCCGGTTCGGGCAAGACCACCGCCTCCCTCGCCATTCTGCGCCTTCTCCGTCATCCGGCCCGCGTCACCCATGGCGCGGTGTGGCTCGGCGCGGAGGACCTGCTGGCGCTCGAGCCCGAAGCGCTGCGCGCCCTGCGCGGCCGCCGCTTCGCCCTCATTCCGCAAAGCGCGATGAATGCGCTCAATCCGGTTCTCTCCATCGGCGCCCAGCTCGAAGAGGCGCTGGAGCGGGGGGCACGGCTCGAGGGCAAGGAAAAACAGGCCAAGGTCGCCGAATGGCTGGAAAAGGTCGGGCTCAAGCCCGCCCATGCCCGAAGCTATCCGCATGAACTTTCCGGCGGCATGCGCCAGCGCGCCGTCATCGCCATCGCCCTGTGCAACACGCCCGAAGTGGTGATCGCCGATGAGCCGACCACCGGGCTCGACGTGCTGGTGCAGGAGGACATCATGGCGCTGCTGCTCTCGCTGCGGCGGAGCCTGGGGCTGTCCATCCTGTTCGTCACCCACAATCTGCCGCTGATCGCCCGCCATGCCGACCGGCTGGCGGTGATGTATCAGGGCAAACTGGTCGATGAGGGGGTGCCGGCCGAGCTGAGGGCGCGGGCGACGCACCAGCATACGCGCGATCTCTTCGACAATCTGCCCGAGATCGACGATGCCAAGCTCTGGCCCGTCGGCGTGCGCGCCGAGGCCGAGCCGGTGATCGCGCTGAAGGGCGTTTCCAAGGCATTTTATCCCAACGGCTTTCTCGGGCTGGGCTGGGGCACGGCGCATCAGGCGCTGTCCGATGTGTCCTTTGCCCTGCGGCGGGGAGAAAAACTGGGCCTCGTGGGGGGCAGCGGCGCTGGCAAATCGACCATCGCCCGGCTGGTGATGGGCATGATCGGGCCGGATACGGGGACGGTGCTCTATAATGGCCGGCCCTTGGCGGCGCTGGGCGGCGATGGCCGCAAGACCATGGCGCAGGCCGTGCACATGGTGTTCCAGGACCCCTATCAGAGCCTGAGAAACGGCATGTCGATCCGCGATGTGGTGGCCGAGCCGCTGCGCATCCATGGCGAGCGCGACGACGCGGTGATTGAGCGCAAGGTCAAGGCGGCGCTGGAGGCGACGCGCCTGCCCTCGGACGGGCATTTCCTGTCGCGCCGGCCGGTGCAGCTGTCCGGCGGCCAGCGCCAGCGCGTCGCCTTCGCGCGGGCGGTGGTGACCGAGCCCAGGGTGATCATCGCCGACGAGCCGACCTCGATGCTCGACCAGTCGGTGCGCATGGAAATCATGCAGCTGATGGAAGACCTGCGGGTGCGCTTCGATACCGCCTTCTTGTTCATCACCCATGACATCGCGCTGGCGCGGCACTTCTGCGACCGGCTGATCGTGCTCAAGGACGGGCGGATCATCGAGGAGGGGCAGGCCGACGATGTCGTGCAGCGCCCCACGCAGGACTACACGCGACGGCTGATCGCCGCCGCGTGACGAGATTTCTCCGGGGAGACGACAAATGGCAGGACAATTCCTCTATGTGCAGAACGCCTATGGCGGGCCGCCGCCGGCCCTCACCAAGGTGAGCGGCCACCAGATCCACTTCTATCAGCAATATGATACCGACCGGCTCGACTGGACGGGATATGACGCCGTTTTGCTCTCGATGAGCGCCGATCAGGTGCATCTGGGGGAAATATCGGGAAAGCTCGCCGCCTATCTCGATGCGGGCGGCACGCTGTTGATCAACGGGCATGTGGCGCGGCCGTTCCTGCCCGAACTCCGGCGCTATGAGCCGATGGCCAAGCGCGGGCTTAACGAGCTCACCATCCATCGCGAAAGCGCGCATCCCCTGTTCGAGGGGATTTCGGCGGCAAGCCTGACCCTGCGCAAGGGCGTGGCCGGATTTTACGGGCGGGGCAGCAACCCGCCGCCCGAGGGCGCGCTGGTCATCCATTCGGTCGGCCCCGACCATGTGGCGGTCGACTGGCTGTATGAGCGGCCGCAGGGCGGGCGGATCTTCGTCCATTCCGGGGTCGAGCTCTGGGCGGTGCTGATGCTGGAGGGGCCGCAGGGCCTGCCCGTCATCCAGAAGTTTTTCGATTGGCTGGCAGAAACCTCGAAGGTGGCAGCATGAGCGCGTCCGGCAAACCCGTCATGGCCATCATCGATGGCGGCCAGCATTATCATCACGATTCGATCACCCGCGAGCCGTTCAAGGATTTCTTCGACCATGTCGTCTATCTGCGCGACGTCGCGAAAACCGATCTCAGTGCTTTCGATATCCTGATCATTCCCTGCCGCACCAATGCCTATTTCCTGGCCCCGCTCAGCGGGCAGTTGCAGGCCTTCATGCGCGAGGGGGGCACGCTGGTGGCGATGGGGGAAACCTTCCCCGACAGCTGGCTGCCCGATATCGGCTTCCGGCCGATGCAGACCAATTTCTGGTGGTGGCTGACGCCGGGCGCGGATCTGGGGCTGCGCATGAGCGATCCCGGCCACGCCGTCAGCCGCTATCTGGGCAAGGACGACGTGACGTTCCACCTGCATGGCGCCTTCGAGCCGCTGCATCCCAACCAGAAAAGCCTGGTCGAGACGGCAGAGGGCGAATGCCAGATGTTCGAAGACGTTGTCTCCTATGCGCCCGGCCGGCTGGTGGCGACCACGCTCGATCCCTTCTTCCACCATGGCGCCTTCTTCATGCCGGCGACGACGCGCATGCTGGCCGGCATGCTGCCCTGGCTGAGCGAGAGCGAGGCCGAGCGCAAGGCGGCGCGCACGGCATGATGGCGGCGCCGATCGCAGAGGCGGAGCCTTCGACGCGCCAGGCCTTTCTCGAGGCGATGGCGCAGATGGCGACATCGGTGAGCATCGTCGCCACCGATGGGCCGGCGGGGCGGGACGGGGTGGTGGTTTCCGCCCTGGCCTCGGTCTCGGCCGATGCGCCGCGCCCGCTGCTGCTGATCTGTCTCCACCAGGCGGGCCGGGTGCCGGAAAAGCTGCTGGCCAATGGTGTGTTCAGCGTCAATTTGCTCGGCGAGCAGCAACGCCACCTCGCCGACCGGTTCGCCGGACGCAGCGCGCTGCCGCGCGAGCACTGGTTTGCCGAGGAGAGCTGGACGCGGCGGGATACCGGCGCGCCGGTGCTGACGCCGGCGCTGGCCAGCTTTGACTGCTCGGTCAGCCAGACGAGCCTCGTGGGGACGCATTTCGTCATCTTCGGCGCCGTCTGCGCCATCCATTCCCGTGCCGATGATGGCCCGCTGGTTCATGCCCAGCGCCGCTATCGCCGGCTCCATGACTAGAGCGGCGTGGGTTCTGCCGAACGCAAATTGCCGCTCCAACCCCTTGTTTACGCATCGGATTGCTCAAAAACCGTGAGGATATTTTTCGCTCCGATGCTCCAGAGGACAACGCAATGAAGGCTATATTTTCGATGGCGCTCGCGCTTTTGCTGGCGATGAGCCCGTCGGCGCTGTCGCAGGACGCCATGGCGCATGCGGCCGCAGCCCGGGGCGAGCCGGGCCACGCCCATGCCCTGATGAATGTCGAGGCCGCGACGGCGCCGCGCATCACCGACCTGCTGCTGGTTGAAGACGCCATGAGCGGGATCAATCTCTATCTGTTCACCGAGAATTTCGTGTTCGCGCCCGAGCAGGTGAACCAGAGCCACAGTTCCGGCCGAGGACACGCCCATATCTATGTCGATGGGGTCAAGCTCGGCCGTCTCTATGGCCATGCCTATCACCTCGCCGGCCTGGCGCAGGGCCAGCACCGGATCGAGGTGACGCTGAATGCCAATGATCACAGCGAATATGCGGTCAATGGCGAAAAAATCGCTGTTTCCAGAACCATCATCGTGCGTTGAAGGGCACCGAATGACCAACCATCCCCCTAATGGCAGCCTGCTGCTGATCCATTCCCATTATGGCGAGCCGCCGGGCCTGTTCCTGCTGGCCGAGGAGCGCGGCGACGCCGTCATCGTGCGCGAGCGCGACTTGACGCCTGCCCATTTCACCGCGGCGCGCGGGCTCATCACCACCAGCCATCTCGACCAGCTCGGTTTCATGGACCATGCGCCCGAACTCGCCCGGCTGATGGCGCGGGGCGGACGCTGGTTCTTCAACGGCCATATCCTGCGGCCGTTCCTTGCGGGATTGGGCAGCTATGCGCCCATCGCCAAGGCGCGGCGGGCGGATCTGGTGCTGACCCGGCTCAACGAGCACCCGATCTTTGCCGGCATAGACCAGCCGAGCTTTGAGGAAAACAAGGGTGTGGCCGGCTTTTACGGGCGCGGGCACAATCCGCTGCCGCAGGGCGCGCTGGCCATCAATGGCATCGGGCCGGAAAAACAGCCCATCGACTGGGAATGGACGCTGCCGGGCGGGGGGCGGATGTTCTCCCACGCCGGCAACGATATTGGCGGCATGGGCGGCCCCAATCCCAATCACGCGCTCGTCGCGCCCCGTATCATCGCCTGGACCATGGGAGAGATCTGATGGCCATTCTCGCCATTCACCCCGGCACCTATTATCATATCGAGAGCTTTGAAAGCCCGCGTTACGCGCATTATTTCGACCGGCTGGTGCGGCCCGAAGCGCTGGCGGACGTCGCGCTCGAAGAGTTCAACGTGGTGCTGATCCCCTGCCGGACGCCGGCCGACCGCATGGAGCCGCACAGGGCGCAGCTTCGGGCCTATCTCGACCAGGGCGGCACCATTATCGCCACCGGCGAAAGCGACAGCGAATTGTTCCTGCCCGGCATCACTTTCACACCGCAGCCGACCAATTTCTGGTGGTGGCTGACGCCGGGCGCCGATCTTGGGGTGCGCATATCCAGGCCCGAACACGGCCTGTTCCGCCATCTCGAGCAAAAGGACGTCACCTGGCACCTGCATGGCTGGTACGACGTGCCTGCCGGCGCCGAGGTGCTGGCCGTCAATGAGAGCGGCAAGCCGATTCTTTATATCGACGAGGTGACGACCGGCGGGCGCATGCTGATCACCAGCCTCGACCCCTTCTATCACCATGGCAGCCATTTCATGCCGGCGACGACGCGCTTTCTCGACGGCTTCCTGCCCTTCATGCGCCAAGAACTGGACAAGGACTATTCACGATGACCGAGACACAGCTGATCGTTCGCGAGAACGGCAAGGAGCTCAGCTACAGCTTCGCCGATTTGATGCGCTATCACGGCTTCGGCTTTCCCGGCGGGGTGGCGCATGGCTTCAAGGTGCTGGAGCGGGCGCTGCCGCTTTTGGCCGGAGGCGCCCCGCCCGAGCGGCGGCAGATCGCCATCCGCACCCCGTTCAAGGGGCCGGGGGCGCGCGATGCCTTCGAAATGGTGACGCGCTCGCTGACCGAGGGGCGATACCACGTCGATCCCGAGCTGGCGCAGCCCGAGCGCGGGGAAACGCTCAAGGGCTATGTGTTCATTCTGCGCTATGGCGACACCGAAGTGCGCCTGCGCATCCGCGAGGGGCTCGTGCGCGCGGAAATCAAAGCGCTGGGCCGGCAGGCCGAGCGGACGGCGGCGGAAGAGGCGCGCCTCGAATGGCTCAAAAAGGACATGACGGAGCGGCTGCTGGCCCTGCCGGCGGACGCGGTCTACGATCTGTATTGAGCGTCGCGACAGGGCATGTCGTGACCCGCGACCCTCACCGCCCGGCTTGTCCGGGCGGTCCACGCCGCGGTGCGCTGGGTTGGGCTGAGGGAAGAATAGATCCCGTTCACGTACTCGAAGTAAATGCTCTGCGTCCCGGGGGCGGGGTGGCGAGGACGTTGCGGATGGAAAAGCTCGAATGGATGCGCGAGACGCCGGGCAGGGCCGACAGGATGTCGCGGTGGATGCGCTCGAAATCGCCGGCATTTTCGACATCGACGCGCAGTTGATAATCATAGCCGCCGGTCATCAGATAGCATTCGCGGATTTCGGGATAACGGCGCACGGCGATTTCGAAGCGGTCGAAGAAATCCTCGGTCTGGCGCTCGAGCACGATGTCGATGATCACCGCGATGGGCGAGGGCAGATTGGTTGTGTCGATGATAGTGGTGTAGCCGCGAATGACCCCGCTCTGTTCCATCAGCTTGATGCGCCGGAGGCAGGCGGAGGCGGACAAGCCCACCTCTTCGGCGATCTGCGCATTGGGCATGCGGGCATTGAGGCGCAAGAGGCGCAGGATATTGCGGTCGATGGCGTCGAGGGCGGTCATGATCGAATATGCGAAACCTTGACAGGAGCTGCCATTATCGGCGGGATTTTCGCATATTCAATCCATCTTTGATAGGAAATGCGTCGATCTCCGCAATAGAGTTGGTGGTGGGTCCGAGGGGGCTGCCATGGTGGGAAAAATGTCTGCGTCCGATGCGGGCCATGCGATTGCGCCGTCCGGCGTGCTGACGATCGATATCGCCGCGATCCGGGCCAATTACGCCTATTTGAAAGATGTGTCGCAGCGCCCGGTGGCGGCGGTGGTCAAGGCCGATGCCTATGGGCTGGGCGCTGGGATCGTGTCGCGGGCGCTGCTGCTCGAGGGATGCGAAAATTTCTGCGTCGCTCATCTGGGCGAAGCGTTGAGCCTGCGGGCGGCGCTGCCGGAGACGAGCCGGCTTTTCGTTCTCAACGGCATCTTGCCGGGCGGGGAGGCGGCCTGTGCCGCCGCCAATATCGTTCCGGTGATCAATTCGCTTGATCAATTGCGGCGCTGGGCTGATCTGGCAGCGGCGCTGGGCCGCGTATTGCCGGCGGTGATGCAAGTCGACACCGGCATGTCGCGCCTTGGCCTCATGCCCGAAGAGCGGCAGGCGGCGGCCATGCTCGCCGCGAGCGGACGGATCGAGCTCATGTTCGTCATGAGCCATCTGGCCTCGGCCGATGCGGCCGAGGATGCGCAGAATGGGGCGCAGCTCGGGGAGATGACGCGGGCCCTCGCCGATTTTCCCGGGGCAAAACTGTGTTTTGCCAATTCGGGCGGCATTTTCCTCGGCCCGGCGTTTCACGGCGCCATGGTGCGCTCGGGCATCGCGCTCTATGGCGGAGCGCCGATGGGGGACCGGCCCAACCCGATGCAGCCGGTGGTGCGCCTCGATATCGCCGTCATCCAGACCCGCCGTGTCGCGGCGGGGGCGCTGATCGGCTATGGTGGAACGCATGTGGCGCAGCGCCCGATGCGGCTGGCGACGCTGGCCGCGGGCTATGCCGATGGCCTGCCGCGCACCCTCTCCGACCAGGGGGCGGCCTATTTCGGCGGCCAGCGGCTGCCGATTACCGGGCGGGTGTCGATGGACAGTATGGTGGTCGATATTTCCGCCCTGCCGGAGGGCACCCTGAAGCCGGGCGATTATGTCGAAATGATCGGGCGGCAGCAGACGCTCGAGGCGCTGGCGCAGGACGCCGGCACCATCTCCTATGAAATCCTGACTGGGCTCGGTTCGCGCTTTGCCCGGCGCTATCCCGGAATGGACGGCGTGGCCGTCAGCGAGGCAAAATGAAAGTCATCGTTCTCGGTGCCGGCGTCATCGGCGTTACCTCGGCCTATCAGCTGGCCAAGGCGGGGCATGAGGTCACCGTACTCGACCGCCAGCCCGGCGCGGCGCTGGAAACCAGCTTCGCCAATGCCGGCGAGCTCTCCTTCGGCTATTGCTCGCCCTGGGCGGCGCCGGGCATTCCGCTCAAGGCGCTGAAATGGCTGACCATGCAGCATCCGCCGCTGGTGCTGCGGCCCAAGCTCGACGGGGCAATGGTGTCGTGGCTGGTGCAGATGCTGGCCAATTGCACCTATGGCCGTTATGCCGTCAACAAGAGCCGGATGCTGCGGCTGGCCGATTACAGCCGCGCCAGCATCGCCCAGCTACGGGACGAAACCGGCATTGACTATGACGGGCGCCGGCAGGGCACGCTGCAATTGTTCCGCACCCAGAGCCAGCTCGATGCCTCGGCCAAGGACGTCACGGCGCTGGCCGCCGATGGTATTCCTTTCGAGGTGCTGGATCGGGATGGCTGCATCAGGCAGGAGCCGGCGCTGGCCCATGCCCGCGACAAGATCGTCGGCGGGCTGCTGACGCCGCTCGACGAGACCGGCGATTGCTTCAAGTTCACCGCGGCGCTGGCGGAAAAGGCCGCCGCTTTGGGGGTGAATTTCGGTTATGGCACGACGATCCGTGCGCTTGATGTCGAGGGCGGGCGGGTGAGGGGTGTCGTCACCGAGCGCGGGACGATGGCGGCGGACAGCGTCGTGGTGGCGCTCGGTTCCTATTCGCCGCTGCTGCTGCGCCAGCACGGCATCTCCCTGCCGGTCTATCCGGTCAAGGGCTATTCGCTGACCATCCCGATTTCGGATGCGGCGCTGGCCCCGGTGTCGACGGTGCTGGACGAAAGTTACAAGATCGCCATCACCAGGCTGGGCGATCGCATCAGGGTTGGCGGTATGGCGGAGATTTCCGGCTATACCAACGATCTGGGGCTTTCCCGCCGGCGCACGCTGGAACATTCGGTGACCGATCTTTTCCCCGGGGGCGATGTCTCGACCGCCTCGTTCTGGTCGGGCCTGCGGCCGATGACGCCGGATGGAACGCCAGTGATCGGGCCGACCGCCATCGAGGGGCTGTTTCTCAATACCGGCCACGGCACGCTGGGCTGGACGATGAGCACCGGCTCGGCGCGGCTTATCGCCGACCTGGTCAGCGGCCGCCCGCCCGAGATCGATGCGACCGACCTCGCCATAGGGCGCTACGACTAAAGCGGCGTGCGTTCTGTCGAACGCAAATCGCCGCTCTAATCCCCTGTTTACGCATCGGATTATCCGAAAACCGTGAGTACACTTTTCGGTCCGATGCTCTAAGGGTCAGCGCCATTCCCGGCTCAGCGCCTGCAACAGGTCGGTGCGGCTGATCTGGCCGACGAAGCGGCCGTGGCGCAGCACCGGGAACCGGCGATAGGCGCTGGTGATCATCACCTCGCAGGCGCTGACGAGATCGAGGTCGGCGTCGAGCGTCTGCGGATCGGCTGACATATAGTCGGCGACGGTGCCGCCCCATTGGCGGTAATAGGAGGCGCTGAGCGCCGCCTTGAGGCAATCGCGTTTGGAGAGGACGCCGACCAGCTCGCCTTCGCCATTGAGCACGCAGGCGCCCGAGACGCCCGCGTCGAGCAGGATGGCGACGGCGCGGACGATTTCGGTGGCCGGGGCCAGGGTGACCAGATCGGTCTTCATGATATCGCCGATGCGCGCAATGGGGGTGTCGGTCACGATGCGCCCTCTTCGCGATCGGGGCAGGCGTGGCAGGCGCCGCCGCAGGCGATGCCGCCGCACGAGCCCTTGAGCGCCGGGCGGCCGAAGATGACGCCAAGGGCAAGGGCGGCGACGGCGAGGATGAGGAGCAGCGTGGCGGCGAGAATGGTCTGCATGGCGGGCTCCTAAGCCTCGGCGAGAGCGGTGAAGGCAGGGCTGGCGATGGCGTCGAGCCGGTTTTGGCCCGTGCGCAAGAGGAAGAGCGCGGCAAGATCGTGCCGTTCGGCAAAGGCCGGTCCGGCTTGCGGGCCGAGCACCATCAGCGCGGTGGCGAGCCCATCGGCGGTCATGGCCGAGGGATGGACCACCGAGACGGAAGCGAGGGCGTTGCGCACCGGTTCGCCGGTTTTGGGGTCGATGGTGTGGCTGTAGCGGCGCCCGGCGACCTCATAGGCGTTGATGGCGTCCCCCGAGGTGGCGATGGCGAGGTCGGTGGCGGCAAATTGGGTGTGAAGACCGCCGGAGAGCGGATCGGCGATGCCGAGACGCCAGGGCCGCTGGTGCGGGCCAAGGCCGGCGGCCAGAACTTCGCCGCCGATATCGATGAGGAAATTGTCCCGGGCCGTCTGGCGCAGCTCGGCCGCCAGCAGGTCGAGCGCATAACCTTTGGCGATGCCGCACAGATCGAGGGTGAGCGCCGCCCTGGTCTTGGCGATGGAGGAGGGGGCGCAGGAGAGGGCGGTGAAGTCGCCCTGGCGCTCGCCATGGATGGGGCCGAAGCCGTAGCGGCCGACCAGCGGGCCGATGGTGGGATCGAAGGCGCCCTGGCTGAGGCCGGCGAGGCGCAGGGCCTCGGCGGTGACGCGGGCGAAGTCGGGGCCAACCGGGAGGGCGCCGGCGCCGGCACGGTTGAAGGCGGAAATCTCGCTGTCGGGCCGAAAGGGGCTCATGGCGCGGTCGATGCGTTCGAAGAGCGCCGGAACGGCATGGACGAGATCGTCGGCCCCGCCATCGGGCAGGAGGATCGACCATGAGGTGCCAAAGGCACGGCCGGAGAGGCACTCGGTGTCTTTGGCCATGGCGGGGCAAGCGGCAAGGGCCCCCAGACCGGCCATGGTTCCCAAAAGCTGTCGTCGCGTGATGGTCATGGCTCAGATCCCGAAATCATCGTTGAAGATGGCGTCGCGCTCGACGCCGCAATCCTCGAGCATGGCGTAGACGGCCTGGATCATCAGCGGTGGGCCGCAGAGGTAATATTCACAATCCTCGGGGGCCGGATGGTGCTTGAGATAGACGTTATAGACCACGTCGTGGATGAAGCCGGTGGCGCCCGGCCAGGCGTCGCCCCTCGCCGGGTCGGACAGGGCCGGGGTCCAGCTGAAATTGGGGAAACGCTTGGCGAGATCGTCGAATTCCTCGCCATAGAACAGCTCGGCTGCGGAGCGCGCGCCGTAAAAGAAGCTGATCTTGCGGGTGGTGCCGAGGCGTTCGAGCTGGTCGGCGATGATGGCGCGCAGGGGCGCCATGCCGACGCCGCCGCCGATAAAGACCATTTCCTTTTCCGTCGTCTGGGCGCCGAAATGGCCATAGGGGCCGGCCAGTTCGACCAGATCGCCGGGCTGGCGGGAAAAGAGCCAGGAGGAGACCACGCCCGGCATGGCGTCGGGGACAGAAGGGGGCGGGGTGGCGAGGCGGATATTGAGCACGATCAGGCCCTTGTCGGCGGGGCGGCTGGCGAGGGAATAGGCGCGCGCGACCGGTTCGGCGCTGCGGGCGACGAGCGTTTGAAGGCCCATGCCGTTCCAGGCGGCGCGATGGGCCTCGGGAATATCGAGATCGGCAAAGGCCAGTTCATAGGCGGGCGCGGTCACCTGCACGAAGCCGCCGGCGGTGAACCCGAACGTCGCGCCTTCGGGCACGGCCAGCACCACTTCGCGGATCAGCGGGGTGAGCGCGCGGCTGGCGACGACGCGGCAGACCAGGGTCGAGACCTCAAGCATGGCCTCGTCGACGGTGACGGCCATGTCGTGACGCACCTGCACCTGGCAGGCGAGGCGGATGCCGCCCCGCAGCTCGGCGGGGGAGAGGCGGGCGGCTTCGGTGGGGAGGGGCGCGCCGGCCCCCTCGAGGCCGCTGACGCGGCAGAGGCCGCACGTGCCCGCCCCGGCGCAGGCCGAGGGAACGGCGATGCCGTTTTCGTTGAGAATGTCGAGGAGTTTGCGATTGGCGGCACCGGGAACCGGGCGCGTGCCGTTGACGGTGATGGTCACCGGGCGCGAGGGCAGCAGCAGCTCACGCGCGCCATGCACCAAGAGCGCCAGGGCGACCAGCAGGAGCGAGAGAAAGACGAGGCCGAGGAGGATGTCGATCATAGCACCCGCACCCCGGCAAAGGCGGAAAAGCCCATGGCGATGAGGCCGGTGACGATGAAGGCCATGCCCAGCCCTTCGAGGCCCCTGGGAACATCGGCATAACGCAGGCGCTCGCGGATGGCGGCAAGGGTGACGATGGCCAGGGCCCAGCCGATGCCGGTGCCCAGGCCATAGACGGCGCTTTCGGCCAGATCATATTGCCGCTCGACCATGAACAGGCTGCCCCCGATGATGGCGCAATTGATGGCCAGGAGCGGCAGATAGATGCCCAAGGCGCGATAGAGGCCGGGAAGGAACCGGTCGAGCAGCATTTCGAGCACCTGCACCAGCGCCGCGACGATGCCGATGAAGGTGATGAGGCGCATGAACCCCAGATCGACATCGGGCAGGCCGAGCCAGGCCAGCGCACCGGCCTTGAGGAGATAGGCGTGCAGCACATGGTTGAGCGGGACGCTGATGGCCTGCACGACGATCAGCGCGATGCCGACGCCGAGCGCGGTATCGAGGCGCTTGGACACGGCCAGATAGGTGCACATGCCCAGAAAGAAGGCGAGGGCGAGATTTTCCTCGAAAATCGCCCGCTGGAACAGCTCGATCATGGCTGCACCTGCCGCTCGGGGGCGTAGGGGGTGAATTCGCGCGGCTCCTGCTGGGCCGGCCGGGCGCTGCGCACCGCCCAGACCAGCAGACCCAGAATGATGAAGGCGCTGGGGGCGAGCAGCATCAGGCGCATCGGCTGATACCAGCCGCCCTCCGCCACCAGCGGCAAGATGCCAAAGCCCATCAGCGTGCCGGCGCCCAGCAGCTCGCGGATGAAGGCGACGACGAGGAGCACGATGGCGTAGCCGGCGCCATTGCCCAGCGCGTCGAGCATGGCGGGCAGGGGGCGATTGTTAAGGGCAAAGGCCTCGGTGCGGCCGAGCACGATGCAATTGGTGGCGATGAGCGAGACGAAGACCGAAAGCCGCTGGCTCATCGCATAGGCGAAGGCCTGCAGGATCTGATCGGCGACGATGACCAGCGAGGCGATGATGGTGATCTGCACGATGATGCGGATCGAGGAGGGGATGTGGTGGCGGATGAGGCTGATGATGCCGGCGGCGATGGTGAGAACGACGATCAGCGCCAGCGACAAAGTGAGCGCGGTCGAGACCGAGGTGGTGACGGCGAGGGCCGAGCAGATGCCCAGGATGTGAACGGTGACCGGATTCTTGTCGAGCAGCGGGTCGGTGACCGTGTGCAGGCTTTTGAGCATCATTCCCCTCCCTGCCGGAGCGTGTCGAGCCAGGGGCCGAAGCCCTTGGGGCCGAGCCAGAAATGGATCATGTCGGTGACGGCGTAGCCGGTGACCGAGGCGCCGGAAATGCCGTCCACCTCATGGGGGCCGGAGGCGCCGTCGCGCACGACCTCGATCACCACCTCGCCGTCCTCGGAGACGGATTTACCGGCCCATTGCGCCTGCCAGCCCGGCTCGGAAATGCGGCTGCCGAGGCCCGGCGTCTCGCCCTGTTCGTAGACGGTGAAGGCGGCGACGGTGGTGAGGTCCGTTTCGAGGGCGAGATAGGCGCGGATGGTCGACTGGTAGCCATTGCCATAGATGGGCAGGACGAGCAGGGCGAGATCGCCGTCGCGGCGCACGATATAGGCCTGGGCGAAATTCTCGCGCCGGCCGATACCGGCAAGATCCTCGGCGCGGGAGAGGGCGGTGCTGGTGGCGGGGTCGGCGGCGATGGCGAGGGGATCGAAATCGGCGGGGTCGAATGCTTGCGTCCGGGCGCCCGCATCGAGGTCGATGATGGCGATCTCGACGGCATCGGCGCCGGCCTCGGCGATGATCTCGCCAATCCCGGGCAGGCCGGACAGCATGGAGCGCATCAGGGCCTGACGCTCGGCCACGATATTGGCGGCGATCAGCGGGCGCAGCGCCACGGCGGCGATGGAGACCGAAAGCCCGCAGGCAATGGCGACGAGAAGGGCAATGCCGACGGTCTTGGTGCGGTCGGTATTGGGGCGGGCGAGGAAGCGCTGCCAGGGATTGGGTTTGCGATCAGCGGCCATGGCGGCGCTCCCGTCGGCGGGCGTTGACGGCGATGGCCATGGCATCGAGCAGGGGCGCGAAAATCGCCGCCATCAGGGTGGCAAAGACCAGCGTGCTGATGGCGGTTCCGGTCTGGAGGAACAATACGGTCAACAGGCCGAAGAGCAGGCCGTGCAGCAGCCGGCTCGCATTGGTGGCGGCGGAGGCGACCGGATCGGCCAGGAGAAACAGGAGCACGAGCCAGAACAGCCCGGTGCCGGCCATCTCCAGCGCCTCGGGGACGGTTTGAAGCCAGCCCAGGCCGATGAGGCCGATGAGCGCGCCGAGCAGCAGGCGCCAATTGGCCTGACCCGAGGCCAGCAGCAACAGGGCAGCGGGGGCCAGCGTCCAGATCGGCAGTTCGGGGGTGATTCGATAGGCCTCGCTGGTGAAGGAAAACATCAGGAAGGCGAGGGTGACGGTGGCAGGGTGCAGGATATTGCGGCCATGGCCGCCGAAGACCAAAAGGCCGATGACGACGCCGAAGCTGGTGCCGAGCGCCAATTGCCAGGCCGGCGCCGTGTCGGGGGCCAGAAGCGCGACGATGGTGGCGGCGGCAATGCCTTCAAGACCAAAGCCCTGACCGCGCAGGCGCGCGAACAGGATCTGCCAGCCGAGGGTGATGGCGCCGATGAGGGCGAGGCGCAAGAGCACGGCCGGGCCTTGCGTCACCAGCATCCAGAACAGCGGCAGAAGCAGCCCGGCCAGCACCGGCAATTGGCCGCGCGTCAGGCGATGGGTGGCAAGGGCGGCGAGGCGGGCAGGGATCATCGCGCTGTCTCCAGCTCAGCCAGCACCCGCCGGAGCATGCGGCCGTAATCGGCGGCGCCGCCATCGGCATGGGCGAGCAGCGCCATGTCTTCCTCGACGAATTCGAGGGCACCGAGGCGCCGCGCCGCATCGATGTCGCCAACGCTGATCGCTCGCAGAAAAGGGATGGGCAGGAGGCCGGGCGGCGCCGCCTGTTCATGGAGGCGATTGGGAATGAGGGCGCCGCTGCCGCGCGCCAGCCAGGTGGCGGCCAGGCCGAGCCAGTCACGGCGCTCGGCAATGGGCGCGTGGCGCAGGGCGGATGCCTGGTGATGGGCGCGGGCGAGATAGCGCGTGGGTCGCCCGTCGAGGGGCGAACCGGAGATGAGGCGAACCGGACCATCGATGAGGCGGCCAGCGAAAAGATCGTGCAGGTCGGCGCCGGGCACGGTTTCGACGAGGGCGGGCCGGAGGGTGCCGTCGCCCGCGAGGCCGATGACGCGATGCTGCCAGATCGTGCCGGTGGCAAGCAGATGGCCGAGCGCGATCACCTCCTGATAGGCGATGTGCCAGACGGTGTCGCCGCTGCCCACCGGGTGGAGATAGTGGATATGGGTGCCGGCGAGACCGGCGGGGTGGGGGCCGGAAAAGCCGGCTTCGACCACGCCCTCGACGGCGGGCAGCCCGGCGCCCCTGCGCTGGCAGAGATAGGTCTTGCCGGGGGTGAGCAGGCGCAGGGCGGCGAGGCCACGCTCGAAAAAGGCGCGATGCGCGCCGATGATGGCAGCGGGGTCCGGCGCCAGCGGTCGGGTGTCGATGGCGGTGACAAAGAGGGCGGCGGGCTGCGTGTCGGGCGCGGGAACATGGCCGAAGGGGCGGGCGAGAAGGCCGACCCACAGCCCGGCCTCGATCATCAGCGCCACGAGCGTGTCGCGCTCGAGCGGGGCGGGAATCGCGAAAGCCTTGGCCTCGCCCGCCTCGACGCTCAGCGTCAGGCGATCGAAGCTGCGGCGGGGGCCGCGCCGGATGTCGCGCACAGTGCCGGCGACGGGAGCGACATGGCGCAGTTCGGGCCGTTTGCTGTCAACGAACAGCGTCTCTCCGGCGGCGACCGGGGCGCCGGTCTCGACCGCGAAGACGGGGCGCAGGCCGGGCGTGTCGTCTCCGAGCAGCGCGATGGTGCGGGGGATTATCGCGGTCGGCGCGCCATAGGCCGGCACCGGGCCGAACCAGGGATCGAAGCCATTCACCCTCCTGACCGTCATGGCTCTCCCAATCGCCGCTATCGTGCAAATCCGTCAGCCGACAATAGCAGCGGCTTGTCCGCTGAATTTGACACAGGTCAACCCTGTCGGTTCTCTGTGGCGGTATAGATGATCATGCGCCGGCCATGCGGTGCAAGACCGGATCATCAATCGGTTCGAACGAAAGGACAGGAGGCCTTCATGTCGATATCTGCCAAGACCCGTTCCGCAAGGCGCCGTAATTGGACCGTTGCTCTCTCGGCGCTCGCTGCAACGCTCGTCGTCTCGTCGCCCCTATTGGCCGATGCGGGCGCCGCCTTGCCGCCCGGCCCCAAGGAAAGCCTGGCGCTGTTTGCCGGAGACGATGCTGCCATGCTGGCTGGCCTATTGGGCAAAACGTTCGAAACGGAAGGCTGGATCGGCGAGCTTTCCGCCATCGCAGAGGATGAGGCCCGGCGGGCGCTGGCCGAGTATCTGGCGCTCAACCTGCCCCTTGCCGCCCCGGTGGAGGGCGCGGTGGCGACGGTGCTGGCGGCGATGCCGCTCGATGGCAAGGAATTGTTCGTGCAAAATTGCCTCTCCTGCCATGGCGGCGACCGGTATTTCCTGCAGCAGGGCCGGACCGATGAAGAATGGATGGGCATTTTCGACGCACCCTATCATCGCCGGTTGCTGACCGAAGGGGTGGAGCGCGAGACATTTGCCAGCTATGCCGCCGCCACGACGCCACTGAAGCTGGAAAACGTGCCGGAAGCCTTGCAGGACAAATAGCCGCATTCGCTACCCGTTCCGCCCCTGGCGAAAGCACCTTGCTCTCGGGTCTGAGCCCGGGGGCGGCACCCTCGTGCCAGGGGTGCGCATGCCTTTCCGCTCGTTTGCCGAGGCTCGTCTGTTCTGTCTCCGTTGCGGAGAAAATCAAAAAATTCACGCTCGCCTGTGCAAAATGAGGAGGCCGGTCACTTCGATGTGAACCGAAAGGTCGCAGCGACCGTATGAGTGTGAAGTGAACAACCGAGTGAGCCCGATGAGCGACGACAAGCCGTCCCGGAAACCAGCACGCCGGCGCCGCGGCGCATGGTGGCAGATCGCGCTTATCGTCGTGTTGGCCGCCGGCGCCTTCTATGCCTATGCCGAGCGGCCGTGGGAGCCGAAACCGGCCGCGGTGCGCGTCGAGCAACTGGCCATCGGCCCCTTCGCTCAGGTGCTCGCCGTCAATGGCCGGGTGGTGGCGCGCGAGGTCGTCTCCGTCCGTCCCCCGGTCTCGGCGCAGGTCGTCGAAGTGCTGGTTCGCGAAGGCGATGCGGTCGCGGACGGGGATGTGCTGGTGAGGCTCGATGCCGCGCAGTCGCTGACCCTGGTCGATCAGGCGCAGGCGGCGCTGGAGGCGGGAATTGTCAGCCGGACGCAGGCGCAGGCCAATGCCGATCGCGCCGTGGCCTTAGGGGACAATGTGGCCCGCTCCAGCCGCGAAAACGCCGAGCTGGCGCTTTCGGCCGCCAGCAGGGAGGTCGAGCGCTTGCAGGCGGCGCTGGCGGAGGCGAACAGCCAGCTGTCGCAATACACCATCATCGCGCCCCTTGGCGGCGTGATCCTCGAGCGCAATGTGGATCGCGGGCAATTGGTCGATCCGCAGAGCGAGCTGTTCACCATCGCCAATCTGAACGAACTGGAGGTGGCGACGGATGTGGACGAGCTCTATTCGGCGCGCATCAGGACCAATCTGGGAGCGCTGCTCAAGCCGGTCGGCGACACGGTGGCCCAGCATGGCCATATCGTGTTCGCCTCGCCCACGGTTGACCCCTCGACCGGCGGGCGGGCCATTCGCATCGCCTTCGACAATCCGGTGGAGTTGCCGGTGGGGCTGACGGTCAACGCCAATATCATCGTGGCGGAAATGGAGGCTGCCCTGACCGTGCCGCGTGGGGCGATCGTCACCGAGGGCACCGAAAGCCACGTCATGGTGCTACAAAATGGCATCGCGCGGGTGCGCCCCATCGTGCTCTCGGACTGGCCGGCCGATCGCGTCGTCGTCCTCGAAGGGCTGGCGGCCGGCGATCTGGTGATCCTCGAGCCTTCGTCCGTGGCCGATGGCGATCTGGCGGTGGTGGAATAGGCCCATGCTCTATGGCTTGAAGATCGCGTTGCGATATCTGTCGGCGAACAAGTCGCAGACCGGGCTGCTGATCGCCGGCGTGGCGGTGGGGGTGTTCGTCTTCGTGTTCATGAGCGCGCTGATCGGGGGATTGGCGGTTTTCCTCGTGCAGCGGACGGTGGGCAATATTGCCCATATCACCATCGAAGAGCCGAGCCGGGACGCCGAATCGCTGCTGCCGGCCAGTGCCGGCGCCCTGATGGTCGCGCAACGCGCCACCGGGCAACGGACGCAATTGCGAACCGCCGATGCCTATATGCCGCTGATCGAGGCCTTGCCCGGTATCGCGGCGACATCGCAGCAGATCGTGGGCAATGGCTTTCTGGCGCGCGGGCAAATCACCGCGCCGGTCAGCGTTACCGGGGTGGAGGCCAACAAGGTTTCCGCCATTGCCGATATCTCAAAGGCGCTGGTGTCGGGAAGCACGGATCTGACCCATGCCAGCGTCATCCTGGGAAAGGCGCTGGCGGATGATCTGGGCATCGGGGTTGGTCAGGTCGTGCGTCTGCAATCAGAGCGCGGCGTGCAGCGTTCGCTGGTGATCAGCGGAATTTTCGAGCTGGGGGTGGAAAGCCTCGACCGGCGCGCGGCCTTTGTCAGCCTTGCGGCCGCGCGGACGCTGTTCGAGATGCCGCAGGGCATTTCCCGCATCGAGGTCAAGCTGGACGATCTCAACCGGGCCAACAGCTACGCGGCGCGCATCGCCGCCCAGACCGGGCTCAAGGCGACGCCGTGGACGCAGGGGAATGCCCAGCTGCTGGACGGGCTGCGCGCGCAAGGCAGCTCTGGCGACCTGATCAAGGGCTTTGCGCTGGTCACCATCGTCATCGGCGTGGCCAGCGCGCTGCTGCTCTCCACCTATCGCCGAAGACCGGAAATTGGCATCATGCGCGCCATGGGGGCGGGGCGGGGCTTCGTCATCTTCGTTTTCGTGACCCAGGGGGCGCTGATCGGCCTGATCGGGGGGCTTATCGGGGCTGGGCTCGGCTATGCCGCGCTCTCGCCCTTTCCGGTGCCCGAACTGGCGCCTCCCGGCGGCCTGCCGGTGGATGTGCGCCAGGGGGCCTATGGGCTGGCGGTGGCCCTGACCGCGATCGGCGCCATTATCGCCTCCATCCTGCCGGCGCGCGCCGCCGGACGCGTCGACCCCGTTTCCGTGATCGGCCAATGAGTACGCTGCTGGAGGTTCGCGGCCTGGTCAAGACCTATGGCGAGGGGGAGGCCGAGACGCGCGTGCTCAAGGGGCTCAGCCTTGGACTGGACGAGGGCGAGCTGTCGGCGCTGCTCGGGCCTTCAGGATCGGGCAAGAGCACCCTGCTGACCATTCTGGGCACGCTGATGAAGCCAAGTTCGGGCCAGCATGTGATGCTGGGGGAAGACCTGACCAAGGCCAGCGACCGCGATCTCACCGAGTTCCGGAACCGTCATATCGGTTTCGTCTTCCAGTTCCACCATCTGCTGCCCGATTTCACCGCACTGGAAAATGTCATCTTTCCCGCTGCGGTGCGGGCTGGGCGGGAAACCGCGCAGGCGCGTGCCCGGGGGCGGGAGCTGCTGGTGCGCGTCGGCCTTGAAAGCCGCATCGATTTTCTCGCCACCAAGCTGTCGGGCGGGCAGAAGCAGCGGGTGGCCATCGCCCGGGCCCTGATGAACCGCCCCGAACTGGTGCTGGCCGACGAGCCGACCGGCAATCTCGACCGCGAATCGGCCATCCAGGTGATGGACCTGATCGCCGAGATCAACGCGCAGGAAAAAACCACCTTCCTGATCTCGACCCATGACGAGAAGATCGCCGATTCCTGTCGCCGCCGCATTCTGGTCGAGGACGGCAAGGCCAGGTGACCTTGCCGAAGGCGGCAAGATCGGATCCATGTGAACAGCCTCCGCTCCAGCCCCTTGTTTTCGCTCTAT